>JAURYB010000104.1 GCA_030654075.1 Bacteroidales bacterium | reverse complement strand
TGCCCTATCAAAATTAAAACGCATGGCAGAAAAGCAAAAAGTCTTTTTAAATATGGCCTGACATTCCTTGCTAATGTATTGTTCGGTAATGATTTAAATAAATTTAAAGAGTGTTGTGGGTTTTTGTCATGTACTTAGATTCGGTTTAAACATCCAGAAAGAGGAAACTGCTAAAAACAATAACAGGACTGCAAAAATTGTTATAAACCAATGTGTTATGCCTTTGTCTGATGTTTTATGCAAGTTGTTGAGTTTTTCGAGAAATGTGGGAAGTGCATTTTCGGAATACTTAACAATTCCGGTTTTTTTATTGTATGTTCCATTTTTAAAACTCACTACATCTCCTTCCGTTTTTAACCCCTCCATATTTCTGATGCGCAGAATCCCGCCCAGTTCGGTTTCATTTATATTTGTTGAAAGTTGTTTTTCTATTAGTTCTACATGTTTCAAAAAACCTGTTTCCCTGTAAATAAGTACAATTCCGCTTATGCTATAGATAATTGTGAGTCCGACAATAATAAAACCAATATCGCGGTGTAAAGAACGCATGTAATAATTGAGTGATTTTTTCGATTTTGTTTCCATTATAATTAGTATTTAAAATTAGTGATTTTCAATTTCTCGTTTCGTTAGTGGTGTTGCCTTGCTGCTCTTTTATGTATAGAGATATTCTATCAGGGCTTTAAAGCGAGGCAAAGATAGTGCTGATGATCTTTTGGTTAAAACTATAATCTACCGAAAGCAATAAGTGCTGTATTAATAGGGGGAATTTATCGATGAATTATCTGGTTGTGACAAAGTCCCCCGGTGTTTTTTGCTTTTTACTGTCTATATTTGCGTTGGCTGCTTTATTCCCGATGCAGCAAATATTTGCGTGTACGGGATTTATAGCAGGCCAACTTTTTATTTGGTTAATGGATTGCTCTTAACCGCATTGGGGCTCAAAACATTTAGTTCAGAATACTTGTTTGTTTTACTGTGGATTAACCCCAAAAGCATATCGTTACAGAATTTGTATGAAAGCATTTTATAAGTTATCCTTTAAAAAATCAGATACCGGTATTTATGGCGATCTGCCCGATCCTGTTGCTGATAAAAGCCAGATGTTAATCGAAGTGAAAGCGGTTTCCATAAATCCGGTTGATTATAAATTATTTAATGCCAATACCGGATTTCTGCCGGGTGCCAAATTGCCTAAGATCGTCGGCTCTGATTTTGCCGGAATCGTAAGGAAAACCGCTGATGGCGACACTAAGTTTAAGGTTGGCGACAGGGTTTATGGTGCAGTGCCCATCTTTTTTGGAAAACCTGGTTCACTGGTTGAATTACTTGTAACAGAAACAAAAAACGCCAGATTTATACCTGATGGAATGACATTTCAGGAAGCGGCATCATTACCAGTAGCAGCACTTACAGCATTAAATGGGATAAGAAGATGCGGCGTAATTGCCGGAAGTAATTTGCTGATAAATGGAGCAACAGGTGGAGTCGGGCATTTTGCCGTTCAGATAGCAAAGACAAAAGAAGCTGTTATAACAGCTTCGTGCAGTTCAGTTAACAGCGAATTGGCAATGCAGCTAGGTGCAGATAAAATTATCGGTTACAGGAAAGAAGATCTGGCACATATATCTGATGAGTATGATGCAATACTTGATGCCTGGGGTCAGATGAAATTTAAAGATATATTCCGCTTACTCAAAAAAAATGGCACCTATGCCTCACCGCTGATTTTGCTTGCTCCGGCGTTCTTAACAAATATTATCTGGCTGTTTTCGCACAAAAAGATCACATCGATGAATATGCGAAAAAGAGAGGAAGATTACGAAGAGATTGAAAAACTGTTCTGTGAGAAGAAGTTAAAACCGGTCATAGAAAATATTTTTACCCTGGAAAAGGCATCCGAAGCCTTTGAATTTGCCGAAAAAGGCAGGCCAAGAGGAAAAGTTATTGTCGCTATTTAAAACAGCTTAATTTGAGCGCAGTTCACGTTTACCAAGGGAGTTTTACCGTTACACCGTTTAAAGAGTATAAGTTTGTGGCTTATCAAAGGGATGTAATTCCTGCTCAACTCTACCCACCTGGCTCCCATACGGGGAAGTTACGTTTAAACAACTCCAGGTTTTCCAGCTTAAGCAAGCGTTTTTTACTAAAATCACTGAGCATGGCAGCAGTTACATCCGGGTTCATTTCTTCATGGATGCGCTGCCGGTACGATATCCGCCTGTCACCGTCGTGGATGCGCTGGTACAATTCCGACTCCAGGTAAATGCCCATAGGTTGTACCGGGCCGAACTGCCCTTTGCCAAAATCAGCCTGAACGCAAAGAGATGCAGGCACATTAGGATCTTCACTGTCAATAAAAAGCACAAGGTCATCCTCAAAATGGGCAACCGCCTTCAAATCTGCGACTTCAGTCGAACGATCTCTCTTTTTCATAATTCCCTAGGATATTAAGTTAATAGCCCGAATAATTGGGTGGTACTAATATACGGAATTCCCGGCGAATATGCATAAGTTACTTTGATCACGATTTATCCAGAAGGGATACAGAGATGATTTAACTGAAACTTCCATCCAGGCATAATCCACACTATCAAAATCTACATTGACAGAAAGGAGGTACCAGCTGCCCCATCATTTACGAATTGGCAATTTAGAACTATGTTTCACAAGTAGTATAAAAAGTTTTTCTCTGATTCGGTTAAGGTTCACAATGCGAAAACAGTTGAAATCACAATACAAGTAAAAAATCAAAAGACAGTTAAAACGTCAGTAGCAAGCGAGAGATTAAGAAGATTATATACCGAACAAAAAGGTTAAGTATAAAGAAAAAAGAAACTATGAAAACATACCGCCGGGATGAAATGGCAGACAAGGAGTGAGTATACGGTAATGCCAAAACGATACGTACTGTTTAATTCAACTAAAGAAAGTATTGAATGTTTTGAACGCCTTGAACCCTTGCGTTGATTTAAGCATAGAATTGCGCAATCAAACTATCAATCATGCCTGATAGCAAGAAAAAAGGCATCAGCAAAATTGGTCAGAAAATCAATTCAAGTGACTTTATTGATTGCCGTAGAATATCGGCTGAGCGTTGCAAAGCTTCAATTTCTGAACCAGCCAGCGGACTTTTGATAATCTTATTTACACCGCCATCCGACACAATACAAGGCACGCTCAAACAAACATCCTTCAAACCAAATTCACCATCAAGTAATACCGAAACTGTAAGCACACTGCTTTGACCGCGGAGAATGGCTTCTGTAATTTTTACCAGTGCAAGGCCAACTGCATAATGAGTTGAACCTTTGTAATTTATAATATGATAGGCTGAATCGCGCACTTGTTGCTCTATCAAATGGCGTTGATTTTTCCAGTCGGAGCACATTCCGCACGACGGGCAATATTCGTCAATACTAATTCCTGCCACATGAGTCATTGACCAGGCTGCAAATTCGCTGTCGCCATGCTCGCCAAGCATATACGCATGAACATTATGCACATCAACGCCACATTTTTCGCCAAGCAAATGCCTGAACCTTGCGCTATCGAGAACTGTACCTGAACCGATCACCCGGCTCCTATCCCACCCTGAACGCTTCAGCGCCACATATGTGAGCACATCAACAGGGTTACTGACAATTAGCATTACTCCTTCACATTTATGTGCGGCAATATCGTCAGCAATACTGCCAACTATTTCTGAATTTTTTTTAAGCAGTTGCAAACGTGTCTCGCCAGGTTTCTGCGCGGCACCGGCTGTAATAACAACAAGTTTGGCATCCTTGTAATCTTCCGAATTTCCCGCGCGGATATCAACGGTAGGAAAAAATGGTTGCCCATGAATCAGGTCGAGAACCTGCCCTTGTACCAGATCAGTGTTCATATCGATAAGTACAATTTCATCTGCCAATCCACTTTGCGCAAGTGCATAACAATAGGTTGCTCCCACTGCACCAGCTCCAACAACTACAACTTTACGCCGTTTTTCAAATTCTGCTTTATTAGTCATTTTCGAATTTTAGTATTTGTTTTCCTTAAACTGCTATGTTAAAACTTTTTACACTAATAGTTAATTAGGAAATTATCCTATAACTTTAAATGTAAATTCTAATAAAAATAACAAATTATTAAGGTTTAAGTTTCAGGCATACTTTGATTGATTTCTCAAAATATGAATTTGAGAGTATTGCATGAACCTTTTAATATTGGCAGTATATTATTTTATAACTTTGCAGCAATGTCTTAAGTTATGTTCATATCCTGTAATCATTCAGATCGAATCATCAAAATCTACTTTTCTTAGATTAAATTTCTATTTTTACAAACAATACGGTATTTCAACCGTTAATGTTTTCACAATACTTTAAACAAGATGCCTAAAGATTATCTGCCTATTTTAATTCAATCCATTGTTGTTCTCGGCTTTGTGATAACAACGATGCTTCTTACTCATTTTCTTGGCCCAAAACGATCGTCAAAAGCAAAACTCGAGAATTTTGAATGTGGCATCGAAGGCATGGGAAATGCCCGTAGCCCGTTTTCAGTAAAATATTTTCTCATTGCTATTCTTTTTGTTTTATTCGATGTAGAAGTAATTTTCATGTATCCCTGGGCGGTTAATTTAAAAGCTCTTGGAAAAGATGGATTTATCGAAATGTTATTATTTATGGCACTTGTTCTAGCCGGATTTGTTTATATAATCCTCAAAGGTGCTTTAAAATGGGATAAACGATAATGAAAGCTGTAAACAACTTGTTCATGTCAGAAAATCAAAATCAAATACTAAAACCAACTGTTGCCGAAACTCCTGAAGGAATTTCCGGACAAGGATTTTTTGCCACTTCGCTCGAAAAAGCGGTTGGCTTAGCCCGCAAAAATTCCTTGTGGCCATTGCCTTTTGCCACTTCATGCTGCGGAATCGAGTTTATGGCTACCATGGCCTCGCATTACGACCTGGCCCGGTTTGGATCCGAGCGCTTAAGCTTTTCGCCACGCCAAAGTGATCTGCTTATGGTTATGGGTACCGTGGCAAAAAAAATGGGACCCGTTTTACGCGAAATCTATATACAGATGGCTGAACCCAAATGGGTTATGGCCGTTGGCGCATGCGCTTCGAGTGGCGGAATATTCGATACCTACAGCGTATTGCAGGGAATTGACCGCGTAATTCCGGTTGATGTTTATGTGCCGGGATGCCCTCCCCGACCGGAACAAATTATCGACGGTATTATTAAAATACAGGAACTTGTCGGAAACGAATCACTCAGACGACGAAGTTCCAAAGAATACGAAGATTTAATGAAAAAATATAATATGGAATAGTTTTTCAGGTGAATTCGGTACCTTTGAAAATCATTGACTGAATAAGAAACAATTCCCGGTAAAATTTCTCCCTCAAAATACTGCTTAGTGTTCCAGATCAAACCCGAAAGAAACAAGTTAGTTGTAACTAAACTCACTGATCAATTCAGCAATGCTATTCTGTCAAATGAGTTGCAGACTGATATGCTATGTATTCATGTAAAAAAGGAAGAAATTCAGAATGTTTTTCAATTCCTTCGCGATGATTCTGAACTTCAGTTCAATTTCCTGACTACACTTTGCGGAATGCATTACCCCGAAAAAGAACAACTTGGAGTGGTTTATCATTTGCACAGCTTCGTTAACAACCACAGGATCAGAATTAAAACAGCAACAGAAATAAATAATCCCATAATTCCAACTCTGACAACAATCTGGCCTTCCGCCAACTGGATGGAACGTGAGACTTTCGAATTCTTCGGAATACAATTCGAAGGCCATCCCAACCTGGTGCGTATTCTGAATGTTGACGATTTTGTGGGATTCCCGTTACGAAAAGATTTTCCGCTTGAAGATCAGACGAGAGAAGATAAGAATGACGGGATGTTTGGGAGGTGATGGGGGGGGGGAATAAGTTAATGGTTAATGGTTAATAAGTTAATGGTAGTAGGAACAGGTAACAATTTACGAGTTACGATTTACGAATAACGATTTACGAATAGCGATTAACAATTAACGATTAACTAATAACTAATTATGTAACGCTGAGCGGAGTCGAAGCGAACAAATAACGATTAACGAATAACGAATTGTGTCACGCTGAGCGATGGTTGCTGAGCTTTCGCCGAAGCAAGTCGAAGCGAACGATTAACTGAACAGAAGAGAATACCAAACCATACATGGCAAAAGAAGTAGATAGTGATTACTGGGTAAGAGATTTCGTTAAAGCGGAAGAGCCGAAGGAGTACAACACATTAAATGTTGGCCCTACTCATCCGGCTACGCATGGCGTGTTTCAGAACGTGATGCTGATGGATGGTGAATTTATTGTAAGTACCGAACAAACAATCGGATACATCCACCGTGCATTCGAAAAAATTGCCGAACGCAGGCCTTTTTACCAGGTTACACCGCTTACTGACAGGTTAAACTATTGCTCAGCCCCACTCAATAATATGGGCTGGCACATGACGGTTGAAAAATTGCTGGGCATACAAACGCCGAAACGTGTCGATTATCTGCGCATCATTGTTATGGAGCTTGCCCGCATTGCCGACCATCTGATATGCAACAGCGTAATCGGTGTGGATAGCGGTGCGCTTACCGGGTTCACCTACATTTTCCAGAACCGGGAATTCATTTACGAAATTTATGAGGAAATTTGCGGATCGCGCCTCACAACCAACATGGGCAGGATTGGCGGCTTCGAACGAAATTTCAGTGCGAAAGCCTGGGGAAAAATCAGGTTTTTCCTGAAAGACTATCCGGCCAAGCTCAATGAATTTGAAAGATTACTGGCACGAAACCGCATTTTCATGGATCGCACCATCGATGTAGGTGCATTCCCGGCCGACCGCGCACTCGCCTATGGTTTCACAGGTCCGAATTTACGTGCCTGCGGTGTTGATTACGATGTTCGTGTAATGAATCCATATTGTTCTTACGAAGATTTCGACTTTATTATACCTGTCGGACAAAACGGAGATACGTACGACCGTTTTATGGTAAGGCAGGAAGAAATGAGGCAGAGCTTATCCATTATTGAACAGGCAATTGCCAAACTCGATAAAATGGAAGACAAGGAAACCTACTTTGCTCCTGATCCAAGGTTTGTGTTGCCTCCAAAAGAAAAAGTGTACAACAATATGGAAGCCCTCATCTGGCATTTCAAAATTGTGATGGGTGAAACCGATATTCCTGCTGGCGAAGTCTACCATAGCATAGAAGCCGCTAACGGAGAATTAGGGTTCTACCTTGTCAGTGATGGCGGACGTACCGCTTCACGTCTGCATTTCCGCCGGCCTTGCTTTATTTATTACCAGGCTTATCCTGAAATGGTGAAAGGAGCCATGTTATCGGATGCAATTCTTACGATGAGCTCGATGAATGTGATTGCCGGAGAATTGGATGCGTAATTACTTGTAAAGATTTGATGGTGCTACAAAATGGACAAGGGAGAAATTCTAATTTACCAAGCCTCTGAAGGCAATATAAAAATAGATGTTCGTTTGGAACAGGAAACTGTTTGGCTTTCTCAGGAGCAAATGGCGTTGTTATTTGATAAAGGGAGAACGACGATTACTGAACATATTAAAAATGTTTTTAGTGAAGGGGAACTAAATGAGCATATGGTATGTCGGAATTTCCGACACACCACTCAACATGGTGCTGTACAAGGGAAAACACAAGAAAAGGATGTAAAATATTACAATCTTGATGTGATTATCTCTGTTGGATATAGAGTAAAATCTCAACAAGGTAAACAATTCCGCATTTGGGCTACTCAACACTTAAAAGAATATATCGTTAAAGGCTTCTTATTAAACGATGATCGTTTTAAGAAAGGTGATTCAATGAATTACTTCAATGAATTACAAGAACGTATCCGTGAAATTAGGTTGTCAGAACGTTTCTTTTATCAAAAAATCAAAGATATTTATACTACCAGCATTGATTACAACCCAAATGATGAAAAAACAATAGAGTTCTTTAAAATTGTGCAAAACAAATTACTTTGGGCGATTAGTCAACAAACTGCGGCCGAATTAGTATTCCGTAGGGTAGATGCATCTTTGCCCTTGTTAGGAATGCAATCCTTTGATAAGAATAATAGTACTTCCATAAAAAAGAATGATGTAAGTATTGCAAAGAATTATCTTAATGAAGCTGAGATTAGGTTACTTGGCTTATTAGTAGAACAATACCTGGCTTTTGCCGAAACTATGGCACAACAAAGTACACCTATGTACATGATCGATTGGATTAAAAAATTAGATGATATTTTGCAAATAAACGGACGTGAATTGCTTACTCATGCTGGTAAAATAAGCCATGAAACAGCTATACAAAAATCACTTGCCGAGTACGATAAATTTCAATTAATGCAAATGAAAACAGAAAAACTACAAAGCTTGAATGAACTTGAAAATGATATCAAAGCGTTGAAAATGAATAAGAAAAATAAATAATGAATTCAACATTAAAAAATACGGAAACTGGTCCGGAATTTAACCGCGAAACACTCGATCTCGTAAACAAGATCATCAAACGGTACCCGGAAGGAAGGCAGAAATCAGCCTTGCTTCCCGTATTGCATATTGCCCAGGCCGAAAATCAGGGATGGCTGAGTTCCGAAACCATGGAATATGTGGCGTCATTACTCGATATTCAACCTATTGAAGTTTTTGAAGTTGCTTCATTTTATAGTATGTTCAACCTGCAGCCGGTTGGTAATTGTGTTATTGAAGTCTGCCAGACCGGCCCTTGTATGTTAAAAGGTTCCGAAGAAATTCTGGCTCATTTCGAAAATCGCTTGGGAATCAAAGCCGGTGAAACTACTGCTGATGGTAAGTTTACAATCAAAACAGTAGAATGCCTTGCCGCGTGTGGAAATGCTCCTGTATTACAGGTAGGAACCGAATATCATGAAAATCTTACCACTCAGAAAGCAGATGAGTTGCTCGATAAATGGAAAGCCGAAAATAAAATATCGCATACAAATCCTTACCTGTAAACCATGGCCGAACAAATACTTTTAAAAAATATTGATGTTCCCGGTCTGGCCAGTTACGAGGTGTACAGGAAGTTGGGAGGATATTCCTCTGTCGAAAAAGCGCTTAAAAATTATACACCTGACCAGGTAACCAGCGAAGTAACCAAATCCGGTTTACGCGGACGTGGCGGCGCTGGTTTCCCTGCAGGAATGAAATGGGGTTTTATTGATAAAAAGACCAATAATCCCAGGTATTTCGTCTGCAATTTTGATGAAAGTGAACCCGGAACATTTAAGGACAGGCATATCGGCCAGCTTAATCCACACCAGCTTATTGAAGGAATGATTCTTGGCTCCTACGCTCTTGGTGCACGAACTTCCTACATTTATATCCGAGGGGAATTGTTTTATGTTCTCCGGATCATTGAAAAAGCCATTGCAGAAGCTTATAAAAATGGTTTCCTGGGTGAAAATATCAAAGGAAGCGGATATTCACTTGATTTGTATTGCCAGCCTGGTGCCGGAGCTTATATTTGTGGTGAAGAAACTGCTCTTCTGGAATCGCTCGAAGGAAAACGTGGAAATCCTCGTATCAAACCGCCGTTTCCTGCAGTTGTCGGATTATATGGCTGTCCAACAGTTGTTAATAATGTTGAAACCATTGCTGCATTGCCCTGGATAATAAATAACGGTGGCGAAGCTTACTCTGCCATCGGAATAGGCAACAGCAAAGGAACTAAACTGATCTCAGCCTGTGGCCATATCAATAAACCAGGTATTTACGAAATTGAACTGGGATTGCCTGTTGAGGAATTTATTTATAGTGATGAATATTGTGGAGGTATCCGTCATGATCATACGTTAAAGGCAGTTGTTGCCGGCGGATCGTCAGTACCAATTCTTCCAGCCCATTTGATACTTAAAACCGCAGAAGGAAAACCAAGACTGATGAGCTACGAATCGCTCTCAGAAGGAGGATTTCAATCGGGAACTATGCTGGGATCAGGCGGGTTTATCGTAATGGACGAAACCACCTGCATTGTTAAGAACCTGCTTACATTTGCCAAATTCTACCACCACGAATCCTGCGGACAATGCAGTCCCTGCCGCGAAGGAACAGGCTGGATGGAAAAAATACTACATCGGATAGAATCCGGACACGGAACCATGAAAGACATCGACCTGCTGGTTGATATCTCAAAACATATTGAAGGAAATACGATTTGCCCGCTTGGTGATGCAGCAGCATGGCCGGTTGCAAGTGCAATACGTCATTTCCGCGAAGAATTTGAAGAACACGTAAAACTCCAGAAATGCCCCTTTTAAAGGTAACCATCGATAATATTGAGGTTGAGGTTGAGGCCGGAACAACCATCATGAATGCTGCCCGAAAAATTGGCGGTAGCGTGGTTCCGCCTGCCATGTGCTATTATTCCAAACTGGAAGGCAGTGGCGGTTATTGCCGTACCTGCCTTGTAAAAGTTTCACAAGGCTCATTCAAGGACAACCGTCCGATGCCTAAACTGGTAGCCTCGTGCCGCACACCTGTTCAGGATGGAATGGTGGTTCAAAACAGGACTTCACCCGAAGTGATGGACAACCGAAGGGCAATTACCGAATTCCTGCTGATCAACCATCCGCTCGACTGCCCCGTTTGTGACCAGGCAGGCGAATGCCACCTGCAGGACCTTTCCTACGAGCATGGACTGGAAGAAACCCGCACCGAAGAAGACCGCAGAACCTTTGATCCGATTGATATCGGCGATCTGATCAAGCTTCACATGAACCGCTGCATATTGTGTTACCGCTGTGTGAAAGTAGCTGACCAGATTACTGATAACCGCGTTCATGGAGTTTTGGGCCGTGGTGATCATTCTGAAATCAGTACACTGATCCAAAAGGCAGTTGACAATGATTTTTCAGGAAATATGATTGATGTTTGTCCTGTGGGAGCTTTAACAGATAAAACATTTCGTTTTAAAAGCCGTGTTTGGTTTACAAGGCCATTCGATGCACATCGTGAATGCGCAAAGTGCTGTGGCAAAACTGTTTTGTGGATGAAAGGTGAGGAAATTCTCCGCGTAACCGGTAGGAAAGACCAATACGGCGAACTGGAGGAGTTTATCTGCAACGATTGCCGTTTTCACCATAAAGAAACTACTGATTGGATAGTTGAAGGCCCAAGAAAAATTGAAAGACATTCCGTAATTTCACAAAATCACTACGAAAAGCTTGATATACCTGAAAATGGTGAGGAAAGCGAATAAATTAAAATTGGCAAAAAAGCAAAATTCAAAATTCAAAATTCAAAATTCAAAAATTTTACCCTGAGCGAAGCCGAAGGGCAAAATTCAAAATGAAGAAGATCAAAAATATTTTGCATGTAGATTGACAGAGCTAACAAATCGCAAATATTTTTTGAGTTAATAATTGCTTTTAAGATACATTTTAAGCAATAATCATTACACTTTGAATTTTGCATTTTGAACTTTAAATTTTGAATTAATTTTATTCGGTCACAGAATTAAGGCATAAAATATCAGATTAAAAAATAAAACACAAAGATGGATTGGACACTATATATATATAAAACCATATTCCTGTTTATTATTTTGCTAGTGACTCTCGTGGTTGCCATGTACTCAACGTACGGCGAACGAAAAGTGGCAGCTTTTATGCAGGACCGTCGCGGACCTAACAGGGCCGGACCTTTCGGATTGCTTCAACCGCTTGCCGACGGTGTTAAAATGTTTATGAAAGAAGAAATCATTCCGCTTTCGGCAAACAGGGTTCTTTTTATACTTGGTCCTTCTATTGCCATGACCACTGCTTTGCTAACCGGTGTTGTAATTCCATGGGGCGGAAATCTGACAATTGGCGGACGCGAATTTTCGATGCAGATTGCTGATCTTAACATTGGGATTTTGTACGTTTTTGCCATGGTTTCCATCGGAGTTTACGGAATTATGATCGGAGGCTGGGCGTCGAACAACAAATATGCTTTGTACGGCTCCATCAGGGCTGCATCGCAGATGATCAGCTACGAGCTGGCAATGGGTATGGCAATTGTTGCACTTGTCATTACAACCGGCTCGTTAAGCCTTCATGAAATTGTTCAGCAGCAGCACGGAATGCACTGGAATGTTTTCTATCAGCCTCTTGGATTCCTGTTGTTTTTAACCTGCGCTTTTGCCGAAACTAACCGTGCCCCTTTCGACCTTCCTGAATGTGAAACGGAATTGGTTGGTGGCTACCACACGGAATACAGTTCAATGAAACTTGGATTTTACCTTTTTGCAGAATACATCAATATGTTTATCTCATCTGCGGTAATTGCAACAGTGTATTTCGGCGGCTACAATATGCCGTTTATTGATCAGCTTGGACTTTCGCCAAATGCACTTACACTATTGGGAACAGCATTTTTCTTTATGAAGATATTCTTCTTCATCTTCCTTTTTATGTGGGTGCGCTGGACGTTGCCACGTTTCCGTTACGATCAGCTGATGAACCTGGGATGGAAAGGCCTGATACCGTTAGCTATGTTTAACATCGTTGCAACTGGTGTCTATTATTATTTCTTCGAACTTACTTAATCCGACAACCCATGCAGCAATTAACCAACAGATCGAAAGTGGTTTCGGATAAAAAGATGACTTTTCTTGAAAAGATTTATCTGCCTGCCATCGTAAAAGGGATGGCTATAACGCTGAAACACTTTTTTCGTAAAAAATCTACCATCAGTTATCCCGAACAGACACGCCCATTCAGCGAAATATACCGGGGGCAACATGTTTTGAAACGTGATGATTTGGGACGTGAACGATGCACAGCCTGCGGATTATGCGCCGTTGCCTGTCCTGCCGAAGCTATTACAATGATCTCAGCAGAACGTAAACCCGGCGAAGAAAACCTATATCGCGAAGAAAAATATGCTTCAACCTATGAAATTAATATGTTGCGCTGTATTTTTTGCGGCGATTGCGAGGAAGCCTGTCCCAAAGAAGCCATCTTCCTCACCGATCGCATTGTAGCATCAGAATATAAACGCGATCCTTTTGTTTACGGTAAAGATATCCTGGTTGAACCACTTGATCCGAATAAGCGGATTGATGTATCAAAACGGCAAACCGAAAGTGTTCTTAAATTCAAGCAAAACAAACGTTTTGCACATAACAAATAGCAAACAGTTCAAACCTGAAATTAAACCAAGTTATAATGGTCTTTTTATTTTACTTTCTTTCGGCAATAATGGTGATCAGCGCCTTGTTGGTTGTGTTTTCGAAAAGCCCGATCAACAATGTTATCTACCTGATTATTTGCTTTATAGCAATGGCCGGGCATTACATTTTACTAAATGCTCAATTTCTGGCTGTGGTTCACATCATTGTATACACCGGTGCCATCATGGTGCTCTTTCTTTTTGTGATCATGCTCCTGAATCTCAATAAAGCTATTATCCCCCAGAAATCTGCAGCTGCAAGGATTTTGGCTGTTGTCACAGGTGGTTTATTTTTCCTGGTGTTGATTGCTGCCACTCGCCAAACCTTTGTAATAACTCCCCGGTATGCTTTTACCAGCGAAATCGGTTTAGTTGCCAATGTTGGCAAAACCTTGTTCCATGAATTCCTGTTGCCGTTCGAAATATCATCCGTTTTGTTTATTTCGGCCATGGTTGGTGCGGTGATGTTCGGTAAACGCGATCATTCTGTCGGTGACGATTGAAAATTAAAAAAAATAAATGGTTAATGGAAAATGGTTAAATGGTCTACCCCTAATACCCAATCCCTAAAACCTAAATCCTGAATAAATGGTTAATGGAAAATGGTTAAATGGTCTACCCCTAATACCCAATCCCTAAAACCTAAAGCCTGAATAAATGGTAAAGGAAAATGGTTAAATGGTCCACCCCTAAAACCCAATCCCTAAAACCTAAAGCCTGAATAAATGGTAAAGGAAAATGGTTTAATGGTCATCCCATAAAACCCAATCCCTAACCCCCAAAACCTAAAAAAAATGAACGAAATTACTTCCGCCATTCAGCTCATCCCACTCCAGCATTACATAATACTGAGCGTTACCCTTTTCAGTATTGGAATGATGGGTGTGTTATTCAGGCGAAATATTATTGCAATTCTGATGTGCCTTGAGCTGATGTTCAACTCTGCAAACCTGTTGCTTGCGGCTTTTTCCGCTTATCATTCCGACCCATCAGGACAGGTTTTTGTCTTTTTTATAATGATTGTGGCTGCCGCCGAAGTCGCTGTCGGCCTCTCGATAGTTGTAATGATGAAACGCAATGTTGAATCGGTGGATATTAACCTTCTGAACCGTTTGAAATGGTAGAACAAATTCCAAATATAAATCTTGCATGGCTTGTTCCGGCATTCCCGTTGCTGGGTTTCCTGGTAACAGGACTGGCAAATAGAAAGTTAAAACACAACCAGGCCGGGATTATTGCCAGCGCCATGGTTCTCTTGTCTTTTCTTGTTTCAGTTGTTCTGTTTTTTATCCTTCGCGCTTCAGGGCAGAATGAAGCAACCGTAACCCTGTTTAACTGGATTTCCATTAGTGGAATGAATATTCCTTTTGCCTTACTTATTGATCATTTGTCATTAACCATGATGCTTATCGTTACAGGCGTCGGGGCATTGATTCATATTTATTCCATTGGTTACATGCATGATGATGAGCGGGTTAATTCCTTCTTTGCCCAGATGAACCTGTTTACATTCAGCATGTTGCTATTGGTAATGGGCGCAAACTACCTGGTGCTTTTTATAGGCTGGGAAGGTGTCGGGCTCTGCTCCTACCTGCTGATCGGGTTCTGGTTTAAGAATCCTGAATACAATTATGCCGCCCGCAAAGCTTTTGTGATGAACCGTATTGGTGACCTGGGTTTCATCCTGGGGATCATACTTCTTTTCTTCACATTCAAAACTGTAACTTTTTCGGAAATATTTGTACAAGCTTCAGGATTCCAGGTTGGTGCACCGGTAATTACACTAATTACTATATTATTACTGGTTGGAGCAGTTGGTAAAAGTGCGCAAATCCCTTTATTTACCTGGCTTCCTGATGCTATGGCTGGTCCTACTCCGGTTTCGGCACTTATTCATGCAGCTACCATGGTAACGGCAGGTATATACATGATTGCCCGTTCGAGCATTCTCTATAACCTGGCTCCGTTAACGCTGAATATCATCATAGTAATTGGTTTGGCAACAGCTATAATAGCCGCCTTAATTGGATTAAAGCAGAATGATATAAAGAAAGTTCTTGCCTATTCTACAGTTTCACAGTTAGGGTACATGTTCCTTGCGCTGGGACTAGGCGCCTATTCGGCAGGTGTATTTCACGTTACCACACACTCGTTTTTCAAAGCGCTTTTATTCCTTGGAGCAGGAAGCGTAATTCATGCCATGGGCGGAGAACAGGATATACGAAAAATGGGAGGTCTTCGAAAAAAGATGCCTCTCACCTACTTCACTTTCCTGGCTGCTACGCTTGCAATTAGTGGTATTCCACCGTTTTCAGGTTTTTTCAGCAAAGACCTTATTTTGAGTAAAGCTTTTGAGCACAGTATAATTCTTTATATCCTGGCACTTGGGGGTGCATTGATTACTTGTTTCTATATGTTCCGCCTGCTTTACCTGGTATTTTTCGGAGAACAAAGGCTTGCTGGTGCACATCCGCATGAAGCGCCTAAAGTGATGACAATTCCTCTGATTATTTTGTCAGTTCTCTCCGTCTTTGGCGGGTTTCTGAATATCCCTTCGCTTTTTAACGGGGATTCAGAATTCATTACTTTCCTGCAAACCGCTGTAGTTTCAAAGGCCTCAGAAGAACTGAGTCATTCCACGGAAATCGGATTGATCCTGGGTTCATTATTACTTTTAGGACTTGTTATTTTCTTAGCTTACCGCACATTTGTGAGTAAATCAATTATACCCGCAAAGGATGGAGAACCAATGCCATTTTTCAGTAAACTGATTGCTAACAGATTCTACATTGATGAAATGTACACTACAGTTTTCGAGAAACCATTCGGTTATCTGTCTGATTTCTTTTACAACAAGGTTGAAAACTCGCTACTTGATCCCGTGGTGGATGAAATTGGTTTTACCACTTCCCGGGTTGGAACTCTATTACGTAAACTCCAGCAAGGCAATATGAGTTTTTACCTTTTTGCCATGGTTGCCGGAATCCTTTTATTTATCATCTTTATCCTGATAGTCTGAACCCTATGATAGTACTGGTCATTCTTTTAATTCCCTTTATTACAGGCCTGTTGCTGCTTCTGATAAGGAATGCAGCCACCATAAAACTTATGGCACTGGCATCGGCAATTGTTAATCTGGCAGCAACACTCAGCCTGGCTTTCTCTACCCAGGCAAGCAGCAGCTATTCAGTTAGCTGGATTAATTTTCTTGATATAAATTTTGCTTTAGGTTACGATGGAACAAGCCTTATTATGCTTTCACTTACCAGTCTTCTGTTCCCTTTTATTATCATGGCAGGCATGAAACGCGAACAGGAACATCCAGGGTTGCTTTATGCCTTGATATTGTTCACTCAATCAGCTTTAATTGGTGTTTTTCTCGCACAAAATGCATTTCTGTTTTACATTTTCTGGGAGCTTACCTTAATTCCACTATACTTTATACTTCTACTTTGGGGAGGTGAAGGTCGAAGAAATATCACATTCAAATTCTTTATTTATACGCTGACAGGTAGTTTGTTCCTTTTATTCGGGATTATTTATTTGTATTCTTTGACACCCGGTTTGCATACTACCGATTTTTCCGTTTTCAGCCAGCTGAATATTCCGGCAAATACACAGGTATGGTTGTTCTGGGTACTGTTTATAGCTTTTGCTATAAAAATGCCGGTATTTCCTTTTCATACCTGGCAACCCTCAACCTACACCATGGCGCCTACACAAGGCGTAATGATATTAGCCGGGGTAATGACCAAAATGGGGATTTACGGCGCTTTACGATTTCTCTTCCCGATAATTCCTGCAGGAGTGCTATATTGGCAAAATACGGTTATCATTCTTAGTCTGATTGGCGTTATTTATGCTTCTGTAATTGCTTTCCGGCAAACCAATCTGAAAACACTTATCGCTTTCTCATCCATGGCGCATATTTCGCTGATGGTTGCGGCAATGTTTGTGTTGAACTACTATGCATTACAAGGACTTCTTTTCCAGGTGCTTAGCCATGGTATTACCATTGTTGCACTTTTCTATGTAGTTATGCTTATTGAAGAAAAAACCGGCACCTTAGAGTTACCCAAGATGGGCGGCATTAAACTCCTGGCTCCTTATATGGCAATTCTGTTCCTGCTTATTGTGCTGGGTTCTGTTGCCCTGCCGTTAACGGCAGGATTTGTAGGAGAATTTCTTATAATCACCGGTCTTTTCCAGCAATCCATCTGGTTTGCTTTGTTTGGTGGCTTCACCATGGTACTGGGAGCTATTTATATGTTGTATGCCTATCAGAGAGTGATGCTTGGCGAAAAAAGACCAGATTTAGAAAATATTACTGATCTCAAACGAATCGATTACATTGTTTTGATTCCGCTAATTACCCTGATACTCGTACTCGGTATTTATCCTCAACCCGTTTTTAACCTGGTTGAAACATCCGTAAACACCATGCAGAATCTTTTGGTTCCGGTGGCTGATGTTTTGCCTTCCTTACCTCTATAGACATTTCTTACAAACCTACTGATTTCCGAAAGCAGATGAACGCACTGATATTTACAACGATTCTTGGAATAATTATCTTGTACCTTGGGTTGACAAAAAACAAGACAATACTTGCGCCTACTGCTATTGCAGGTTTGCTTGTAACCCTTTTTCTCTCATTTAAAGATTGGGGACTGAGTTCTTCGTTTTTCCATGAGATGGTTATTTTCGACAATTTTTCGGTTGCGTTTAATATCTCAATGATCATCATCACTATTGTGATCTTCCTTTTCGGTGTAGATTACTACAAAATGATGGAATTGCATGTTGCAGAGCAATATTCACTGATGATATTTGCACTGGTTGGCGCTTTTCTGATGACATCATTTTCAAACCTGATCATGCTTTTTCTTGGAATTGAAATCTTATCGATTCCTCTATATATACTAGCCGGGGGAAAGAAATTTTCGTTCAAATCCAACGAAGCTTCTTTTAAATATTTTATGCTCGGGTCTTTTGCCACTGCCTTCTTTTTATTTGGAATCGCATTAGTGTACGGTGCTTCAGCTACCTTTTACCTGCCTGAGATCAAAACCTATATTGCACAGTTCCATGGCAATCTTCCGCCCATGTTGCTGATCGGACTTCTGTTTATTATTATCGGAGTTGCCTTTAAAGTGGCTGTAGCACCTTTTCATTTCTGGAGCCCGGATGTTTATGAAGGTTCACCTACTTTGGTAACTGCATTTATGGCTACAGTTGTTAAAACTGCCGGATTTGCAGCATTTTACCGTTTACTTGGAATAGGCTTACTTCCCTTGCCTGTACCGCTTGAAAAAGCGCTTTGGGTAATGACCGGACTTACTTTATTGATTGGCAACCTGGTAGCCTTAAAACAATCAAATTTCAAACGTCTGCTTGCCTATTCATCCATCGCTCACTCCGGATTTATAATGCTGGCTATGCTTTCACAGCATTCGTCATCTGCATCAGTTATACTTTATTACACCTTTGTTTATTCGGTAGCAACCGTTCCGTTATTCATAATATTCATTCTTGTAAAGCGGGCATCCAATGGTCATGATCACATCGCAGCTTTCCAGGGACTTTATAAAAAGAAACCATGGATTGCCGTATTTATGACGATTTTGCTAATGTCGATGGCTGGTATCCCGCCAACAGCGGGTTTCCTGGCAAAATACCAGGTATTTGTTTTATCGATCAGCCAGGGTTATCTGGCGATATCAATTTTTGCAATTCTTATGGCGATAGTTGGAATTTACTATTATTTCAATGTGGTTCGCGAAGTTTTTACCGATAGGGATCATTTGGAACCGCTGGTTATCACAAAATTAAATGCCGGAATAATTATCGTTTGCGGAGTTGCAGTGGTAGTGATGGGGATTTTTGTCTGGCATCTACCGATATAAAGAGTTTTAAAGTTCAAATGCCTTCGGCGTTCAATGTTCAAATGCCTTCGGCGTTTAAAGTTCAAATTCCTTCGGCGTTCAAAGTTCAAATGCATTCGGCGTTCAAAGTTAATCAGGCTATGAGCGCTATGTGCCTATTGTGGTAAATAGTTCAAATTACAAGATACAACTATAAACACAAGTTAAAAATATTATGATTCCCAAATCAGATATCAGAACTCACTACTTTCTAATCACAAAACAGGCTGATAAAGCGATTCCTAACTCAGCAGTGTGATATAAATACCTGTAATAATAGCTGTTGTAATTACACCGCTGATATTGGCACCAATCGCCTGCGGCAGTATAAACGCCTGGGGATTCACTTTAGAAACTTCTTTCTGGGCTACTTTCGCTGTTGTAGGCACACAACTAACGGCAGCAATACCAATGGTTGGATTGTACTTTTTACCTGAAAGAAAATAAAGAACATATCCACCAAGTATTCCTCCAATTCCTGAAATTAACAGTGCCGTGATTCCCAGAATCAGGAGTATCAGAACTTTAGGATCAAGTAAGAGGCTGGCATCACATAACACGCCTAACAGCAATCCCAATAGGAAAGTTGAGCCATAAAGTAAAGGACCAGAAATAAAGTTGAGCAGATTTGTTAATCCTGACTCTTTAATGGCAACGCCAACAAACAATGATAAAAACAGCGGTGATGCAACAGGAAATAAGAATGAAAGCACTGTGCAGATCAAAACCGAGAATGTAAGTTTCATTCCTGAGTTTATAGGTTTTTTCTTCCGTTTTGGAGGTTCAGGTTTAATCCCACGTATATGCTTGGGTATCATAAGCCGTATCAGGTATGGATAACCACCATACGTTAAACCCAGATACAAATATGCAACCACAGTAATAGGAACGAATAAATGCTTGGCCAGGCTTAGCGATGTGAATAATACCATCGGACCATCGGCACCGCCTACCATGGCTATTGATGCCGCTTCCTTGATATTCAAACCAAAATAAATTGCAATCGGAATAGTTAAAAAAGTACCCAACTCACCGAACATGGCTAAAAACATGCTGGAAAACGGGCGATCAAGCAGGTAACTCACATCAAGCATAGCTCCGATACCCATAAAGACAAAGCAGGCGATTAAACCATTACTGAACATTAAAACATATATGGGCTGCAAAAAGTCGATCTGCATAAGGTTCATCAGCTGATCAGGATCACTTACCATTGGATCCAGGAACAAATTCCCCATTGTACCATCAGGCATAAACATTACACCAGCATTAATGGCAGCCATACCTATTCCCATCGGAATCATCAATAATGGCTCCAGTATGCCTCTTTTCCCAAGATATACAAGCAAGGCACCCAGAATCATCAGGCTGAACCTGGCAATTACAATGGTAGGGCTGGAGGCGGCAATCGTTCCGAAACCCTGAAACAGTTTATAAAAATCAAGACCTTCCATGTTGTTCAATTCTAAAAATTTTAAATATTTTTATGCTTTTTCGTAGTACGTTTACGCCGAATGATTGGCTTGATATCTCCATGATAATCCTCAGGCTGAACGTATTCCTCGTTTATCCCATGGTAAAAATCAAGCAATTCAGGATGAACTTCATGTTCGACTTGCTCAGCTATCAGACTCAATGATTTGTCGTGGATTTTGTGAATCCTGACAGCACGTCGCACCACAATCTTCGATTTTTCATCAAAAAAGCTATTTATCCTTACCGATGTAAGCATCTGGCGGATCCAGTAAATTAATAATGCAACTGCCATTGAAATTATAAATGCCAGCAAAAACATGATTAAAGTTTTTACAAATATCGACCCCATATATTCTTGTAAGTTTTAAAGTAAAGGATGAATTCCTTGCGATTTGCGGGTGCAAAATTAGATTATTAATAAAAATAAATTCAATAAAATATTAATTAAAACGCACTTTGGAAGCTATATAAATAAAATCATATCAAGCTGTTTATCAATTATTTATAAATATATAATATTCAATATTTGATATATTTGGAGGCAATAAAACCCTTCTTTCCGGCTGTTATTTATTAATAATAAAAATTGACGTGAAAACGCTTTAGCATCTTGCCAATAAAAATCAGGTAATTGGTACAGAAAATACAAACATCGTTTGTCGGAAGTCTTTCGTCCGGCAACTAATCAATATCAAAAGAAATCAGAAAAAAGGGATGATTCGGTAAAATAAATCCTACGTAACTCTTTTCAGGATATTTCGCTTACCGGTCTCTATAACAAACGGAACTTTTTCCTCAATTACATTGCTCGTGTCGAGTCCGTAGGCCCGTATATCAGAAGTTGACATTTTGGTTAGCCAACGGTATGTATCCATAACAAACTGTTCAAAAGCCGGGAAATCGAAGTCGTAATTCTGTATACGTCGGATAATGATATAGTGAAAATCAGCAGGAATATGATGTTTCCGAAGCGATGGATAGCCTGATTCAAGATTAATCTCCTTACTTGCGACCAGTTCTTCGAGCACGTGCTTAAAAAACAGGTTGATACGTGGTTGTACCTTGAATCCCAGCCGGAACTCAACCCGCATCAGCACTCCTGGAATAAGCTTATCAACAGAATACTCCATGGTATGAGGCTCATCGGTAATATGAACATGTAAAAGCCAATATGTATCAGCTCGTTTCGGTTTCTTGTTGCAGATTGAATAGAGTATTTTAGTCTCAATATCTGATGCATAATCAGCATGAGTGATATATACCAGGTTGGTTGCGTATTTCTGAATAGTAGTATCAGAATGTATATCCTTAATGGTTTGTACGTAGTCCTCTATTTTCACAAAACGGGTAAACTGATTCTTAATTCTTCGTCCTCTTTGCCATGCATACATAACAAAAGCAATAAGTCCCGCCAGCATGATCGTAAACCATCCTCCATGGATGAATTTTGCCAGGTTAGCTGCCAGGAATGCTCCCTCGATAGTAAAATACACTATCATGAATAACAATATCATCCAGCTTTTTCTTTTAATTTTCATCAGGTAAAAAACCATCAGCAAAGTGGTCGAAAGCATAGTAATGGTTATTGCCAGCCCATAAGCAGCTTCCATATTCGATGAGGTTTTAAACATCAGGATCACAGCCACGCAGGCTGCAAACAGGAACCAGTTTATCGAAGAAATATACATTTGCCCTTTACGTGTGGTAGGGTAACTAACACGGACTTTAGGCCAGAAGTTTAGCTGAATTGCTTCACTTATAATTGTATACGAACCACTTATTAATGCCTGGCTTGCTATTACCGCAGCTACTGTTGCAATAACTACTCCCAGCGGCAGGAACCAAAGTGGCATGACCGCAAAAAACGGGTTAGGCAATGTAGTACCTTCTTTATGTTGCATCAGTATCCAGGCGCCCTGGCCCAGGTAATTAAGGATCAGGCTTACTTTTACAAAAATCCAGCTGATCCTGATATTCCCGATCCCGCAATGCCCGAGATCAGAGTATAAAGCTTCCGCTCCTGTGGTACAAAGGAATACAGCTCCAAGCAGCAAAAATCCATGCGGATAATGATACAGCAAGTTTATCGCATAATAAGGATTGAATGATTTCAGTACAACAGGAAGCTGTATCAGTTGAATGAAACCAAGTATGGCAAGCATCCCAAACCAAATAATCATCATAGGCCCAAAAGACTTACCGATTGCCGAAGTTCCGAACTGCTGTACCAGGAACAATACCGCGACAATAGCCAGGGCTATCGGTAATATTTCGATGTTATGAAACTGCAGCTGAAGACCTTCTACCGCGGAAACTATAGTGATTGACGGTGTAATAATTCCATCAGCCAACAATGCACTTCCACCAATGATAGCAACAGCAAAAAGCCATTTTTTCTTTTTACGCACAAGGGCATATAAAGCCATTATTCCACCTTCACCCCTGTTATCGGCGCGTAATGTGATCATCACATATTTAACAGTGGTTTGAAGCGTAAGCGTCCAGATAATACAGGAGATGGCTCCAAGAATAAAATCAGTCTCAATTATGCCGTTTGAACTGCCAATAATAGCCTTCATAACATAAAGAGGGGAAGTTCCTATATCACCAAAAACAATTCCCATGGTGATAATAATACCCGCCGTGGAGAGAGCATTATGCTGAGAGGGTATTTTTTTTAGCATCAAAAAAGGTATGGAAAATTAATCGCAAGTAACTGTAATGCAATATTCTATAATCAGAATATCGGCTGATTGAAATCTTTAGTATCAGGTACAGTTAATAATTTTCGGACAGTGTGCCTGTTTCCGTTGAATCTGACAGATAAAGCCTTTGCCATAAAATATAGAGGGATTCAGCTGTGAAAGGGCAACAGATGGATACAATACTGCATTTATTTCGTCAACAATACCATGAGTGGTTTGAAGCAGAACTCCTTTTAACATATATTCATGTTTTTCGATGCAAAGATATGGCTATTCCGAATGTAAATAGTAAGCGTAACACCGAATATTACGACATACCTACCCTAAGTATCCTTGTATGCCATAGAACAAAAAACAGTTATGACGAAAATAGAATTATAATCATTTGAAATTCAAAGTAAAATAAGCATTCACATTCTCAGATCAAAGATAAAAGGTAGAAAAAGACCTGTTAAAAAAAGATTAAAGAATCTTGATCCTAAATTAAAATCAATTACAAGAGTATTCTATCTTTGTTACAATATCTATAACCTCAAAAGAGAATCAATATGGCTGATTTATCAACCCAATATCTTGGATTAAAATTAAAAAATCCTGTGATCGTCGGAAGCTCAGGAATGACAGGAACTGTTGCCGGTGTTGTTCATGCTGCCGAAAACGGAGCCGGGGCCGTGGTGTTAAAATCTATTTTCGAGGAGCAGATTTTGCACGAAATGGATAGCTACCTCAGTGAAACAGAAAAAGACAATGGCAATTCCTTTCAAAAAGGATATAAATCCGTTCTGAATGAAAGGGAATATGATTATGAAGAAGCCTATTCGTACCTGGCTGATCATGCCAAAGATCTCACATTGAGAAAATTCCTTTCTTTTGTTTCAGAAGCAAAAAAAGCGGTTGATATTCCTGTTATTGCCAGTATTAATTGCACTACGGCTTACGACTGGCATTACTTTGCCCGTAAAATTGAAGAAGCCGGCGCCGATGCACTGGAGCTAAACGTATATGTGCTGCCTTCGAATACAACAAAAAACTCGGCCGAGAATGAGAAGGTTTATTTTGATATTGTTAAAGCTGTTTTAGAGCAGGTTAAAATTCCGGTATCGCTTAAAATGGGATACTATTTTTCGGGCCTGGCCACCACTGCTATTGAGCTTTCGAAAACAGGGATCAGCGGTTTGGTACTTTTCAACAGGCCATTTCACCCGGATATTGATATTAATAAAATGGAAACCCACGCCAAATACCTGCTGAGCGACCCTACAGAATACTCACATGTGTTGCGTTGGATGGCATTGTTATCGGGCCGTGTTGGATGTCCGCTGGTTGCCACAACCGGAATTCATACCGGCGAAACCGCTATCAAACAACTGCTTGCAGGCGCAACTGCCATTGAAGTAGTATCAGCTATTTACAAGCATGGTTATCCTGTAATTTCCGAAATTATCAACGATATCAGCAAATGGATGGATGAAAAAGGCTACAAATCCATTGATGATTTCAGGGGTAAAATGAACCAGCAAAGCATTGCAAACCCTGCTGAATTTGAAAGGGTGCAGTTTATGAGGTTGTATTCGGAGATTGTTTAAAGGATTTACGATTTTGGATGTACGATTTACGAATGAGCCACCAAAACTATCGAATTGCTGACCCTGGTTGGCGCGCGTCTTATTTTCAGACGCGTGCCGTTAAAATCCGCCTTAAGTCTGCGATGGTCATTGCTACCAACCACTCCCAGGCTGGATTTGTAATCTTCGGCTGGTTAGTCTTCAATCTCATGACGTAAAACCATATAGATGTTCTTTTGATATTGGTTATCTTTGTAAAAAAAACGAATGAAAGTAATATTAGAAATACCCGACAATAAAGCAGCTTTTTTTATGGAAGTGCTTAAAAGTTTTTCGTTTGTAAAAGCAAAACCTATTTCGCCTGAAAAGGCACAAGTATTGTTGGAACTAAAAGAAGCTGTCGAAAATCTGAACATGGTCAAAGAAGGCAAACTAAAAGCCCGGCCTGCAAAAGAATTGCTGCATGAATTATAATGTTTTTACTATTCCGCCATTCGACAAGCAGCTTAAGCGACTGGTCAGGAAATTCCCTTCGCTAAAGGAAGAATATGCAAAATTAGTTGACGATTTGGAAAACAACCCAGAAAAAGGCATTGCGTTACATAACAGCTGTTTTAAGATCCGTTTGGCGATTGCCAGTAAAGGGAAAGGGAAATCGGGCGGAGCTAGAATTATAACTCATGTCCAGGTAGTTGATAATTCTGTCTTCTTACTGAGTATTTATGACAAATCCGAAAAAGAGGATATTCCTGATAAAGAAATCAACTATTTATTATCATTTATTCAATAGAGCTGGAATTCCCGATCTTTTTTCCCATACATAATATCAGCTTCAGCCTCGGTAGTATATTTTATTTCCATAAATCGGATGTCTTAATAGGACGTGTCTCCCCTTCTACCGCCTGCTTTAACGATTTTTCAAGGCTTTCGCGGTTTTCATCGGTTGATAACAAGTATTCCGTTTCATCCATATTACCCGAAAACGAAATTTTAAAACGCTGAACCACATCCATCAAAGCAACGAGTTGCTTCTTATCTTTAACTTTTAATACGATGGTTGTCATGATTTTATAATTTTCCGCAAAGTTAGATATTTTATTGCGGTCCAACATTTTTTTTATCTAAAACTTGCCACTCTACCAGCGCTTGTTCACAACGTTTATTATGTAAAATGATGATAAAACGTACTCTGTAAAAATAGCTCTGAATTTTAGTACATTTGCTTTATGAATCCGATAGAAATAAATAGAGACAAGTTAAATGAACTTTGTGATACCCACAAAGTCAAGGAATTGTATCTGTTTGGTTCCGTTTTAACTGAAAAGTTTAACGATTCCAGTGATATTGATATGTTAATTCAGTTCAACCCGGTTGACCTGCTGGAATACTTTGACAATTACATGGATTTAAAGGAGAAACTGGAAATATTGTTCCAACGACCCATTGACCTGGTGGAGAACCAGGCTATCAGGAATCCTATTTTCAGGAAAGTGATTGAAAGGGAAAAACAATTGGTCTATGAACGAAAAAGTGCTTAAGTGTCTGTATGACATAAAATTTGCTATCGAAGAAATAGATTCATTTTTTGTTGGAAGGCAAAAGAGATTTGAAGAATATTTCAAAGATATACTCCTAAAGAGAGCTATAGAACGTAATTTGGAAATTATTGGAGAAGCAATAAACAGAATCCTCAAGGAAGATCCATTGTTCCCGATACAAAATGCAAGAAGGATAATTGGGTTGAGAAATCAGATAATCCATGGCTATGACAACGTGTCAAATGAAAATATCTGGGGAATTGTTATAAATCATATTCCAAGGTTAAAAGCAGAAGTTGATCAACTAATAGAACAATGATAAGCCAACCATTGTATGCTTTTATAGATGAGAACGTTTTTCTATAATAAAAAAAGGGCTTGCGAAATAATCCGGCAAACCTTTTTAGTTTTATATAATTCCCTAGCTGGCGCTGATCTGTGATCAGTGCCGGTACAAACCAATTACTTACTACTATAAAAAGAAAGACCTGCTCAGTTTAATGGCAGTTTTTCTTATAAGGTATTCAAACCACGTCGGGGGGGGATTTGTAATCCCCCCCTTAAATACTATAAGGATTTATAATCTGTTTTGATAAATAAACAAGGATTACATCAAAAAGCAATTTAAAACCGGAACACAAATCCCGGTAAAATGAAGAGGCTGCATTACAAATCATGCCATACAAAGCAACTTCCCGTTTATGCTTAAATGTATCAACTGCCAGATTTCAGTTATTCTAATTGAAATTTTTCAATTCTCCCACTTTCAGGTATTTATTGTGAATGGCTAATATTGCTACTCCAAACAATACTGCAACAACAATTAAAATTGTATTCAGAATCCCTTCCGTACCAAACGATAGTCTTATTAAAATTGTGGAAATGATATATCCTGAATTCCGGATTACGACTCT
>JAURYB010000078.1 GCA_030654075.1 Bacteroidales bacterium | reverse complement strand
TGGATGGTTGGATGATGGTTTTGTCTTCATATAATACGTGTTTACGTACTACAAATATAATATAAAAAATCTGCCAATGTGAATATTGGCAGACTTTTTTCAAAAATAATACGTAATTTTAGGAAGAGTTAGAGATTAAATTAAAAAAGACCAAAGCTCACACAGTGAGCGCAGGGCTTCGTTGTTAAGCCCTCCCCTTTCCAAGATCATTAAATATCTTGTCCCCGCTACAACTCTGGCTTGTTTGCCTACTGATTTCTGAAATTCTTCTGAGAATTTTGATTTTATCCCTTTCTCCGAAATCTCATCTATGCATTTTAGGATTTTATTTATTTCCTGTTCCATGCCACAAAGGTAAGAACGCAAGAATTATAAAAAAAGCCAAAGCGCTGTAAATGTGGATTATAGCTATTGTTTTATTATTAGGGTTCTCATAATCTTGGAACCTTGTAATTGTAAGATTTAATATTGATATCAATTTCTACTTTTCTATTAAGTTATATTTTCTCCTATATTCTAATATTTTAATTCCATTGTCATTTCTGTAACCTTATCACTCTCCATCTGCTGTTTCATTTCGTTTATCGTGGCATCCTGGAATTGCAACTCTTCAAATTACGGGCATTCTTAATATTTATATTTCTGTAGGAATTTTGATTCATTACAACTTGGTTTCTGAAACAACTGGATGCCACCCCTTCCCCCTCAATAGACGAAATTTGCAATAGGTCATGAATATTTCCTGATTTAAATGATATCACTAATAGTGGTTGATATACTTATTTGGAATTTGCTTTCGGTCTACCAATTTCCTGACTAATGAATTGATGATTGCTGATGAATTTATTACTCAACAGGTAATGATTATTAATAACAGAAAATAATTCTTGCATGAAAAATCTGTTTTTCGCCTTTTTCGCCTTATTGTTTATTTCACAAGTAAATAGCCAGAACGCATACCTCCATCCTGATCTGGAATCCATTTTCAAATGCAGTGACCTGAGTTACCTGAATCATAACTTCGTTACCTCACATAATCCAACACCACATGGCTGGGAACGATTTACGCATGCACAATCACCGATAGGGCGCTTTACTTTTCCGGATGTAATGGCCATGCATACTGGGGATGTTTACACAACGGATAAGAAAGGAACTGTGATAAACCAGATTATTACTGAGCAGGAATGGGTGCCTTGGTTATACAAAGGTCAAAACGATAATATCCTGGTTAAAAGGACAGTTGGCAAGGATATCTTTATGGCCGAAGTAACCTTGAAGAAACAGGACAAAGGCCTTGTTGTACTTGAGTTTAACAAGTTTACCGACCATTATTACCGAAATCCGAATGATATTGAACTTAGTTTCAATAAACAGAAAAATGTTATCATCTTTAAATGGAAAGAATATTATACGGTTGTAAGTTTTTCAGGAAATACAACGCTGGAAATTTGCCAGGATCCCCAACCTATTATCAGGCAATTTAATGGATTTAATGATGTAGTAATAAACGAGAAAAGTGTCGTTGGTTGCTGGCAAAGGAACGGGACTGTTTATATCGGCGCAACCTTCGACAACAAAATTGACATTACCATTGAAGTGACAAAGAACCAACAGGAAATTAAGCATCCTGAATTTGAAACTCTTAGCTCCAACAGTAAGCAATACTGGAATAGTTTCTTTAATTCCAAAGTGCCACCGCTTAAAACAAATGACCTGGTTATACGCGACGCTTATTATTTTGCATGGACTTCGTTCTGGTCAAATTACAGCGAAGGCGGCAACGGGATGACGCCTTATCCGTATTTCAGCTCGGCTAAATATATGTACCCGGCGCAATTTTACTGGGACGAAGTTTTTCATGCGGCCTTGCTTACCAATCTTAAAGACACAGCATTGCCATTTCAGTTCCTTAAAAATTTCGCCTATTGCCAGGCTCCCGATGGAGGAATTCCCGGAAGTGTTTCGTTTACCGGTGATTTTGAGTCGTATTTAAAAAGGGTGACAAAAAACGGCTCCTCAGATGCCCAGCCCAGTGTGATAGGTGTCAGCCTGCACTTTCTGAAACAAAATGCCGGATGGAAAAATAACAGTAAGCTGATTTACGACTTGTTTTCGAAAAACATCGAATGGCTCTATAAAAACCGCGACAGCAATAATGATGGGCTGGTTGAATTCGTAAACAGCTATACTTCAGGTTGCGATAACTCACCCCGTTTCGATAGTCTTTATGAAGAAAAAGGCCGCATTGGCAAAATGCGGCCTATTCAGTCAGTTGAACAGAATACCTGGCTTTGCCTGCTGCATAATGAACTGGCTGAAATAGCCGGACAATCCGGAGACGAGACTACAGCTGCCGATCATAGAAACAAAGCCAGATTGCTGCAGGAAAAAATTGAAAAATATATGTGGGACGAAAAAACCGGTTTTTACTATGATATCGAGGTGGCAAATAACCGGAAAATTATGGTAAAAACTCAAATGGGTTTTATGGCTATGTTTTTACCAGGTGTTAATAAAGATCGTGTTAAACGGTTGGTAAAAGAGCATTTACTTAATCCTTTGGAGTTTTGGACAAAATACCCGGTTCCAAGTGTAGCAATGGATGAACCTGCATTCACAAATGATGATATGTGGCGCGGACCGGTATGGATAAATATCAACTGGCTTATTTGTATCGCACTGGAACAAAACGGCTACCGTGAAGAAGCCAGGGAACTGGCACTAAAAACTGTTGAACTGGTTGGCCCTGTTTACAAAGGAACTCAGCGCACCCGCACACCCCGAATGAACGAATGGTATAATCCTTTAACCGGTGAGCCTTTGGGAAATGAAAACCTCAGTTGGTCAAGCCTGGTGGCTGATTTGATTTTGCGGTTTTTGAATGAGTAAATAATCCTTCAATAAGAGAGATTTAGCCACAAACGAGGAAAATGAGGTTGAATAATAAAGGTTGAGGTTAAGATTAAGGTTAAGGTTAAGGTTGAGCGGGGAAAATTTAAACTTCATCTTGATATGAACCTAAGTTACTTAAGTACTCAGGTTAAAAACATGGCTAAATCATGAAATCAATTTTTAAATCAAAAAACTGCTTAGGGTCTGCTGATAAACGGTTATATAATTGATTTACATTTAGATAATTACTTATTTATAGTATCGAGTATACGCTTTTTACTATTCTTATTCATTTTCCATACATTTCATATTGCTTTGGAATTTGAAATCCTTAAAGCTTGCCTGTAGAAAGTATGGATTAAAATTTAGTAACCGCCAGTGAAATTGACGGATCTTAAAGATATAAGAACCAGAAACCTGAAAGGGTTCAATAACAATATTCTTAGACTATTCAACCCACTTCGGGGTTGATCTGCCGGGTGACAATAACCTCCGTCGTAACCGGAGGTAATAATATTAAACTCTTTCAGAGTTTTTCCCACTTGTTCCAAAAGAAAAACTGCCTGAACGGTATCTGCTATACAGACACCAATCAGGCAGTCTTTTTTCATTATAGGAAAGCCAGTTGCTGCCTTTCCATTTAAAAGATATTAGTTAACAACAATTTTCTTTATGCTCAGTACTTTACCGGTAGCATCTATAGCTTTTACAAAGTACATACCTCTTACGAAGTTTGATGTAGAAATTGTGCTGTTATTGCGGTTGTTTCCCATGATCTGGCCTACAGAATTGTACACAGCAACCGAGTAAACATCGCTGCTTCTCACAAGGATCTGTTTGTTCCTGGAATCATAGATAATATGAGTAACGGCTGCTTTAGGTTCGCTTAAACCAACATTTATGGCATCAACCAGTTTAAAATAACCGTAGTTATTGGAGCTGGCATATTCCTGGTTGGAGTTGCTCATCAGGCCAAGGGTGCTCTCACGGACAAACAAGGCAGGAACGTTGGTGTTTTGTTTTTCATCTGCTTCATCTACATTAAAGTCGCCGCAGAACATTTTATCAAGACCATAGTTTGTTAAACTGTTGTTATTGGTAACAATATCCCTGTCCATATATACTTCAAGACTGTAACCATCCGCTGTTTTCTTCATTGCCCAGTTGAACAGGCTGGCATCCCAGTTGTCATTGTCGAATCCGAATACTTTGTAGGCAGGATCTGAACCAACGCCGGCACCGCTTTCGAAAGCCAGGGCAGCAGGTTTGGAAGGATGAGGAGTACCCACCATAGCAGGAATAATAATCTGGATTTTAGCGTCACCTATAGCTTTGCTGAAATAGAATTCTATACCATCATTTTCCCACTGGTAATCATAATTCTGGTAACGTACAAAATCATCTTTTACATCAAAGAACATGTAAACGCCGTTATCATTCCATAATGTTTTAACGGTGGCATACAAATCGGTTTCGGATTGTGGATATAGGTTCAGATCCAGTACTTCACCTAATTTCTTTTCGTTCACCGCTTTTTTAATTACATAGCTGTTGGCTTCGCTCCAGGCAGCTTCGGCATCACCATCAACTATAATCGGGTTTAAGGTTTTTTCGATCAGAGTAAGCGAGTCGGCCTGTAATGAATTCCAGTTGTTATAAGTGATATATGAGGCTGCTGATCCGGTTGTGGTGTAGATCAGGGCTTCTTCGGGAAGGAAGAAAGAGAATGCAATTTCAGAAAGTTGAGTAGCACCTACATTTCCATTGTTTGCAGTTACATCAAACTTGTAGAATTTATAAGCACTTAAATTTGAAAATTCAAAGTCGAGGGTGCTGTTACGGGTTGCCCATGGTGCATGATTGGTTTGTGTATCTAATGTTGTCCATGCAGTTCCATCGGTTGAGCCTTGTAAAGTCCAGTTTTTGAAGTCACGGGTTGGATCGTCATTACCCGAAGTTAATGAATATTTATTCCATCTTTTTGCTTCAGAGTAGGCAAATTGAATCCAGGCTGTATTGGTTTCTACACTCCATTTTGTATTTAAATCGCCATCAACCAATTTATCCGGGCCCTCACCAGCATTGTCGCCACTAACTGTAACCACCAAAGGTAATATGGGTGTACCGTTACCAAAAGCTATTTCGCCCAATTGAGCGTAGGTGCCACCGTTAAGGGCAGTAACATTGATCTTGTAATACGTATAAGCCACTGTATTTGTAAAATAGAAATCCACAGTTGAACTTCTTGCTGCCCAGGGAGCATGATTAGTTTGTGTATCCAATACATCCCATGTTGTACCATCGTTCGATCCTTCCACTGTCCAGTCTTTAAAATCGCGGGTTGGTTCTTTAGTAGCCGAAGTTAACGAATACATATTATTTACCTGTGGGGTGCTGTATTCAAATTGTATCCATGCAGTTGTTCCATCTATCCCCCATTGATTCGTCAAAATACCATCCGTTAATTTGTCTTTACCTTCCTCCCATTGAGGGCTTTCGCCACTTACTGTAACAGTAAAATCGGGCTCAACCACTATCAATTCTGAAGAATATTCTACATAATCCAAAGCAGCCCATTCTCCAATTGAAACAAGCTTAACTGTATGATTTATATTGTCTAATCCGGTGATAGTTGCAAATAAAATTTGTAAGCCCTCGGGAGCGATTGATTGACTGAATGTGCCTTTACTTACACCATCAATAAAAATCTCTAATGAAGGGCCACCAATCCATGTTTCACCATAGAATTTAATGCTACGTCCGGTAAATTCAAATTCTGCTGTCGAACCCGTTAATTCTGCAACATGCTGATTCCCGCCATAGCATTCGGGTTTAGGATCTTCTGCAAATCCTGTCCATGTCCAACCTGCATCAGTATCATCAAGTATCACAATAGCAGGAGGAGTAAAATCCACATAATCAATAGCAGCCCATTCTCCAATTGAAACAAGCTTAACCGTATGATTTATATTATCCAGTCCGGTAATAGTTGCAAATAAATTTTTCAAGCCCTCGGGAGCGATTGATTGACTAAATGTGCCTTTACTTACACCATCAATAAAAATCTCTAATGAAGGGCCACCAATCCATGTTTCACCGTAGAAATCAATATTAGTTCCGGTAAAACTAAATTCTGCTGTGGAACCTGATACTTCAGCAACATGCTGATTCCCGCCATAACATTCGGGTTTAGGATCCTCTGCAAATCCTGTCCAGGTCCAACCGGCATCTGTATCATCCAGAATAGTCGTGCCACCCTGAGCAAAGAGTGAAAAACTAATTACGCTTAAAAACGCAATTAAAAGTAAGTTTTTTTTCATTGTTTTTGTTTTTTAGTTAATAGATTGAAGAATTGTTTTGGTTTGATTATTATTTCACATGGTATTGTGCAAAGCAATCAGGCATTTACATTCAGGTATTCGTATGGAAAGCATTGCTTATAAAGCTTTATAATCTTTCTTCGATGGTTTTGGAAACTTACCGCAATCACATATATTGCGGTAAGTTTCCTTTTACGCCTGTAATTCAATAAAAAATTAAAAGAACTTTTAATTCAGGATCAATACCCTATATTTTGTTTTGTAATACCCGGATTCGAGTCAAATTCTCCTTGCGGAATAGGTAAGCATTCATTTTTATTTTCTTTATACCCTAACGATCCCCATTCGCTTACTCCCAGGTTCCAGCGGCGGTAGTGGAACCATACTTTTCCTTCGAGGCATAACTCAAGGTATGTCTGGTTTTTGAGCTCAGCCATCACATCGGTTGGATTCACGTCTATTGTGGAAGGTGTATTGATAGGTTTCCCATTTGCCCGGCGCAATACTTTGTTCATGTATTCTTTAGCCTGCGCATCGTTACCCAGGTTATGCATAACTTCAGCATAATAGAGATACACATCATCAAGCCTCATGATCCGGAAGTTCATGCTCATATGTCCATTATTACCCAACCCGGCTGCTGTAGCCTGCTCCACTTCCATTTTGGCGGGGATGTTTTTCTTCCAGCCATAGTTGCTGTAATCGTATAGCTTTTTACTCCAGGTTCCTGATGTTGGATTGAAAACTTCAAGCGTATCAATTTTGGGAGTATATACAGTTGTTTTCAGCCTGGGATCTTTAGGTGAAATGGCATTAACAAATTGACGAACTCCATTTTCAAGGGTTACCCCATCAGCTTTGTAAAATGGGATTTTTGTCAGCGGACGGATAAACGCCAGGTAGGCTTCTTTGCTGGCATACGAATTTCCTTTGAGGGGAACTGATACTTTGTAGAGTGTATCTACATAACTCTTGTAAAGTGAACCGAATACAGTGGCTTTTGATGCCAGTCCATCGGCAAGTGTTTGTGTATTAATAATAACCGATGAACTGAATTTATCAATGGTCGAAGTCCTGATTTTAGTGGTACCCCAGGATTGCAAGGCTAATAACCTGTAGGTATAAGTTCCTACATAACCGATGGTCCAGTTGTTAAAGCCAACCTCAAAAAGAGATTCCGCATTATTGATATGCTCGTAGTCGAAATTCTGCCCAAAGTCCGTCATCAGCTTATACTGACCATTAGCAATTACTTTATCCAAAGCTGTTTTAGCGTTTGGCCAATCCTGGAGATAGACATAGGTTTCACCCAGAAATGCCTGGGCCGATCCTTTGGTTGCCTTACCCAGTTCAGCATCAGGCCACGATGCCGGCAATAAACTTTCGGCTAACTGGAAGTCCTTAACGATGTATTTATACACTTCGCCACAGGAACTGCGGTCTTTATACATCTGGTCCTTCGACTGCACTACAGAATCGGATATAATAACACCGGGTGTATTCTCAGTATAAGCAGGATTGGAAGGCATTTTTTCGCCAAAGGACCTTACAAGGTAGGAGTAAGCCAGCCCACGCAGGAAATAGCATTGCCCTTTCATTTGGTTCAATAGTGTAACTTCATCGGCGGTATATGTTCCGCTTTCAAGCATTTTGCTTATGCCATCAAGGGTAGCATTTGCTCTTCCAACTATGCGGTACCAGCCTTTATAATATTCGGTAATTAACGAATTGGTGGGGCCATAATTATAATTGTTGAAATCGGTGTAGCGCGATTCAGGATGTATATATTCCGCTTCCCCTGTTGAATAACCCAGGATGTAGAATATTTCGCCGAAAAACAGGCTTTCATCATGAAATTCGCCGTACACTCCGTTTACTGCCAGCTGAGCATTAGATACTGAGGTGTAGTAGGTTTCGGCGGTAGGGTTATTGGGATCGGAAATTTCCAGAAAGTCCTTTTTACAGGATGCCAGTATCAGGAGTAAACCGGCTATAAAAACTATTTTGATTGTGTTTTTCATGGTCATAGTAAATTTCATTTTGTCTTTCCTGGAGGATTAAATATCTAATTGGATTCCAAACAACATGATTTTTGACTGGGGATAGGATCCGAAATCCACACCTGAATCTAAAGCGGTACCGATTCCAAATTCGGGATCGAAACCGGAGTATTTGGTAATAGTCCAGAGATTTTGGGCAGAAACATAAATCCTAAGCCTGTCAATCTTTACTTTTTTAGTCAATTCCGTAGGTACTGTATATCCTAACTGTATGTTTTTTAGTCGGAAAAACGAACCATCTTCAATATACCAGCTCGAAGGATTGGCCATATTTTTATTTGGGTCATTGCCTGTAATCCTGTAGTTGGTAGTTGAAGGATTGTCCGCTGTCCAACGGGTTAAGGCTGTTGCTGACGTGGAATAGTCGTAACCGGCGAACTGGTCGGTACGTACTTTTCCCGCATTGAAAACATCCCGCTTATAAACTCCCGCTCCGGAGATTCCCAGGTCGAATCCTTTATAATCTATGTTTATCTGTAACCCATATGTTGCCTTAGGCCATGGGCTTCCCATGTTTGTACGGTCAGCCTGACCAATTATTCCGTTTCCATCTATATCCCTGTAAATCAAATCACCAGGAGCGGTATATGTGCTGTTGTAAAAAATCTGGTCCAATACCGATTGTGAAATAGACGGGTCATTAGCTTTTGCTATATCCCTGGCGTTTTGGTTGTATTGATCCACTTGTTCCTGCGACTGAAATATACCATCCACCATATAACCGTAAAAATAACCACTACTTTCTCCCTCGGTTGTCCTTGAAACAGGCACTCCGTCAGAAAGCACTAGCAGCTTACCAGGCAGGACTTTGCTGGAGCTTAATTCTTCAACCACATATTTGAATTTAGATACATTGCCTGAAACTGAATAATTCAGATCACCGACATTTCCTTTATATGAAAGGGAAAGTTCAATTCCTTTATTGGAGATCAGGCCTGCATTAATTACCTGGTTAACGTCTTCAGGATCAGACTCATATTGATTTCCGTAACCTGAACTAAAAGGCAGTCCCTCGTAGAACAACATCTGATCAGTTGATTTTTTGTAGATTTCGGCAGTGATAAACAAGGCATTTTTGAATAAGCCCATTTCAACGCCCATATCTAACTGTTTGGAGCGTTCCCATTGAATATCCTGGTTATAATAGTTTGACGAAGGACGCATGCTGGCATTTTGAATAACATTTGCATAATTCCCATACGGATAGGCATTTCCCGGAACCAGATAGGCTGCGTATTGGTATTGATCTATGTTGTCGTTTCCCAGAACTCCATATCCTCCGCGTATTTTCAGAAATGAAATTGATTTTATGCTTTTCATGAATTCCTCTTCCGAAACCTTCCATGCAAGTGATACGGAAGGGAATACTCCATACCTGTTGTTCGGGCCGAATTTATCGCTGCCGTCACGCCTGATGCTTGCTTTAATCACATATTTATTGTCATACTGGTAGGATGCCCTTGCAAACTGGGAAACTGATCGTCCCAGGTATTCACCGCCTGCGGTTTCGCGTCCTATTACATCCGTCTGATCCAGTACCTGTAACCCGAACTTGGCGTTTGTTCCGAATCCATATAAATTACTACCGGCGTATTTACTTGCTTCGTATCCGGCGGTGAGGTTGATGCCGTGCTTCCCAAAATCTCTGATGTAATTGGCAAACACGTTTCCAAGCATATCCCATCCCTTGCTGAAATTCAGCCTGATATCAGTGTTTGGAGAATTCTTTTTGTCGGCAAGTTTATAGGGAAGCGTTACGTTTTTACTGTTATCATTTGAGATATTACCGGCAAAGGTTGCCGTTATGGATAATCCCGTCAAAGGTGAAATCCTCGCGTAGGCGTTGCCTCCCACTTTCTGGTGATAATTATGTGCCAGGTTTGTAAGCTGAGTCGCCATTGGATTACCTCCATCATAATCGCCAATACTGTCGTAATTCACATACCCAAAGCCACCCGGTTGGTTATTTTCGTCATAAACAGGCATCATAGGGGGTGTCCTGAACAGTCCATCGAGATACCTGTCCTCGTCAGCAACAGGATTCAGATCCGTAACAAGGAGGTTAAGTGATTCTCCTATCTTCAACCATTTGGTGATATTATAATCCGAATTTAGCCGTATGGAGTATTTTGTATAGCTGTTATCAACTAATGAAGGTTCGTTTTTTTCGTAGGTAAAACCAAGGTAATAATTTGACATTTCGTTTGAACCGGAAATATTCAGATCGTAATTTTGCGAAATACCGGTCTTGAACATTTCTTTCATCCAGTCGGTTGTCGGGTATTTCCCTATTGAATCCAGGCTTAATCCAACGGGAACTCCCGAGATAGCCCATTGTTCATTTTTTAACTCGATGTATTCATCTGAGTTTACCATGTCAGGTAATCTCCAAGGTTGGCTGCTGCCTGTATATAAGTTAAAGCTGATCTTAGGCTTTTTCTGTCCTGCTCCTCTTTTGGTGGTAACCAGGATTACACCTCCCGCTGCTTTTACGCCGTAAATAGCTGCCGCGCTGGCATCCTTAATAATATCAATGGTTTCAATATCATTCATATTCACCATACTGTTATCGCCGGGAACACCATCGATAACCCAGAGTGGTGCAATATCATTTAAAGACGTTATACCGCGGATTCTGATATCCACTGAACCGCCAGCTTTACCACTTGAATTCATTACATATACCCCGGCAGCTTTTCCCTGCAGTGCTGAGGCAATCTGGGGTGTAGCAATGTTCTGTAACTGTTTTGAATTTACCTGAACAATGGAGCCTGTAACATCACGTTTTTTCTCAACTCCATAACCAACAACCACTACTCCGTTTAATTCGGTCATTTCCTCAATAAGGGTAACGTCTATTACACTTTTGCCGTTAACCGGAACTTCTAAGGAAATAAATCCTATAAAACTAAATTTTAATACTGCATTGGAACCGGAGACAGTGATGGAATAATTCCCTTTTACATCGGTAACAGTGCCATTCTGAGTTCCCAGTTCAACCACACTCACGCCGGGCATTGTCAGGTTATCTGAACCTGATTTAACCACTCCTTTAATAGTTACAGCTAGCGAACCAGCAGGATTTTTTGCTTGCAGTTGCCGGAGATTACAAAAACATAAAATTGTAATCTGGACAAAAACTGCAATTAACAGTGACTTTTTAATCATGATAATGTACTTTGTTTTTTCGTTAAGTATAAATTAAGATTTTGTTACTGTATTATGACCTTAGATTGACGGCTCTAAATTACAGTTGTTATTCACAAGCTAACTATGTTCTTGTTTCATAAAGCAGGTTCAAATGATACAACCAATATATGTTACTGATTATTAATCTACTATGACAGATTATAGTTGATTATTGCTTCTGATTCAGTATAATTATTTACTTCTCCGCCGGCTTTTTACCCATCCAGAAAACCAACGTTCCACCTTCGAGTATTTCTTTGTGAGTGATAAAATGGCGGTCAAGGATTTTGTTATTGAGCGTTACTTCCTGTACATACATATTTTCCTCCGATAAGTCTTTTGCTTCAATTACAAAAGGATTCTTTCCGGTATTCAGGACGGCCTTTTTCACCATGGGAGTTCCTAATTCATATTCGCCGGAAGCCGGGTTAACCGGATAAAAACCCAGCGCGCTGAAAACATACCATGCCGACATTTGCCCGCAGTCCTCATTTCCGCACAGCCCTTCAGGTGTATCGTCATACAGTGTGGTCATTATCTTGTTAAGCCAGTATTGTGTTTTTTCAGGCTGACCGGCAAAATTGAACAGGTATGCAACATGATGACTTGGTTCATTGCCATGTGCATATTGTCCGATCAAACCACTTACATCAGAAGGGGTATTTTTATCCAGTTTCGAACTCACCGAAAACAGTGAATCCAATTTGCTGACGAATCCGGCTTTTCCACCCATTCCGTTAATCAGCGCATTGATATCATGAGGTACAAACCAGGTATATTGCCACGCGTTTCCTTCAATAAAATCGCTCGTAGCATTTACGGCATTGTAGGGATCAAAATCAGGATTGAACTGACCTCCAGAATCTTTGCCCCGCATAAAACCAATTGTAGTATCGAACAGGTTTTTGTAAGCTTCACCACGTTTTGAGAAGTACTCAAAATCTTTGGTCTTTCCCATTTTTTGAGCCATTTGGGCAATGCACCAATCATCGTAGGCATATTCAAGTGTTTTAGCAACCGAATGCCATTGCTCCAGATCGCGGGGAATGTAACCGTATTGTTTTAAGTATTTTATATTAAAATCATCTTGCATGGCGCTCTTTTTCATCGCCTCGAAAGCTTTTTCAGCATCAAAACCGCCAATTCCTTTCAGGTAAGCATCTACAATAACAGGAATGGCATGATACCCTATCATACAATTGGTTTCGCTGCCCCAGAGTGGCCAAACAGGCAATAAACCATATTCGTTGTATTGATTTAAAAATGATTGAACCATAGCTGGTACCCGATCCTGCTGAATCATTGTAAATAACGGATGTTCAGCTCGGAAGGTATCCCAAAGGGAGAAAACCGTGTAGTTGATTGAACCATTTGTACTGTGAACTTTTTTATCAAATCCGGTGTAGCGGCCATCTACATCCGATGATTGATAAGGTGCAATCATGCTGTGGTAAAGAGCGGTGTAAAAGATAGTTTTCACATCTTCGGCTGCATCCTCAACGGATATTTTACCAAGTTGAGCTTCCCACTCTTGTTTCGCTTCATCCCGGATACGGTCAAAATTCCAATCTGTAATCTCCTTGTCCAGGTTATTCATGGCGCCGACGGGATCAACAGCCGAAATACCGATTTTTACCAATACCTTTTCTCCGGCCTGCGTTGAGTAATTAACAAAAGCTTTTAAATTACGGCCTGTGACTGAAGTTGTTCCTTTCAGTAATGCTGCGTCCTTTACAATTCCGACCGACGAAAATGGTTTTGAAAATTTGGCTGCAAAGTACACTTCCTGAACCGCCCAGTATTTTTCCTCGCCTAAACCCCATCCTCTCGATTTCCGCGAACCGGTTATCAGGCTGTCGTTTACAATGGTAATTGAGGTTTCGGTTACAGAATCACTTTCATAGCCATGAAACAGGTCAATAATGATGTGGGCATCTTTCGTTTCGGGAAAAGTATAGCGGTGAAACCCGGCGTGAACCGTAGAAGTCAGTTCAGCCTGGATAGAATAATCTTTCAATAAGATAGAATAATATCCCGGGCTTGCCTGTTCATCGGAATGGCTGAACCTGGAACGGTATCCTTCATCAGGGTTCTCGCGCGAACCGGGTTCTGTCTGTAATTTACCGGTTGTTGGCATCACCAGAATATCAAGCAGATCGCCACGGCCTGTTCCGGAAAGATGTGTATGACTGAATCCCATGATCGAGCTATCGCTGTAATGGTATCCGGAACACCAGTCCCAGCCTTTATTATATGTATCCGGACTTAACTGTACCATTCCGAAAGGCCTTGTGGCTCCGGGGAAAGTATGCCCGTGTGCGCTTGTCCCGATCATTGGATTTACATAATCGTAAGCTGTCTTATCGCTTTTATTCTGAAGGCCGGTAGTGCTGCATGAATTAATAGTACAGGACGTGGCCAGAACAAGGACAGCAATTCTGGAGTTTCGTATCATTTTGAATTGAAAAGAGTTATGATTTGTTGCTTTTTTTCTCTGGATGTGTTTGTAAAAAAACATCATTTCTATAGTATGGCACTTGGATTGTATTCGTGTTTAGTAATCTGAAATTGTTCAACCTATTTATTCAAAATTTTTTGCCACAGATTACGCAGATTTCACAGATTACTTTTGGTGAGATTGCTTTGCTGACTTAGTGCAGATTTATAACTAATTTAGATTGTGTCACCTCCGAGGGATTTGACTAAATTAATATCATTCCAATCTGCGAAATCTGCGAAATCTGTGGCATATATTTGTTTTTCAATACTTTGTAAGGGTTTAATAATTACAATAATCTGATTCCTGGTCCGCAATTAAAAGGCAATAGGCCCGCCCATCTATCAATACCTCGCTCCAAATGTATAATCTAATAGATTCCTTTGTATTCCGTTTTTTGTACTTGTATCATTCCGGCCCGTAGTTTGAAACAATTGAAAGCCAGGCTTGATTTTTAAGTTGATTTCCAAATTTGTTAAGCAATCGGAACAAAATTAAAATTGGAACAAATCAACCCGCTTAATGGTACATTCCAGTAGGTCGGATGGACTAATCGTTTTTACTTTTGTACGTTATTCAGATTTAAACCCGATTGTGCCATGATTGATATTAAACGCCTATTAACTAATAGAAGTCCAGTATTTTACTTCTTTTTGGAAATCATCTTTGCTGTAGTTCTTTTGGCTATTTTAATTTTTTTATTATTTCTTTAATTCTTACTATTTATTACGCTAACAATTCGGATAACTTTAGTACAAAAATCAGAATTGCATTAAAAAACCTTCAAAAGATATTGTTTATTATATGTACTTTCATACCCCGAAAACTAACATCCGTTTTTTTATTTTTTGGAGTCACAACATATACCATCTTAACATGTTTGAAATCGTTTGAGATGCTTACGTTAAAGTACATGGTAACTTATAAGCCACTATTTATAGCTGATTTAATTGATTTTTGCGGTAACTCATCAGGACAGAAACTTAATTTATGAAACTGATTTCAAGGAGTGGATTAAAGGAATTGAGGAAAGGCATACTACTATGCCTGTTTCTTTATCTTTCCGTGGCATCGTTCAGCCAAAAGTCAGGAAATACCAGTGAACCCGAAAAGTTAAACTTTAAGCACCTTTCCATTGAAGATGGCCTTTCGGGAAATATAATAAACAAGATCATTGAGGATTCGTATGGCTTTATATGGATAGCCACACCAAACGGATTAAATAAGTACAATGGCATTAAAGTTACAGTGTATTACCATAATCCTTCCGACACAGGTTCTATCCCGAACAATGAAATAGCGGATATGGCTGTTGACCAATCAGGAAATTTTTGGATTGGAACAAAAAAAGGCTTGTGCCGCTTTAATTATGCTACAGAAAAGTTCGAAAGGCATTTGCAGAAAGGATCCCCGGAGTTGAATTCCATTGCAAGTCTGTATGTTGATAATAAGAATAAATTGTGGGTTGGCACCCAGCATGGGCTCTATCAGTTCGACAGAACGGGTAATGATTTTATAAAAGTAATTGCCGATAATGAAATAAATCTTTATGCGCCGCTTTGCTTTGCAGAATACCCTGATGGTACTGTGCTGGTTGGCACCTGGGAAAAGGGATTTTACCGGATTAATGAAAACCATCAATATCATAAGCGGGAAACTATCAGTATATCCGGAATAAATAACAGTTTTGGCCTGAATACCATTAATTCAGTACTAATCGACCGTAATAATACTGCTTGGTTTGCGACAAGAGAAGGGGTTGTAAAGGGTATTCAATCTGTTAAAGGGATTGAAAGTAACTATAGTTATTCGTTATTTCAGAAGGATCTCTCGGCGGGGAAAAAAAATATTGACCCTTCCGCACTCACTTTATGTGAGGATAAAGAGGGTAGCATTTGGATCGGTACAGAAAATGGATTATACATCTATAATCCTTTATCACAAAAGATCAGACAATTTAAAAATGATCCTTCAGCTCCATATTCTCTCAGCAATAACCATATAAAATGCATTTTTAAGGACAGAAACGGGAACATTTGGTTAGGGACTTACCAGGGAGGTATAAATGTATTCCATCCCAACCAGGACCGGTTTAAGAATTATTTCCAGGCTATCAATAATGCATCCGATCAGAAAATGCGTTATGTTAAATCCATATTTCAGGATGGGAACCGAACTATTTGGATAGGAACCGACCTTGGGCTGTTAAAGTTTTCGGAAAACGGGCAGCTTCTTCAATCTTTTGTAAGTAATCTTTCAGACCCGTATTCCATTAATAAAGGCGGTGTAAGCGCAATACTGGAGGACCGGAAAGGCCGTTTATGGGTTGGTACCTGGGGTGGGGGGTTGCATGAACTGAATAGAGAAACCGGGAAGTTTACCCGGCTACCCTATATTGACAGAGTATTGAATAATCCTAAATACCAGGCAGATAATACTATTCGTTCAATTGCTGAAGATAGTAAAGGAAACATATGGATAGGTACTATCCGGGGCTATCTTGATAAATACGACCCGGAAACAAAAACATTTGAACATTTCATAATTTCCCTGAATGAATCGGAGCTTAAGGCTATGATACAGGATGTAAGAGTGGATAAGAACGATAATGTGTGGGTAGGAACTTTAGGAGGAGGATTGATCAGACTTGATTCCAAAACAAGGAAGATGAAAAGATTCATGAGCCTTTCGAATACAGATATTCCTTCGGATTCAACCTTAAACGGTTCAGATGTATATTCCATGTTTTTTTTAAATGAAAATCAATTATGGCTTGGTACCGGCAATGGCGTTCAGGTTCTTAATCTGGGAACAAACAGAATAAAATCGTACACGATTAATGAAGGCTTGCCAAGCAATATTGTTTATAGCATTTTACATGACAATGTGGGTAACATCTGGCTTAGTACTCTCAAAGGCATCAGCAGATTTAATCCTGTAAGCAAAGTTTTTACAAATTATGATAGCCGGGATGGAATCAGGATTAACTCTGAATGTGGGTATAAGAGTTCAACCGGGTGGTTATTTTTTGGAGGAGTGAATGGGATAAATGCTATAAACCCATCAGAGTTGAAGGAGAATTTTGTGATACCTCCAATTGTATTTACTGATTTTAAAATATCCAACAAATCAGTTGAGATAGGAGAAAATTCAATTTTAGAGAAAAATATAGATCTTACCACTGAAATAGAAATCCCATATGATCAGAATATATTTTCTATTGAATTTGCAGCATTAAATTATGTTAATTCCGAAAAGAATCAATATGCATGTAAACTCGAAGGATTTGATAAGGATTGGGTAAAACTGGGATCTGAGAATGAAGCCAGGTACACCAATCTTAGCCCCGGCAAGTATTCCTTTTATGTGAAAGCCTCCAATAATGATGGATTGTGGAATGAAAAGAGCCGGGTAATAAAAATCATAATTTTACCTCCCTGGTGGAAAACGTGGTGGTTCAGACTCCTTGCCGTAATTGTTCTTTTTCTTGGCATACTGGCATGGATTTTATTCAGGACCTTCAGGCTTAGGGAACAACAGAGAAGACTGAAAAAACTGGTTTTTGAACGTACCGCGGAAATTGAGGCTCAGAAGCTTAAACTCCAGCAACAGGCTGATGAATTGCAACAAACAAATCAATTGCTCCTGGAAAAACAAAACGAGGTATTTGAACAAAAAGAAGCTATTGCAGCTCAGAATGAGAAACTCGGCGCAAAAAATGAGTTGCTGGAAAAACAAAAAAACAAAATTTCAGAACAAAGGCAAAAAGAACAGGAACTGGCGGAAAAACTGCATGAAGCCGATCAATTGAAACTTCGGTTTTTTACCAATATTTCACACGAGTTCCGTACGCCTTTAACACTCATTTTAGGTCCGATTAACAAATTACTTTCCAGTTTTGGAACTCATCATGAATTTGATGAACTTGGAAAGATCATTCAACGCAATACAATCAGACTGTTAAATCTGATTAATCAATTTCTGGATCTTTCCCGCTTAGAAGCTGGAGTAGTTACCTTAAGTATTTCGAAGGGAGACGTTTTTACGTATATAAGCGGTATTGTAAATGCCTATAAGTATGCTGCCAGCCAAAAGAATATTGAGTACAACTACATTTCAGATGTTGATTCTCATATTTGCTTTTTCGATGCAGATAAAATCGAAAAAATCCTTTACAACCTCTTATCCAATGCCTTCAAATTTACTCCTGAGAACGGCAGGATTGATGTTACAGTAAACCTACTGGCAGGTAACAAAGGCTCACAGGAACCGGAAACTATCCGGATCACTGTTTCTGATACCGGAAAGGGAATCCCGGCAGAGTATCTGTCACGTATTTTTGAACGGTTTTACCAGGTTGATACAAATAGTACCTATCAGACTTCAGGAACAGGAATCGGATTAGCACTCACGCACGACCTTGTAACCATTTACCGTGGTGATATTAACGCTGAAAGCTCTCCGGAACGGGGTGCCACCTTTACAGTAAATCTCCCTATCGATAAAGCTTCTTTCAGGGAACAGGAATTCGCCCAGGGGCAACCTGTTATAAATGATTTTAAACTTCAGCTTATTGCCATTGAAGATCATGCCTATGATCCCATTGAAGGTGATAACTTAGAGATCGCCGACGAACTATTAGCTGAAGTTGTTGAAACCGATAACCGTCTTACACTCCTTATTGTAGATGATAATCCGGATATACGGAAGTATCTCATCGATCAGTTTGGAGACGAATTCAGGATCATCGAAGCCAGAGATGGTAAAGATGGCCTGGAAAAAGCGCTGAAACACCTGCCAAAACTTGTAATTACTGATGTAATGATGCCCAGGATGAACGGGTACGAATTATGTGCACAGTTAAAAACAGACATTCTGACTTGTCATATCCCCGTAATCATTTTAACTGCCAAGGCCAGTTCCGAAGATCAGCTGGAAAGCATCGAAACCGGAGCCGATGCCTATATCGCGAAACCATTTGATATACGTTTGCTCGAAACCCAGATCCGTCAGCTGATTGCCAGCAGGGAACAACTCAAACAATTATTCAGGAGGGAATTAACCATCGGTCCAACTGAAATTGTGGTTGATTCATCCGATGAAAAACTGATGCACCGCATCATAAAAGTCATGAGCGAAAATGTCTCCAACCCTGATTTTGGCGTTGAGGAACTTGGAAAAGAAGTAGGATTAAGCAGAACCCATCTTTATCGCAAACTAAAGCAGCTGACCAATCATACCGCCATTGAATTTGTGCGTGACATGCGTTTACAACGAGCTGCCCAACTGTTCAAACAGAACAAGCTTTATGTAGCTGAAGTTGCTTATATGAGCGGCTTTAAAGAGCTGTCGTATTTCCGTAAGATATTCAGGGAATATTATGGGATGTCGCCCCAGGAGTATATTAATAGCTGCAATAAATAGGTGACAAAATAATTTCGTTGTACAATGAAAACGATAGTGCAAGCGAAACTTCGGCACATCACAGCGTGGGCGTGTGCTGAAAATCAAAATATCATAAAGAATGGCTTTTTCAAAGTTCGGTTTAGCTCAATTTGGGTATTAAACCATTCACATATAATTCTTTCTGAAAATACATTCTGAAAACGGCAACATTGCCTGTAAGATTGGCCAATGGGCTTTTCTTGATTTGCAGGAAATTGCGGATAAGCAAATTCGACAAAATACTCTGAATACAGAAGCATTACATATCAGCGAATACTCAAAGAATGAGAGTTCGCAAATTAATAAATCAGAGAATTACCTCTTCATGTGAAGTTGAGGGTTTTGCCCTTTCACGTTTTTTCTGCTTTTCCTTCCGCATCTTGATATAAGCACTAAACTCCCTGCGTTCTTCATCAGTCCATGGTTTGTCCAAAACTGTGAAATCAATATTTTCAGGCTCTTTAATCAGTCCCATTTTGTTATTTATTGAAGTATTGATTAATCAATCTTTGAGCTGCCGGTGTTTCAATCATCATTTTTGTTCCTTTGAAATGTGTAGCAAAAAGTGTTTCCTGATAATGCCGAACCAAAGCAGTCTTAGCATCAAATGCAACATAGCCGTCATACCCTTTTTCAAAAGAGAGTTTGCACGCAAAAGCAACTAAGTTTCCAGGAACACCTGTATAAATTTTACTCTTACCCTTATTGAACTTTGCACTTTCAATTAAGTGCATGTAGATGTGGTCCCACCGGTCGCTTAAACTTACCAAGCCCTGAATTATTTTCGGGTTATTCCGTATTACAAGTTTGTACGTTTCTCTGTCATTCAATTTTAACTGTTCCTGCCAGTTAAAAAGCCAGTCAGATTTATTTATTTGTTTACTATCCTTTCCTGTTAGCAGGAAAATATCTGTGTCAAAAACATCTCCGGAAACCGTATTCTCGATTGAATTTGTCAGTCTATCGATCTCAATCTCAAATAATATTTTATTCTGTTTTTCCACCTATCAAAGGTACAAAATAGTTGTCACACTATAGATGCTAATTTGTTAAAAAGTTCTGTTTCTGGGTCTTCCCTGGAGTCACTAGCTAAGCAAATGACTAGCTTTTCATTTGTTTTTCAATCACTTCTTATTCCTTTGTATTACCTTTCCACTACAATTATGCTTCCCTCTTGCTGTGTTTTTTTTCTTGGGGGTAGCAAATCCATTCCCCTTATTTATCAAAGATGTTTCAGGAATAAGGCTTAATTGATACAATTCAATTGCTGCAAATTATTTACTAAATAATTTATTGTACTTATGCATTATGTAAGTACACCTTTATAAATCCCGCTAGCTCAGCCAAGTCATTTTATGAAACACACCGCTATATTTTTTATTGTTTTTCAACTGTTGGTTGTTCCTTCAAACGCTCAAATGAAAGCGCCTGAGGAATGGCTGAATTATGAATCGGTGCTTGGATTGAAAAACAACCAGCGGTTTTATGATTTTGATGTTTATTGCATAAAAACATCAGGGGAAACCAATATTTTCTATCCCGGTGATAGTCCAAAATTAACTTTCCAGCTTGTAAACAACACTGGTGAAGCAATTGCCATGGATGGCAAATTCGATGTTATCCGATGTGGAGCAAATGGATTGCCTAACGATATATGGCTGCCTGAAATGGTCAGACTTCAGGATGTTCAGCAAATAGCTGTAAAAGTCAATATTCCTGCAAAAGGATTTATAGATATCCAGGTTGAACCTTCCATTCCTGAAACTTTTGGAGCCTACACGCTGGTCCTGGATTTGGGAATACATGGCAGGCGACTGGCAACAAGCATAGTTCGGACCTTCAGGCCAAACCCCAAGCCCATTCAATATCCAAAGCAGGCACTCGATGATCTGGGTGCTGATTTCCTGAGCCGAATCGGCGTGCAGGCTATTCGCATGGGTGTGTCCTATATTCCGACTACTCATCGCGATTATGTGAGTGAAATGGAAAAGCTGAACCGAAAACTACGCGAATACAAAGCAAGAAATGTTACGGTTTTGCTTATGTTTATGGAAGGCCCCGCCGCAATTCCACTTGGCACTCCGCGTTCCTTCCTGGATGATAAAAATGCATTTCTGAAAACCAAACAAGATTATGTCTGGCTTCCGGAGCTGGATGCTGATTTCAGCAAATTCGTTAAAAATATTTGTGTCGAAAACGGCTGGCCCAAAGGCTGCGTAACCGGTGTTCACCTATGGAATGAGCCATGGGAAGGCATTTCCATTTCGGGCTGGCAAAGTGATATGCTGCGTTACCGCGAAATTTACAAAGCAATGGCAACCGCTGTGCTCGAAGCCCGTAAACAAGGTGCTGATGTGCTGGTGGGCGGCGGTGATTCTCATTCAAATGCTTTTGATAAACTGTTTCCTGATGGGAATAACGAGTTTCTTCCCATCTACGATTTTGTTTCCATTCATTACGAGGGTATGGAAGCGCCAAGCATGTATCCTGAATGGATCAATCGCAAGGACCATAAAGGCCGCGTTCTGATATGGGATACCGAAAGCTGGGTTGGAAATACCGACGACAGAATTGGAACCGTGGTAGCAACAAACCGGTCAGCCGGCTACGATCGTTCAATGGGAATTTATGGCGGCTATATGATTTCCAGGCCACATTCCGGCGAAGGTGTTAAACAGAAAATACGCACTGCCACCGGAACCCGCGAAATTGAAGCTGTTCCTTCGGTATGGTCACCGGCTGCGGCTTTGGGAGCGGTACAACATATGGTTGGCGAACGCGACTTTAACCAACTGCTCTTTAAAAACGGGCTGCCCTGGGTTATGCAATTCGACGGTTATGATGGAAATCCTGAAGATGGATCTGTTGTAGTTTGCGGCGATATCGGTGAAGCTTTTGGTGCTTCCAACGTGCTCTTTCGTGAAGTGCGTGGATTGACCGAAATGAAAGAGAAAGAAATTCTAAGAGCGAAATTAGCACAGACAGCGGAAAACTCGCCCGAATATTTGAAATTGAAGGAACAGCTTTCGGAGGACATACCGCTGACCGACGGCAAAATGACTATCAAAGCCGATCCATCGTTTCATTTGTATGATTTTTATGGAAACATCGTTCCGGCTGTTGGAAAAACTATCGAAATTCCACTTTCATTCCGTGGTTATTTCCTGAAAACCGACGGATTAAAAGGATCGTATCAGAAGTTGATCAATGCATTGAAAACTGGTTATATCGAGGGGTATGAACCTGTTGAAATTATAGCCAGCGACATGACCCGCCGCATTGAGCAGAAATCTTCATTTGAACTTCAGCTGACCAACATACTAAACCGGCCGGTTACCGGAAAGCTTCAAATAAAACTTGGTAATCTGCAACTTTCTTACTCAGCAAAAATAAGTCTGAAGGCAAATGAAACTGTCAGCATTCCGGTGCAAATAACAGGTGGAAGCTCTTCTCCAGGTAATTCATACCAGCTTGATGTGATTTTCGATGCCGGTAAAGATGGAAAAGCCATGCATTGGGAAGATTTGCATGTAAATGTAATTTCTAAAATCAATGTACAGGTGGATGGGAAACTGGATGAATGGACAAATGCAATACCTCAAACCGTAACAGCCGGCAAAGCAAGTCTTTCAGTTACCGAAGCTGCCTGGTATCCGTTCAAGCAATTCGATCAGAAATCGGAAGGCATGGCCAACGGATATTTAGCCTACGACGAAAACTACTTCTATTTTGCCGCCAAAGTAGCCGACAAAACACCACATCCGGGAACGTATCGCTTCGAAACCTGCAACGACGACGAATTTTTCTATCCCGATACATCCTTTAAACCCGATGCAAATCTTTCGTTCCGTAAAGTTGACGGGCAGCGACGTGTTTCGGATACAGACACCTGGGCATTGCAGAAACCGGATAGCAGCGGGCGGATATTGAACTACTGGGAACCTGATCAAAATAACATAGGAATTGGTATTGATCTGAACCTGCCTGCCGGAAGAACCACGCAAGTGGCATTTTACCTGCCCAACTTTGATGCCGGGCATACGGAAATTGAAATACGTGATTCGAAAACCTCACAATTGCTTGCTTCCCAGGATATTGACCGCTTGTGGAATGGCATTTACGTTGTATGCGAAATTGCCGGAAATGTGCGAGTGACCTTTAAAGGAAACTGGTGGTACGACGTGAAACTGGCAGCCGTATTTTTTGATGAAACCGGCAAAACTTCAGGTGGTAATTCACAAGCTGAATTTGTAAGCCAGGATTTTGACACCAAAGGCAACTGGAAAAATAAATATGGCAAACTTGGTTATTGGGTTTTCGGAACAAATCCTGCGCTGCCTTCCGGAATTACCGCCAGCGCAACCGACCAGGAAGTTCTTATTTCCTTGATCTGGCCCGAAGGCGTCCGTCATTTTACCTATCGCAAAGATCCGGTTTTGCCTGACAACAGTTCAGGGCTTGGATATTCGTATGATAATGTTCAGGTAGCTTTCAATGTAATTCCGATTGGTGAGGACGGGCTGTTGGCAAATCCCAAAGGCACCATGCCACGCTATATTGGTTACAAATGCACCGATTACGAATATGCCCTTAACCAGGTAGCTCCTGAATATGGAGGCGGTACTGAATTATGGCGGTTGCTGGTTCCGGGTATGCCTCGCAAACATTTCTTTCCACGTCAACCCAAATCGCCTTACGACGGACCTGTGAAAAACGGGAAACTGGCCATTGTTCAGGATGGAAACACACGGATTACCGAAACGGCTATTCCATGGAGCGAAATTCCTGATGTTAAAAAAGCACTTGATGAAGGCAAAACCATCAAATTCTCGTTTCGCGTAAATGATGATGGTTCAGCTGGTAGCTGCATGGAACTGGCCCGCAACCGAAGCGTATCTAAAAAGAACAGCCGCGCTTTTCATGCCGACTGGAAAGAACATTGGGCTAATGAAGTGGAGTTTAGATTTGAAAAATAAACATTGAATACGAAGACTCAAAGTCTTAAAGAAGAAGATTTGTGAAAACTTCTTATCTTTTTGTTTGAGCGGTTAAGCCAATGAATCTCACTAAAATTAATGAGTATTGCATTAAACAATTTGAAATTAGTTAACCCGGATGAAAAAAAATAGAATGAAATCTTTTGTCTTTATTTTATTGATTCTTGCGCACGGATTAGTTGTGTATGGCATGGGAAATGAACCATTTACGATTGTCGGCAGCGGAATTAAAATTTATTTCGACTTTCAGGATGGTAAACTTCGCAATCAGGTTATGTTACCTACAGGCTTTGAGTTTCCGGCTACGTTGCCAAAAGTATCTGATCATTCATCGCTTGAAATTGCTGTTCAAAGTTTCGGAGAGAACAAAACCAGTGGCAATTTATTCGGTGGAGATCCCGGAAATACAATGCTATTTGTTTCAATAGTACAAACAGATACCCCAACTGGGAAGCATTATGTGATTACTCAAAAGGATGTCCAAAACGAACTTAAAATTGAATCACATTATATATTTTATAATGATGCCCCGGTTATTCGACGGTTCACCAAAGTAATTAATGAAAGTAGCTTCACGCGAAACTTTGATTATATAAGTTCTGCCATTATCAATAATTTTTTACTCGACATAAACAGGGAAACGCTTGATCAAATTCTTGTTCATTGGGCTTCGAATACATGGATGAATGAGGGGCAATGGCGATCCAATAAGCCTGCAGATTTAAACCTGGTAAGAACTGCCGATCGGATTAACGGAAACATTTCGTTTGTGAATAAGGGTTCTTCATCATCATCCAAATATTTACCAATGGGTATGGTTGAGAATACCAAATACGGAATTACCTGGTTTTGGCAAATAGAACACGCCGGTCCATGGGTGGTTTCAATTGAGGAGAGTGAACGGGGCAATAACAACCCCTATATCTATTTGGGTGGCACAGATTATGGCAATCACAATTCGATAAAACAACTTAAACCGGGTGAAAGTTTCGAAACAATACCTGTTGCAATTGGGGTGGTGAAGGGTGGTTTTAACGAAGCTGTTGCTGCTTTAACTGATTACCGCAGAGTGGCTTGTAAACGCGAGCATGCTGTTGATGATAAACTTCCTGTAATTTTCAACGATTACATGAACTGCCTTTCGGGAAACCCAACAACTGCAAAATTATTGCCTGTAGTTGATGCTGCTGCGCGTGCCGGTTGCGAATATTTTGTTATTGATGCAGGTTGGTATGCCGAACTTAAAGAAGATTGGTGGAGTTCAATTGGAGTTTGGCAACCTTCGAAAAGTCGTTTCCCAAACGGAATTGGCGAGGTTTTCGATTCGATAAAAAAACGAGGAATGATACCCGGTATGTGGCTGGAAATTGAAATGGCAGGAATCAATTCACAATTAAAAAATAAACCTGATAATTGGTTTTTTAATCTCTATGGAAAGCGGGTGATCGAAGGCAGCCGTTTCTTTCTTGACTATAGAAATCCGGAAGTATCTGACTTTGCAACAGGGGTAGTCGATCGTTTGATCAACGATTATGGCATTGGCTATATTAAAAAGGATTTGAACTGCAGTGCTCCTTATGGCACCGACCTGGAAGCAGAAAGTCCCGGCCAGGGTATGTTGGAGCACATGCGTGCACAATTAAAATGGACGGAGACTATCCATCAAAAGCATCCTGAACTAATTCTCGAAAATTGCGCTGGTGGAGGGTTGCGCCTGGATTACAGCATGCTTTCTCAATACCAGTTACAATCGTCAACCGATCAAACCAATTATAAATTGTATCCTGCCATAATGGTGGGGCTAATGGCAGCTGTTTTACCTGAACAATTAGCTGGCTGGTCTTATCCGTTAGCGGGAGCCACATCGGGTGAAGCATCCTTCAATATGGTAACCTCAATGGCCGGTCGAATACATCAAAGCGGAGATATTACCCATTTAAATTCTTCAGCTTTTAATTGTGTGAAAGAGGGCATTCAAGTTTATAAAAATGAACTCAGGAATAAGATCAGTCATTTTACTCCCTTCTTTCCAAATGGACTTCCAAATATAAATGATACAATTACTCCTGTAGTGCTGGGAATGAATTATCCTGATGCCACTTATTACTGGATATGGAGGCTTTCAGGAGAAAATAAAATAGTGATAAAAGATGTTAAAGCAAACCTTGTTTCAATTGTTTATCCTGAATTAGTTTCAACAAAGACGCGATTAACAACCGACAAATTGGAAGTTGAATTAGCCGATAGATACTCAGCGGTGATTTTAAAAGTAAACGAATAAAGTAGATCAGGTAACAGAATACCAGGCTTTTTACAGAAACATCATCTACCTCTGGCTATTAAAAGGCCACTTTACATAATGAAAAAAGATTATTGACTCCATGAACAGATTGTATTTATTGCTCACTTTTAATTTTATCCTGTTTACTTCCGCATTTGCAGCGGAAAAAGATACATCGGATACGAGTAATGCCGGGCAAACATTTGAAGTAAAAGTTGGGAAAACTGTGATGAAAATCTCTGCCAACGGTGGCCGGATTATTTCGTACCGGATAGGGAAAAATGAATTTCTGACCTGCCAGAGCCAGCACGAAAACTTTGGATCAACATTATGGACGGCTCCGCAAAGCGATTGGGGCTGGCCTCCTTATGCTGAGTTGGATAGCCTCGAATACCATGTTGAGAAAACCGGTGATGTAGTGAAAATGATCAGTAAGCAGAATTCAAAAAGTGGCTTTCAGTTCGAAAAAAGCTGGCAGGCAATTGAATCTGATTTCATCCGGATTGAATATGTTATCCGTAACATCTCCGCAACACCAAAATCCGTCGCGCCCTGGGAGGTTACCCGCGTTCCCTGCGGTGGAATTGCCTTTTTCCCTGATGGTGGAATTGGAAATGTGCCTAAATCAAGTTTGCTGCCTGATCTTCAAAGAGATGGAATCAATTGGGTTTCGATTGATAAAAATCCAGGTTCAAAGCATGTGAAATTATTCTCTACCGCCCGGGAAGGCTGGCTCGCTTATGCGTTGAACGGGGTTTTGTTTATCAAGCAATTTCCTGATATCCAGCCCGAAAACTATCCACCGCAGCAGGGTGAAGTCGAAATTTATACCAATAAAGATAAAAGTTACAGTGAACTGGAAAACCACGGATACTATAGTTTGCTACAACCCGGAGAATCCTGTAGCTATATCGTAAACTGGTACCTGGTTCCCATCCCTAAAAAAGTAAAGATAAATGAAGGAAGCCGAAAACTAACTTCTTTTGCCAGGAAAGAGCTTATAATTAACAACAGCGGTAAGCTATTAGTCGGGCAATAAGCAATCTAATAGTTGTAGTGTGTTTATGTAAAACAACTAATAAAATCATATTCATTCAGGTGTATATAATAACGATGCCTGGAATGACAAGAGAAAATCAAATTCAATTTTATCCTAATGTTCAGTTGGTTTAGCAGGATTATAAGTGTGGTCATTATGTTGTTTTGTTCTACATTCTCAACATATGGAGACACAACAAAGTTTCAGGTGATTCTGAAACCATTGCCCTCCGTTTTGATGACGGATATTATACAAAGTGCCATCGACTCATGTGCACAACAAGGTGGCGGAAGCATAGTTTTTACCAAAGGAACCTACCTCAGCGGAAGCATACAGTTAAAAAGCAACATAACCTTGCATTTGGAAGCAAGCGCCTTGTTGCAGGGAAGCGATAAATACTCTGATTACAGAAATGATGCATTCCTCTTTGGTAAAGATATTACGAATATCACCATTGAAGGAAAAGGAATAATTGATGGCGTGGATTGTTACAATCCCAGGGGCGAAGAAGGATTTCGCGGCCCGCATTGCATCCGTTTGATTAATAGCATGAACATTTCTATAAAAGGTATTACGATTAAAAATTCGGCAAACTACGCTATTTACTGCCGTTATTGCTCCAATGCTACAATAGATAGTGTGGTAATTCGGGGTGGACATGATGGTCTTCATACCAGATTTGGAAAGAATTTTAAAGTAACCGCTTGTGATTTCAGAACCGGGGATGATGCATTTGCCGGCAACGATAACCAGGATATTTTGGTCACCGATTGCAAAATCAATACTTCCTGTAATGGGTTCAGGATGGGATGTTATAATTTTACGGTGAAGCATTGCAAAATATGGGGTCCCGGAGAATATGCCCATAAAATTAGAGGTCAAAAAAAAATGCCTGCCGCCTTTGTGCATTTTTCCCCAAGGGATGAAAATCCCCAGCTGAAAAGTGGAAATTGGTTAATTCAGGATATAACTATTGACAGTGTGGAGTATGTTTATTTATATAATTATGAAAATGGATTATGGCAAACCGGCCAGGTTGCAACCAGTATAACATTCGATAGCATCAGGGCAAACGGAATTTTGAAAGCTTTTGATATCACAGGAGATTCAGCCCTGCAATTCGGGCTTACTATTCTTAACTCTTCATTCAGTTTCAGAGAAGGGAGCATTGATACTGCAAAATCCGTTGAAAGAACGGTATTTGCTTCACCGGCATTTTTTAACGCAAAAAATTTTAATAAGATAGAGATTCATAATGTTACTTTCACTAAAACGGGAATGTTCCCTATCCTTAACATCAATTCAGGTAATGACTTGCTGCTTGATAGAGTTGCGTTCAATACAGGGAATAACTCAGTTCCTTTTTTATTTGACAAGATTAAAGAAATTAAGAAGACTGATTTGACATTTGATTTTTATAAACCCAAAGTAAATCAGTAAAGACATAAATAAACCGAACAGATAGATGTATAAACTAACAATCATTTTATTTTTTCTTTCAAGCGTTTTAGTAAATGCACAAACGTTGAAAAAGCAGCAAACGGTTAACCAAAACTGGCAGTTCCGCCAGGTTGGCAAAACCGAATGGCATTCGGCTAAAGTACCAGGTTGTGTACATACCGATCTGCTCGACAATAAACTTATTCCTGATCCTTATTATCGCGATAACGAGACACTGGTTCAGTGGGTTGAATTGGAAGATTGGGAATACAGAACTGTTTTTGATGTGGAACAGAATCTGTTAGCAAAATCCAGAATCGAACTGCTTTTTAAAGGTCTTGATACGTATGCCGAAGTTTACCTAAACGATACACTGATTCTAAAAGCGGATAATATGTACCGCTCATGGACGGTGGATTGTAAAAAGCTGTTGAAGCTTAAAGATAACAGTTTACGCATACTGTTTCATTCGGCAATAAACGAAGGTTTAAGAAAAGCCTCACTGCAAACATATCGCTTGCCCAACCACAACGAAAAAACCGAAGAATCACGAAAAAGCGGCAGCCAGACCCGTAAATCGCCCCACCAGTTTGGCTGGGATACGCATCCCCGACTGGTTAGCTGTGGCTTATGGCGTCCGGTTGAATTAACCGGCTGGGATTTTGCACGAATTGATAATATTTACGCCGAACCTGTTGCAACCGGAGTTCAAAAAGCTGAATTTAAAATACATACAGAAATTGACGTACATACCGGCAAGAAGTACAAACTCGATATTTATCTCGAAAATTCGAAGAAACCTGCCAACACCAAAACCATTTCGCTGAACAAAGGAACAAATACTGAAACATTAAGTTTAACCATTAACAATCCAAAACTCTGGTGGCCGAATGGAATGGGGAAACCAAATCTTTATTCAGTTAAGATTGTGCTATCGGATGACGAAGGCATTATTGATGAGAAAACAGAAAAGATCGGTGTCCGCACCATTGAAGTAGTTCGCGACAAAGATTCCATCGGGCGGAGTTTCTATTTCCGTGTAAACGGCATCCCTCTGTTTATCAAAGGCAGCAATTATGTGCCTGATGACGCGCTTTCGACAAGAGTTACCAACGAACAATACAAAACCACAGTGAATTTAGCCCGCGAAGCGAACCTGAATTTACTTCGCGTTTGGGGCGGCGCCATTTACGAAAACGATATTTTTTATAACCTGTGTGCCGAAAACGGAATTTTGGTGTGGCAGGATTTTATGTATGCCTGTTCCATGTACCCTGGCGATACTGCTTTCCTTGAAAACATCAGGCAGGAAACCATCGAAAACGTGAAGCGTCTGCGTAACAATCCTGCACTGGCTATCTGGTGTGGAAATAATGAATTGATTTCGGGCTGGCACGACTGGGGCTGGCCAGGTAAACCTGAACTAAACATCTCCAAAACCGACTCGGCACAGATTTTTGAAGATTACCTTAAGATTTTCAATGACATTATTCCCGGTGTTATAAAACAATACAATCCTCAAACCTTCTACTGGCCATCGTCGCCGGGTTCCGAACCGGGAATCCCATCATCGCTTGAGTCGGGCGATCTGCATTATTATTTCGTTTGGTATGGTTCCTATTCCATACAGAGTTATAAAAAAGTAATTCCCCGTTTTATGAGCGAGTACGGAGTGCAGTCGCTTCCTAGTTATTACACTTTAAAGAAGTACCTGGCTCCGGAGGACGAAAACCTGTTTTCGCCGGTAATGATGCACCGTCAGAAAAGTGTGATGCCCTGGATTACTCCCGATATGGAAGGAAACAAAATGCTGATGCGCTACATTCGTGAGGATTATAAGGAACCCAAAGATTTTGAAAGCCTGGTTTACCTGAGCCAGCTTTTCCAGGCCGATGCCATAAAAATTGCCAGCGAAGCGCACCGCATCAACAAACCCCGTTGCATGGGCAGCATGTACTGGCAGTTTGGCGATGCATGGCCGAACATCGGATGGTCAGTAATTGACTATCTCGGCCAGAAAAAAGCGGCCTTTTTTGTAGCAAAAAAAGCGTTCCGGAATGTGTCGGTTATCCCGGCTTTGAACGATACGGTGATTGGACCCGAAACCCGGTTAAACGTATTTGTCAATTCCGATAGCATAAAAGCATTTAAAGGAAATCTTACCATAAAGCTTTTGGATTTTAGTGGCAAGATCGTTTTAAGTAAAGAATTAAATATTGAGGTAGAAGCGCTTTCAAATGCCGTTTTTTATACCGTTCCGCTCAGCGAATTGTTGGAAGGCCTGAATAAGGAAGAGCTGGTTTTGTCAACAGTTTTAAAAGTGAATGGATTGGTGGTTTCCGAAAACCTGTTGTATTTCAACCATCCGAAATACTTACTCTTACAGAAGCCAGAAATAAAAACCAGAATAACTAAAACCTTGAAAGGCTTTGAAATTGCGCTTTTTACGAATACGCTGGCCAAAAGTGTTTACCTGTCGTTGCCCAATGGCGATGATGAATTTTCGGATAATTTTATCGATCTGTTACCCAATCAAACAGTAAAAATAAAACTGAATACAACAGTATCAATCAACGAATTAAAATCAAAATTGATTATTCGTTCGCTTATTGATTCTCAAAAATAATTTATACAAAATAATTAAAAAGTAAAAATGAAAAACACAATCATTCTGGTCGTACTTATGGTTTTATCAACCATGGCTTTTGGACAAAAGAAATTGAGCCAAAGCATTGGGAAAATGCTGAACTATAAGAAAATAAACGAAACCATTTTTATACAGGCAGCCAATGCTAAATTGCAGATTACTGCATTCTCCCCCGAAATTATACGCGTCAGGATGACTAAAGATAACTTTCTGGACGATTTTTCGTATGCTGTGATCATGCAACCAAAAGGCATCTTCGAAATTACTGATACGGGTTCCGAATTATGGCTTAAAACAGCCAGGATTAAAGTGAAAGTAACCAAAGATCCTTTACGGGTTTCGTTTTATAACCTGGAAAACGAGATTATCAATCAGGATTATTCTGAAGTGGGCTATAATTGGATTGGAGATGAGATAACGCTAACCAAGCAATTATTTAGTGACGAACGTTTTATTGGATTAGGCGAAAAAACAGGCTCACTCGACAGACGCGGCAATAGCTATACCCACTGGAACTCAGATGTGCCAGCCTACTCATTGAATCAGGATCCATTATATGCTTCCATACCTTTTTATATTGGTTTGCATAGTAAAAAGCAGGTTTATGGTATATTTTTAGACAATTCCTATAAATCAACTATAAACTTTGGCGCGTCAACAAACGACGAATTTTCAAGTTTATCAGTAACTCAGGGCGAACTGAATTATTACTTTATTTCCTCTGTGAATGTGGCAGGTATTGTTAATAATTACACAAAATTAACTGGCAGGGCTTCACTTCCTCCTTATTGGAGTCTTGGCTATCAACAAAGTCGCTGGTCATACTTTCCTGAAAATGATGTTTACCAGATCGCCAATACTTTTAGAGAAAAATCAATTCCCTGTGATGTGATTTATCTTGACATTAATTATATGGATAATTATAAAATATTCACTTTCAGTCCAAAAGACTTTCCGAACCCGGCTAAAATGGTCAGTACTCTGCGTGATTCCGGATTTCATGTGGTATGTATTATTGACCCCGGCATAAAAGTTGAAAAAGGATACAGTGAATATGAAGATGGGAAAGCGAAAGGAATGTTCGTAAAATATCCAAACGGGAAAGACTATACAGGTAAAGTATGGCCCGGAGACTCACATTTTCCTGATTTTACGAACCCAAAATCACGCAAATGGTGGGGCTCAAAATTTAGTTTTTATACCAATATTGGCATTGATGGTTTTTGGAACGATATGAATGAACCTTCAGCATGGGGTCAAAGTATTCCCGATATGCTGGAGTTTGATTTTGACGGACACAGAACAACGACCAAAGAAGCACATAATGTATATGGGATGCAGATGGCTCGCTCTACATTTGAAGGAGCCCGTGAACTAATGAAAGGAAAACGGCCTTTGAATATCACACGTGCTACTTATTCCGGAGGCCAGCGTTATTCAACAATCTGGACAGGTGATAATTTTGCCAGCGATGAACATATGTTACTCGGAACAAGGTTGGTAAACAGTTTGGGATTATGTGGTTTCCCTTATGCAGGACCCGACATAGGCGGTTTCCTTGGAGTGCCTTCGCGTGAGTTAGTAACCCGTTGGTTGTCATTGGCTGTTTTCACACCTTTTATGCGTAACCATACCGACCAGAGCAATCCTGCACGTGAACCCTGGGTTTTTGGGAAGGAATGGGAAAACATTCAACGCGAACTTATAGAACAACGCTACAAATTATTGCCTTATATTTATTCAGCATTCAATGAGGCTTCTGAAACCGGAATGCCGGTTTCAAGGACTTTAGCAATTGATTATACTTTTGATAATAATGTTTACAAAGTAGAAAATGAGAATGAATTTCTGTTTGGTAATAATTTGCTGGTTTGTCCGGTAAGCAGTAAAATCTCAATATCAAAAGTTTACCTGCCAAAAGGAAATTGGTATAAAATGTCATCCGACTCAATGTTCCAGGGAGGAGCGTCGTATTTGGTAGAATCGCCACTGAATGAGCTACCTGTATTTGTTAAATCCGGTGCTTTTATTCCACAGCAAAACCTGATTCAATATACCGGTCAAAAAACCGACGAAATTCTCTATCTGCATTTTTACAAAGGAACTGAAAACTCTTCCTTTAATTACTATGAAGACGATGGAGAAACGTATAATTTTGAACAGGAAGGTTTTTATAAACGCAGATTTGAATTCGACGCATTAAATAACATCATTATTCTTAAAGCAAAAGAAGGTAGTTATGCAACGAGAAACAAAACCTTAAAACTAATTCTTCATGGTTTCGGAAAAACAGAAATCCAAAAAATAGAAGGTAAAAATGCAGATATAAAATTAGTTGGAAATACTATTGAGGTTACTACTCAATTAGTGGATGGTTTGATGCAAATAAAATTGTAATTAATCATGAAATAGCCTTGAGTGGAAAATTTACTCATCAACCGAAATGATTATTCTCATGGCATATTCCCCGCCTGCGTCGGGCAGGCATCTGACCCGTAAAAATTAAATAATAATAAGATGAAAAAGATCACAATTCTCGTCTCCTTGCTTCTGCTGGCATATTTAGTACAAGCGCAAACTCTTCCGGGCACTTTCTGGTCGAGCTGGATAGGAAATACATACGGAGGCAAAAACGCATCATTTGGATCACCAAATGCATCTGACCCCTCTGATAAGTGGGTGCAGGATTATATCGACTGTATGACGGTAACTGAGGACGGCACTTGTTTTACAACAAGTGAATGGGATGAAGCAGGTCGCACCATGGGTATTTATAAAAATGGAGATGTACTGGGGCAAGGTTTAGGTGTCGGCGATTGCGGAAATACCGGTGGTTTTAGCATAGTTGGAAATAATATTACCGGAAACGGAAAAACCATCACCGATGCAGGAACCCCTACAGCAATTGCTATGGGAAAAGGAATTTATGCGGGCAAATTGTTGGTGGCTGACAATGGATTACGCAAGCAAATTTTAATTTACGATGTTTCGTCTACTCCTGTTATTGTTGAAACAATTGGTGCTTTGGGTGGTATTGCTGCCGATTTTACACCAACTTATGAATTTCCTGCAGCAATTAATGCTCCCGCTTATCCTGTAAAAAGCTATCCTCCGGGGTTTTATCATCCCTACAAACTTTGGGGAATGACAGGCGTTGGCTGCGATTCGCAAGGCCGTATTTTTGTAAGCACCAGCGAAATGGGTTCAGCCATTCGTTGCTTTAAAAAAGTGAGTGGCAACTGGATACTCGATTGGCGTGTCGAAAACTATTTCTTTGTCGATAATGTTTTTTATGACGAGGAAACTGATGCTGCCGACATTTATGGTGTACAGGAGCACATGCGGTTGGATTTCAGTCAGAAAGCGGCCGGGAAAGAGTGGTCGATTGTAGGATATACATTAGATTCATACACTTATCCGGAAGACCCGCGAGGTATCGAAGATATAAAAGCTGGCGGGGAACATGGCCTTACCGGTGTTACAATGCAAAAAATCAATGGGGTTCGGTATCTGTGGATAAACGGCATGACATGCCAGCCTCCACAGATTTTCAAATTTATTCCAAATACTGATATAGCTGTGCCCTGCGGAATGTTTTTCCCCCGCAATCATCGTATCTATGACTTACCCATTACTTATTGGTGGCCACCACAAAGGTTAAGCACCAACCAGGGTGGAACAATGTTTTGGAGCGACCTCAACAACGATGGCAAGTATCAAAGCAACGAATATTCGATGCGCACTAATTCTTTCGAAAGTGGCGACTATTTTGTTGACAAATCCGGTAATATCTGGCAGGGAGGTAACCCGATAAAAATCTGGAAAGCCACGATTGAAACTAACGGAAACATTACATATTCCGATAATAATGTCGAGGAAATTACGATTGCAGGTGTTAACAGCATTGGAAAAATGGTAATGCAGGAGGACAAGGACAGGCTTGTGGTATTATCCGCTTCATGCCGCAATATCGATGGGGGTAAAATGTATATTATTGATAAATGGTCAACCGGAAACCGGACGGCAAAATATATAGGCGACATTAAAGGCCCCCATCAATCGGCATGGACAGTAGCCGGCGATTACGCATTTGAAGCAGGATGGGAAACAAGGGCGAAGGTTTGGGTTACCGACTTAACCAATGGAAACCTTGTTGGCACCATGATCCCCGATGCGTCCACTGGCGGACTCGACCGAACTGGCTGGGTTGATATCAGTTCTGGTATTCAGGCATATAAAAGAACTTCATCAGGAGAATACCTTGTGTTTGTAGAAGATGATTTTTTGTCGCGCGTAATTCTTTACCGCTGGTGCCCCACAGGTGATTGCATGGAATCGGATATGAAAGTTAACCTTACAACTCCCGAAAGCGACAAAGTTTACCTGAATTATAATCCATTTGCATTTAATGCTGATGTAACAAAGGACACCTCGGTGGTAAGCAAAGTACAATTCCTGGTTAACGACACTATTGTCGCGGAATCATTAACTACTCCTTTTCAGGCTGTATGGGATACGCCCCATGCAGGTAAAATCAAAGTAAATGCCAAAGCTACCTCCGCTTCAGGAGCCATAGCTTACAGTCAATCTGTATTTTGTAAAGTTACAGACGGCTCTCCCGATGTACAGTTTATCCTGAATAAGAGAAGTTATTCATTCATTGATAACGTTTTGCTTGAAGCTACGGTTACAGATTACGATGGAACAGTAGATTCAGTGGTATTTTATGCGGGTGACGCCGTATTGTTTTCCGATAAAACCGCGCCCTATTCTTTTAACTGGACCGGCTTGCCTGTAGGAAATATTAAGCTGAGGGTAAAAGCAGTCGATAATTCTGGGAAGACAGGCTGGTCGGACATTATTCCCATAACAGTTTCCAGTCTGGTAACAGTTGATGATAAAGATCCAGGCTGGACCTGGAGTGGTTATGTTCTTGATCCCTGTGGTACTTGTTATAATGGAAGTGCCCATTCAACGGATGTGCCAAATGATTATGCACTCTATACTTTTACCGGATCTTATCTTGAGGTTTACTGCGAAACGTTCAACGGTGGCGGAGATGTCGAGATATTTATAGATGGCGTTTCACAGGGCTTGTTTTCTCAAAGTGTTGAGCCTTTCGGTGGGGCAAATGTCTTTGCTACACTCACGGGGTTAACAAATACTGAACATGTCGTAAAATTTGTTTCTACCAGTGGTAACTGGACGGGTATCGATTTTATCCGATATAGCGCAAATGCTCCGGTCAGTGGTACATTAACCGGGGATTTTGGCTTTTTTTACACCGATGTAAATCTTTCATCGGGCACTGCCGATTGGAAACATTTTACCAACAACGATCATAAGGCAACCGGCTATAAGACCAATTCAATCAGTGATTATTCCCTTATCAAAGGTACAGCAACCCAATACTTTGATGATCAACGCAAAATATCGTGGACTGGAGGTACACCTACCGAAAGTAGCTCCTCTAATTTGAGTGGACAGCGCTCTACCGGAATTGGCAATGGTTTTTCATTCGATGTAAAAGCTGGAAACAAATCAGATACACTTAAAGTTTATGTAAGCGGAAATGCCGCCGGTGGAATTTTAAAAGCTCATTTATCAAACGATGCTGCGATGGATTTTGAAAAAGCAGTTGCGACAACCCGCACAAATAAATGGGCTGGTATTTTTACCATCATCTATAATGCTACCGAGGCAAATCAAACTTTAACAGTTACCTGGATACAATCGGCCGGAACAGGTACATTTCACCTCCAGGCAGCCTCTGTTTTAGGAAACACTGATATTATTTCAGGCATAGAGGCTACCATTAAAAAAGCCCAATCCATCCAGGTTTATCCTAATCCCTATAAAGAGGGTGAACTTACCGTTAAGATGGGAACGCTGGGAAATCATATTGTTAGTATAATTGATATGACGGGAAAAACAGTTTACAAAACCCAATCAATTGCTTCACCTGTCAAAATACCGGATCTTTCATTAAACAAAGGAATTTATATCGTTAACGTGCGCAGCGAGAACCAGGTAAATAACGCAAAACTGGTGGTAAAATAACTTACTTCAATTGGGAGAAATAAATTCCGATTTGATGTTTTATGCTAAAATTAATAAAATGAATAGTAACAAATTTCTGGCTCTAACCTTTGTATTTGCCATTTCAACAGGAATGTACGCTCAAAAAGTCAATCCAAATAAGGAGCTTATTGTGCTAAAAACAAAAAACACGTCAGCAGTTTATGCCATTAACAGCGATTCGATGGTGTATTTATATTATTATGGAAAAAGGCTAAGTAATACAGCCGATTTTGTCAGGTATGACGGACCTCCGGTAGGGCCGATTATTAGCGCTTATTCAGGCAAAAAGTTTACCGAACCTGCTTTATTTGCGGTTCACTCCAACGGGCTGCTTTCTACCGAATTAAAATATCTAAGCCACAATATTAAAGCATCGGGCGATACTATTGAAACAGTAAATGTATTATTAAAGGATAAATTGCTGCCTTTTTATATTACAGTCTATTTCAAAGTGTTTTACAATGAGGACATTATACAAACCTGGTGTACGTATTCAAATAACGAACCCGGCACGGTGACTTTAAAGAAATTTGCATCTGCAAGTATTCCCGTTTTATCCGAAAAGTATTTCCTGACTAAATTTTATGGTTCGTGGTTTGGCGAAATGAAAATGGAGGATGTTGAACTTAAACAAGGCATAACCTCAATTGAATCGAAACAAGGAGTGCGCACTTCACATACTTTCAACCCATCATTTATTGTGTCGCTCAACCAACCCGCAACTGAAACAACCGGCGAATTAATTGGTGGTACTTTGGCTTGGTCAGGTTCGTGGAAATTATCATTTGAAAAAGACGCAGAGGGAAAGCTCAATATTATATGCGGAATAAATGAATTTGCTTCGGAATACCCACTTAAACCAGGCGATGAGTTTTCGACCGCTCCGCTCCTGTTTACTTATAGCAGTGAAGGCAAAGGTTTAATGAGCCGGAATTTTCATTCATGGGCTCGTAAATACGGCATACAGGATGGTAACCAATTGCGTCCCGTTGTGCTAAACAGTTGGGAAGGAAATTTCTTCGAATTTGATGAAAAAAAAGTAATTGCCATGATCCAGGATGCAGCTACAATGGGCGTTGAAATGTTTGTGCTCGATGATGGCTGGTTTGGGAGCAACAAATACCAACGTGACAATGATGCAATGGGCTTAGGCGATTGGGATGTAAACAAAAAACGCTTCCCCAAAGGTTTAGATAAAACTATTGAAGAGGCTAAAAAACAAAATATAAAATTTGGTATATGGGTTGAAGCAGAAATGGTTAATGAGAAAAGCGAGGTGTACGAAAAGCACCCCGATTGGGTTCTTAAAGAAAATGGGCGACCTCAATATGCAGAGCGTAATAATTACGTTTTGGATTTAACCAATCCACAGGTTCAAAAATATGTGTTCGAATCGGTGAGCAAAGTAATTGTTCAGAATAACTATATTTCGTATGTAAAGTGGGACTGTAACAGCCCGGTAACTAATCCATATGCGCCCTATTTGCAAGCCAATGAACAACAACAGTTTTGGGTTAAATACATACAAAGCTTTTATAAAATTTGCGACAGTTTAATTAAAACACATCCAAACATTACATTTCAGGTATGTGCCAGTGGTGGCGGCAGGGTTGACTATGGGTCACTTCAGTACTTTCATGAGTTTTGGGCGAGTGATAATACAGATGCTCTGCAACGGATATATATTCAAAACGGAACCTCGCACTTTTTCCCGGCAATATCCATGGCAGCTCATGTTGCGCCTGTACCTAACGGCATCACCCAACGTATTACTCCACTTAAATACAGGTTTGATGTTTCCATGAGTGGACGTTTGGGTATTGAATTACTTCCTTCTACACTTAAACCCGAAGAATTAATTTTTGCCAAAGAAGCTGTTAGAACCTATAAAAATATACGTCCTATAGTTCAATTCGGTAATTTGTACCGTTTGGTATCGCCCTACCAAAGTTCATTGGCTTCGTTAATGTATGTAACCGACAACAAAGACAAATCGGTTGTTTTTGTGTATCAAACCCAACGCATGTTTGGCGATTTTTATCCCAATATTAAATTGCAAGGACTTCATCCTGACAAACAATACAAGGTTAACGAAATAAATGTTGACTCCAGCAGTAAAAAATCATTTAATGATATAGAGTCTGTTTACTCAGGAGAATTCTTAATGAGCCAAGGCTTAAATGCAGGATACTGGGGAAAACAGGGAGTACTTTCGGTGAACCTTATGAGCGAATTTGCCAGTGCAGTATTTTTATTGGAAGAGGTAAAATAAAATTTAACCTGATTACTCATCTTGATCATTATTGGAGCAAATGCTTGATTACAGGGTACTAACGAAGGTTTACTTAGAACCTGCTGTTAATTAGCTAAGTATCTGTTTGTATATTAATAGCCTATAGCTTACACAATAACCAATGCAGGGATAACTCACTATTCTTTTCGTAATCCGTATACATTAACGAATTGAGTTTCCCCGTCAGGAGATAAATACCAATAAAAAATTACAATCAGCAACTTGATTCCCCGTCAGGGGATTAACCTAATACGATGAATGTTAATGTCCTACGGACAATGCTGCCTTGAAATATCATTTGACTATTGGTATTGATTCCCTATGGGAAAACAAAGGGGGTATTCAATTTTTGTTTTTCAGCAAGCCCTACGTACATGACTCAAACAACCCCAATATTCCAATTTTTAAATCTTCTACAGCAGAGCTTATGTTTCAGTTTTAAGGTTCGATTGATACAAACTAGCCTCGCGCACAAGTATCCATAAATAACTATTGTAATTTGGCTTATTCGTTTAGTCGGTTAACTATCCTGGTTGAAAAGGGCTGGACGATTTGAAAAATAATAAGACTTAATTTATTTACGAAAATGCAAAACTAAGCACTTCTTTCTGGTTTTTCAGACATCCGCTGTATGGAACGCAACTGTTAAGTATAGATAAGCATAAATAAATGTTGGGTCATAGAAATTTAAGAAAAACGATCTAATGTAAGTTTTAAAAATTTTATAGAATATGAATGTTATGAATAAAAATCAAGTATTATTTTTTATTGCTTTTATGGCAATAAGTTTTGCTCAGGTAAATGCTCAGGTATTACCCGGCTCGTACACTACCTCCTGGATTGGCAATACTTATGCGCCTTCAACAACCAGTTATAACTTTGTTCAAAATTGGGCAAACAGCATGTTTGTTGAAGCCGACGGTACAATTTTCACCAATTCATTTTGGGAGGAAGCTGGCAAAGAACTTGGTATTTATAAAAACGGACAGTGTATAGGAGCAATTCCTAATCAACACGGACAGGCAGATGGAGGTGGAATCACAGCGAATGCTACCTTCGTTTGGGCATCGGTACATGAGGGTAAAATTTCGCGTTTTAACAGACCCGGTTATACTGAAAACGGTAATGAATTTACCGCAAGTACGGCAACTGTGAAGGGTTTGGTTGCCAATGCAACCGAGTTGTTTGTAAGCGACTATGTTGGTGGTAAAATTAAAGTTTACAGTGCAGCAACGCATGGTTCTTTACTGCGTAGTTGGTCAGTAACCCGTCCCGGTCCACTTGCCATGGATGCATCGGGCAACATTTGGGTGCTTACCTACGATGCCAATGCCTGGGGCCCAGGCACAGGCGCTTGCATAAAAGCTTATTCGCCGACCGGATCATTACTTAAAAACGTTAGATTAGCTACCGGGGTACAAGCTAAATCTATTGCAATAGATAAGACCAACAACGAATTGCTGGTCACCGATATTGGCAACAACATGCAAATTCATATTTACAATAACATTGATGCCACACCTGCTTTGGTTCAAAGTTTTGGCACAAAGGGGGGTATTTTATCAGGCACCAAAGGATTGGTTGAACCGTTGAAATTTAATGTGCCAAATCTGGTTGGAGTAGATTCAAGTCATAATATCATTGTATGGAGCAATGGTAATAATACCGATATTGATAAAACAATAGATGCGGATGGGATGGGAAGTTGTGTTGAAAGCTATACACGTGAAGGTAGTCGCAATTGGCAAATGCTTGGTTTAGAATTTGTTGATATGGGTTCATTCGACCCTTCGACAGATGGAGCCGACTTATATACAAAACATGAACATTTTACCATGGATTATTCCAAACCCGATGGCCAGCAATGGACCTGGAAAGGTTGGACTCTTGACAGGACTACTTATGCGAACAGCGACATTCGTACCAAAAATGGTGGTGGTCATCTTGCCACACCATTTATGCGCAGGATAAATGGAAATTTGTTAATGTACCTGAATAGTATGAGCGGCGCAGGTTTCTCTTTTTTCAGGTTTACTCCCGAAAATGAAATTACTATACCCTGCGGTGAAATATTTGGGAAAAGCCAATGGAATGACACGAATGGCAACGGTCAGAAAGATACCGGAGAAACCACTTCAAATGTACTTTGGCAATATGATATGTTTGGGAACTATGTTGATAATAAAGGCGATATATGGTTTGTATACGATGATATCAGAAGGCATACGCTACAAAGTATTACAAACGGAGTACCAGTTTACAATTTAAAACCCGCCATTACCACCACACCTGCTCCTTTCAATTCATTAAGACGGATTCAATATGATTCGGATAACGATATAATGTATCTGAGTGGTTATACGGCTGCAAAACCTTACACAAACGATTGGAAATCGTGCGGATTAGTAATGGCCAGGTATAATAACTGGAGCACCGGAAACAGAACTGCCGCCTATACAATTAATTTACCATCTACCGCTGCTGGTGATGGATCAAATATGGTTTCCCTGGCCATAGAGAAAGATTACATTTTTGTTGTTGGTGTTCAAACCAGGGCTAAGGTATGGGTTTATAATTCATTAACCGGTGCTTTAGCAGGTACAATGGTTCCGGGAGCAAATATTGGCGGTATTGAAAAAACGGGATGGTGCGATTTAGTGAACTCTATTGCTGCTTTTAAAACAAGTTCAGGTCAATATTTAGTTACGGTAGAAGATGATTTTTATGGAAAAGTATTAATCTATCCATGGTGTCCAACAGGCGAATGTGCCAATTGCTCTGTAGTTCCTGTTACCGGGTTTAATCTTAATGTAAAAACCCAGACTTTGATCGGCTCAGAATCAAAAGATCTGCAGCTTCAGATTCTTCCTGAAACTGCCTGCCGTTTATTAGTATGGAAATCATTGGATCCAACCATTGTTTCGGTTGATACAAGAGGCAAAATTAGCGGCCTTACACCAGGAACAACGAAAATAGTAGTTACTGACGATAAAGAAACTTTAAGCGACACTTGCATAGTAACTGTTGAGAATATACCTGTTACCGGGGTTAAACTCGACCATGACTCGATCACCCTGAATATCTTAAAATCTGATATCCTTACAGCAAGCATCTCGCCGGTAAATGCGCTGAATAAAAAAGTTACATGGGTTTCAACTGCGTCTTCTATTGTTTCTGTTGATTCAGCGGGAGTAATCGAAGCTCTTACACCGGGCATATCATTTATAATAGCTACTACAAAAGATGGTAATTACAGCGATACTTGCCGGGTAACTGTTCCTGTTGAGATGCGCGAACCGTTTGGAGGTATGCCAGGCATTATTCCGGGAATAATTGAAGCTGAAAATTTTGATGAAGGTCCGGCAGGCCTGGCTTATCAGGATACCGACATTACAAACAACGGAGAATTTTACAGACCCTTAAGTGAAGTAGATATTGACTCCTGTACTGACGTTGGAGGCGGTTTTTACGTGGGTTGGACCGCTAATGGTGAATGGATGAAATACTATATTAATGCTGAGGCAGGGCTTTACGACCTTACTGCCCGCATAGCATGTCCGAACGGGGGATCAGAATGCAAACTATTACTCAACGACACCCTTATAGCATTATTTACAATTCCCAAATCCGGTGATTGGGATATATGGGCTGATGTAAATAAACTGGATGTGAGCATAAAAGCGGGAAACAACAAAACGCTTCAATTGCTTATAAGTAAAGACGGATTTAACGTTAATTATATCAATTTCCAAAAAGCTATACCTGTGGAAACTTTCCATATAACTCAGGATACCCTGGTATTGTTAAAAAACGGAACGGCAAACTTAAGCCTTGAACTTCTTCCTGCCAACACTACCCGTCCCGGTGTAACCTGGACATCTGCGAATACATCTCTGGCAACAGTAGATGCACTTGGAAAGGTGACCGCTAAAAACGTACTGGGATTAACTTATGTTTACGCTAAATCAGCGGATGGAATCCACAAGGATACCTGTGTAGTCAAGGTGATTACTATAAATACAGGACTTTCCGAACAAATAACAGACGATTCTTACATCCAGGTTTATCCCAATCCTGCAACTAACAAGGTTATCATTGATTTTAAGGATTTGCTGGATCATGAGCAGGCTAATGTTGATATCATCGACTTAATGGGGAAAAAGGTTTATAAATCGGAGACCGTTTCAAATCTTTCAACCATGCCAATCAATACCGAGGCCTTTGTAAAAGGCGTCTATGTAATCAAAATTCAAATCGGAAAAAGAAGCATCAACAAAAAACTGATCATCCGATAAGAATATTGGTGTAAACGATTCGCGAGTAAGCAAATTGAAGGAAGATCACTCCTTAGAGGTAATAAAGTAAATGCAGGATATTGAAAAACCACCTTTCCACCTGGCTGAAATAGAATTCAAAATCATACAAAGTGTTTGTGTGGCCGGGTTAATCCTAATTAAGTTGAGAAATGAGAAACAAATTTATAATCTTACTTCTGGTTCTAGTCGGTTTAAATACCGCTCTAAAGGCGCAGACAACACAAGCCATTGACAAGAAATACATTACCGTGAACGGCAAACCCACCTTTATAAACGGTGCTAATTATTCGCCCTCAACCGGTTGGTTTCAGATACTGGATAACTGGAATGCAAAAGCTATTGAGCAGGACATGGATTCGTTGAGCAGCATTGGAGTTGATTTTATCCGTTTTATGCCATTATGGTATTTAATGCAACCGGAGAAGAACAAAATTGACCAACAGAAAGTTGATCGGTTAAACGAACTGATTACCATTGCCGGGAAACGGAATATTCAGGTACAGCCGACTTTGATTACCGGCTGGCTTTGCGGAGGAATTTTCAATCCGTACTGGGTAACAAAAGAAATGTTTACCGATCCGGAACAAATAAAAGCAGAAACTTGGTACATCGAAAATGTTGCCAAAAGCCTGAAAAACAATCCATACATACACAGTTACGACTTCGGAAATGAAATAAACGCGCTTAAAGCAGTGGGTGGTTTTACGGGAAATCCTGCTCAGACAAAAACGTGGATGGCCGAGATTTACAAAGCGTTCAAAAAAGGCGATCCGGAACGTTTGGTAACCAACGGAATAGGAACCGGGTTTGATAATGATTTTCCAATTGAAAATATTTCGCTGGCCTCCGATTACATGTCGGCACATTCTTACTCCTATTTTCATGCAACAATTGCAGATGACCCGTGGTTTGGCTTGCGAACTACCTACAGTGCTAACCTAATGATTGCCTGGGCAAAGATGGCAGGTAAACCAGTATTGATGCAGGAAACAGGCGTTTCGGGCGACTGGATGAGTCAGCAGAAACGTGCCAACTATCTGGAACTCTCTTATTTCAGTTGCTGGGCCGATGGCGCAGCCGGGTTTGTGTGGTGGTGTTCTCACGATATTGACACGGCCTTTCATGTAAAACCTGATGTAAAAGGACGGCAGATGAAAGGTGGCGGAACATTTGATGCGCTTGAATATCAAATGGGATTATTTGATGTGAATAATAAAAAGCATCCGGTAGCAGAACGATTCAAAGAATGTATCGATATTTCAAAAACCTTGGGATTGGACTGGACCGACCAATTGCCTGTATGTTACATTGTAGCTCCCGAAACTGTTTCGTTGAACGATTACATTCGCAAAGCAATCAACGCTTATGTGCTTGCTAAACAAAACCATGTGGATGTACGGTTTTTGCGTGAAAATTCAGATGTTCCTACCGATGCCTCCTTTGTTATTGTACCAGGTTTTGCGCTCAAAAATGAAGCAAAACAGAAAATCAAAAAATATCTTGATACTGGAGGAACCGTTTATCAGTCATTCTACAATGATTTTGCCCCAAACATTAGCGTAAATCCTGAATTAAACTTTAGATTGGATGAACCCACTGAATTATTAGTGAACAAGCATACAGAGAATCTAAATTTGCTCGAAAAGTTTCCCGTGGCTGGTCATTTAAACATGACCCAGTTGTATTATTCACAAAGATTTGAAACCCTTCTTAAAAATTGTCCCGATTGCGCCAATCACAGTCTGAATGAAAAGGGGGAAGGCGTTTTTTTCAAAACCAAAGTCGAGAAAGGCAACTTTTACTATACCCGTTTAAACCTCGAAGAGTCACTTTGTGATACCTATAATCCATGGGAAAATGATGAATCCTATAAAATCTATTCTTATCTAAAACCGGAACAGAATATTGATATTGATTCAAAGTATGTAGAGTTATATCATAAGAAGAACGACAAATCAGAAATGATCATTCTACTCAACCACACAGATAAGATTCAGGAAACCAACATTATATCCAAAAATGTTATTCGGTTGAAAAACATAAAGAATAAAGTAGATATGGGCAAGGGAATGGAATTTAGCGTAAAACTAAAACCCGCAGAAGTAATGTTTTTGGATGTTGAATAGTATTGATTGATATATGCCAGGCAAGGTAAAGTGCTAAATTCATCTTAAACTTGAATACAATAGAAAATGACAAAAATGTTGATTTTTATAAGATTAGTTGTTTTAACTACAATTGTTGTATTTGCTGTATCATGTAAACAACAGGTTAATGATTTGGCTTCGAACGTAAATGTGTTTATTGGAACACAGGACCGTGGAAATCTTTATCCAGGCGCAACAGTGCCATTTGGAATGGTACAACTTAGCCCTGACAACACCGAAGATGGCGAACTTATTGCCGGATATCAGTACAACTTTAATTATATTCATGGTTTTAGCCACACTCATTTAAGTGGATTAGGAATTGGCGACCTTACAGACTGCCTCATAATGCCAACTATGGGCAAGTTACATTTGAACTATAGTTCCAAAAACATCAGCGGTGAAGGTTATCAGTCAAAAATTACCAAAACAACCGAAAAGGCATCGCCTGGTTATTACTCAGTACACCTCGACGATTATGATATTGATGTAGAATTAACGGCTACCGAAAGGGTTGGTTTTCACAAATACACTTTTAACCAAAAAGGGGATGCCAATATCATGATTGATATGTCATACCTGAATGCCCAACCATGGCCTAATTTAGAAATTAAAAAAGCCTTTATTAAGAAAATTGACAACACAACCGTTGTGGGTGGCAGGCTCGTAAGTAATTGGTCTCCTAACCGGTATGTGTTTTTTGCTGCTAAATTTTCCGAACCGTTTAATTCCATAGGTTTTGCTATAGGAGACAGCATTCAGATCAATGCCGACTCAGTAATGGCAAAAGATGTGAAAGCTTGGGCTAACTATACTATTTCGGAGAAGAAAACTATTTTAATTAAAGTAGCCATATCATCGGTAAGTCCCGAAGGGGCATTAAACAACTTGAACGCTGAACTGGCAGGTTGGGATTTTGAAGATACACACAAAAAAGCCCGCCAGAAGTGGAATACCGAATTAAATAAATTTAAAGCCGAAATACCCGACAGTGTTAAACGGGTATTGTATTATACCTCGGCATACCGTACCATGCTAGCACCCGTGTTACATGCCGATGTTGATGGTAAATATCGCGGTTCTGATGGAGAGGTACACCAGGGGAAACATACCAACTATCATATTTTCGCCTTTTGGGACACATTCAGGGCTGAGCATCCATTATTAACTATTGTTCAGGCAGATAGGTTACCCGATATTATTAATTCAATGTTAGCGGCAGCCGGGGAAGGTGGGCATTTGCCATTGTATCACTTTGGAAATGGCGAAACCAATTGCATGGAAGGGTTTCATGCTTTGCCCGTGATTGCCGATGCTTATTGCAAAGGCATTACCGGTTTTGATAGTGAGAAAGCCCTTCATGCTATGATGTACGATATTCACGGCAATGGAAGCCTAGGTGGTGAGGATAGTTTTAAACATGCTGCTTTAAAAGGCTTTAACCGCGACAATCAGATTTATAGTGCTAAACTATTTCATAAATATGGCTATGTTCCCGGCGATATGACGATTATGGCAGCAACAAAAACATTGGAATACGCACAAAATAGCTATTGCATAGGTTTAATGGCCAAACAAATGAAAAAAGATACTGCTCAATATTATTTGAAAGCCGGTGAATATTACAAAAATGTGTTTGATCCTAAAATAGGTTTCTTCAGAGGGAAATATGCCAATGGTAATTTGCGGAAAAACATACCTGACCCTGCAAAACAACAGTCAGGCTGGGACACTACCGATGAAAATGGCGATTATGTTGAAGGAAGTGCCTGGCAATGGCTGTGGTTTGTACCGCAGGATATACATAGTCTGGTTCAACTTTTAGGTGGCGATGAAAAATTCGTGGCTAAGCTCGACACTTTTTTCGACCCCAAAAATGTGGGTCACATAACTGAAGAAAACGGAGGCTATATTGGGCAATACGCCATGGGTAACGAACCGGGGCATCATGTGCCATATTTATACAATTATGCTGGTCAACCCTGGAAAACTCAAAAATTGGTTCGTGATATTTTGTCTCAAACTTTTAAACCCACTGTCGATGGACTTACGGGGAATGATGATTGCGGTGAAATGTCGGCCTGGTATGTATTTGGCACTTTGGGGCTTTTCCCGGTAAACCCTGCCGGTGGAATTTATGTATTTGGCTCACCAGCTGTGAAAAGTGCACAAATTTTAGTTGGCAATAACAAAACCTTTGAAATCAATGTGACCAATTACGGAGCCGAAAATATTTATATAAAAAGTATTAAGCTGAATGGCAAACAGTATGATAAAACATGGATTAGCCATGTAGATATTATGAAAGGAGCAAAACTTGAATTTGAAATGGACAATGTTCCAAATAAACAGTTTGGAGCTGACAAGTCCTCATATCCTCCTAATGATGCTTACAATTAATCTGATCAAAGAAAAATAATCGTAACTAATCAGTTCATTTAAAGCATTGACAAACAAATTTTTGCCACAGATTACACAAATTGCACAGATAAATTTTGATAGCTTTTGCTCAAACTGTAACTAAAAAACTGCAAAAATCAGTTTTAATCGGCGTAATCGGCGTAATCTGTGGCTAAAATGCCTTTTAAGTAGGCTGATTAATTACAAATAAAAAATCAATAATTAAAAAATCGAAGTATGAAACAATCATTTATGACCAAAAAATCAGTTCTGATTTGTGCCACATTCATTTTGTTTTTCATGAATGTAAATGCCCAGAAAACCAGCATTGACAAACAAATAGGCGCAGATTATCAGGCAATTCATAAACATCTGTACACTGAATTGATTCCTTTCTGGGAAAAAAATGCCGTCGATAAAACCTACGGTGGATTCATGACAAATTTTGATGCCAACGGAGTGGCGATGGAAATGCCCGAGAAATACCTGAATACGCAGTGCCGTATGATCTGGTGGTTTTCGCAACTCAACAGCGTTGCGCCATCGGAGTCGAATAAAGAAAAAGCAAAGCAAGGCGTCGATTTCCTGATTAAGTATTTATGGGACGAAAAAAACGGCGGTTGGCGCTGGAAAGTGAAACGAGATGGTTCACCGCTCGATGATGGTAAAATTGTTTACGGTCAAAGCTTTGCCATTTATGCCCTTTCTGACTATTATCGTTCTACAGGCGACAAACGCGGTTTGGAATATGCTGAAAAGACCTTCGATTTATTACAGAAATATTGTGCCGATACCCACTACGGAGGGTATTATGAGAACCTCGAAAGCAACTGGGTGCCTGCCGCAAATGGTTTCAGCGGAGGCGACCGCAAAGGATTGGATACGCATATGCACCTCATGGAAGCTTTTACTTCTTTATATTTGGCATCGGGAAATGAACTTCACAAACGTAAACTGAATGAAATAATCAACCTGATCAGCGAAAAAATGGTGGATCATGTGGCTGGTTCTGGTCTGAATCAATTTGATATGGCATGGAATCCGCTTCCGGCGATCAACATTAAAAGAACCTGGAATGCAGAGCGTGAGGGTGAAAAACCAGCTGATCCGACTGAAACAACTTCTTACGGACACAATACCGAATTAGTCTGGTTAATGGTACGAGGGTTAAAAGCATCTGGAGAATCGGTTGAAACCTACAAACCTTTATTTAAGTTATTGTTGGACAATGCCGTGAAATATGGTGTTGATTATGAAATGGGCGGAATTTACCGCGATGGACTTCGCAAAGGCGGCGCATTGGTGCTCGAAAAAGAATGGTGGCAACATACCGAAGCGCTGGTTGGATTCCTGGAAGGATATGAGCTTTTTAATGACATTCGCTATTACGAAGCTTTTCAGAAAATTTGGGGTTTTGTAGATACAAAAATGATTAATCATGAGGTAGGAGAATGGAGACGTTTGCTCGAACGCGATGGGAAAATTATTGATGGAAATATTGGCAATGAATGGAAAGTGGCGTATCACTCCGGACGTTCGATGATGGAATGTGATAAAAGACTTCAACAGTTGATGAAGAAATAAAATGACTATCAGCAATCAATAGAACATTAATTTTATTGATAGTAAAATCAATAAACAGGACCATAATGTCGCCCCGAATGGGGCTTAGATGATCATTCCATTTTGTTTTTCTACCATAATGTTGCACCAAATGGGGCCTCCGATCATGCGAAAGTCCGTTGAAAAAGCACCAGAGGTGCGGTATTATGGTAGTAAAGGAATGAGACAAAATAATTCAAAAGCACCGTAGGTGCGACATTATGGTTATGTTATTCATTGCGCATAGTCATAAAAAACAACAAGTAACAAGTAACGTACAGACTGATTTATACAACAAAAATGAAACACTTGAATAAAATTGCATACATAATTGTTTTGTGTTTTTTGTGGCAATCATCCCTCCATGCCCAAACCATCGAGAAAATTGCTCCAGGTGTTTGGAAGGTTAGTTTTGGAACACCCGAAAAATTTAAACCTTCCGAGTTTAAAGACGCTCCCGCGCTGGATGCCATGAAGCAATTGCAGGATAATGAAAAACCACCTTTCGATCTGGCTGAGATAAAATTTAAAACCATACAACGGGGTTGTGTAGCCGAATTAACCATGGACGAATCGGAACAGATTTATGGCTTTGGTTTGCAGAACAATACTTTCCAGCAACGCGGTTTCCGGAAGGAAATCAGGGTAAACAGCTGGTCAACCGGTAACGTGGGATTTTCACATGCCCCGGTTCCGTTTTATGTTTCTACGAAAGGATATGGCGTTTTGGTGAATACCTCGCGCTATGCTACTTTCTATTGCGGCACCATGCGCAAAGCCACCGAAAGTGTTAACATTAAAGAAGGCGGGAATGCCAGTGTGGCTTCATCAACGCTTGATTTGTATAAGCCATTGGAAAAACCTTCCAACAGCATGATCATTGAAGTGCCATTTGAAAAGGGAATGGAAATTTATGTTTTCGAAGGACCAACGACTAAAGAAGCTATCCAGCGCTACAACCTGTATTCCGGTGGCGGGTGCATGGTTCCAGCCTGGGGATTGGGTGTAAAATACCGTGGCAAAGGTGATTATACGGATGTTAAAGCTGAGAAACTGGCAAGCTATTTCCGAAAAAACAACATGCCTTGCGATATGTTCGGACTCGAACCAGGCTGGCATTCGGTGGCTTATTCCTGCTCGTTTGTCTGGAAGCCTTCATTATTCCCCAATCCCGATCGGTTTATACAACGCATGGACAGTATGGGTTTCAAACTCAACCTTTGGGAACATGCGTTTACATTTCCCACATCTCCTTTGTTTGATCCTTTAAAGGATAAATCGGGCGATTTCTCGGTGTGGAAAGGCCTTGTTCCCGATTTTGTTGATCCCGAAGCCCGGAAAATATTTGGCGACTACCACGAGAAAACTTTTATCAATAAAGGGATTACCGCTTTTAAACTGGATGAGTGCGATGCTGCCGACTATAAAGATGCCGCAGCGCAGTGGAGTTTCCCCGAAATGTCAGTATTCCCTTCAGGTATCGATGGTGAACAAATGCACCAGTTGTATGGCGTTTTATATCAGAAAACCTTGCTTGATGTTTTCAACCGCCAAAACAAACGGACGTTTTTCGACGTACGATCTTCGCAAGCATTCGCATCTCCCTATCCTGCTTCACTTTACAGCGATATGTACGATCATCGTGAATTTGTTCGCATGATTTCAAATTCAGGTTTTTCCGGTTTGGTTTGGTCACCCGAAATCCGTGAAACTAAATCTGATGCCGATCTAATTCGACGCACCCAAAGCGGTGTACTATCTGCTCAGTTGCTTTTTAATTCCTGGTATTTAAACAATCCGCCCTGGCTGCAGTACGATTACGAAAAAAACAACCGCGATGAGTTTTTGCCCAATGCCAAACAACTCGAATCCCAGGTTCGCAAACTGCTCGAATTGCGGATGAGCCTGATTCCATACCTTTACTCGGCTTTCGCTACTTACCATTTCGAAGGCATTCCGCCGTTTCGGGCATTGGTGGTTGATTTCCCCAACGATTCAGCTGTTTATAAAATTGATGATGAGTATTTGATCGGCGAAAGCCTTTTGGCTGCCCCGTTTATAGATGGTACAAGCAAGCGAAGTGTCTATTTCCCAGCCGGAACATGGTACGACTTCAATACCGATCAAAAATATGAAGGCGGCAAACACTATGCTATTGAGATGTCGCTTGATCAGATTCCGTTATTTGTAAAAGAAGGAACCATACTTCCTTTAGCAAAACCAATACAATATATCACCCCGAACACGGTATTCGAAATCACCTGCCATACCTATGGAAATAGCTGTAAACCTTCCACCCTTTTTGAAGACAATTCCTATACACTGGATTACCAAAAGGACCAGTTTAACAAGATTTCGCTGGAATGGAATGGCAAAAAAGAGACCGTAACCAAAAAAGGAAATTATCCGGGTAATAGTTACAATGTCGTTGGCTGGGTGAAACATTAACATTCTTTAAGTGAACCTATCAAACTGACATTCTTGAAATAAAATTGAATTTCCGTATTAAAAGTACCTCAACCAAAGAATGTGTCTTTTCCGAATCTTGTTTTTTTACAACATAAGGTCTGTTGAACATTATTCTAACTTGTGATTTACATTCTCGATCAATAGTATCATAATGTTCGTGATCGTTTGTAATTTTTTAAAGGGTGTTTTTTGAAAATGAGAAAAGGGTTGTATATTTGCAGTGTTCGAGTTGCGACGAGAACGAACCTCTGAGGGAATTTAGCAAACGCTTATTTCCCTCAGTTTGATTTTAAGGGTATTTAGTTCAGGAGTAATTAGTTTGTGACATTTTTTGAGGGCAATTGTTGAAAATAAGAAAGAGGGTTGTATATTTGCAACTTGATCGCCCTGCGGGGAGATCTGAAACTCTGCGGGAAATAGGCTCAGGCTTATTTCCCGCAGTTTAATTTAACAGGTTTTTATCTCACAACTTTTTTTTGAGGGCTATTGTTGAAAATAAGTAAAATAATTGCATTTTTGTAATGCTGTTAAAAGCCGAAGGTGGCGCGATAACTTCAAGCTTAACCGGGGAGGTGGGTGTAATGCCCACTTTTTTTTATTTAAGCGTAGGTTTTTAAGTGCAAATCAAGTTTAACCTACACTACAATAAGACTATATCAATTTCTATATCATTTAAAGATTCTGTAATATATTTGTTGAAATTCGATGCATCGTTAACAAATTCATCTATATCTGTTTCTAAAAAAAGCCTTTGATATTCAATATTTTTGGTAAAATAAATTAGGCCGAAATAATGAAAATCATCACCATAATGAAAAATATCATGTGTGTGTTTTGAAGAAGCTTCAATCTCTAAACTATCACCTTCAAAATAAACAGACCAAGTTCTCCAGTAAATACCCTTACTTTTATTAAAACCATACTGAATATCACGATCAAAAATATCCAAACAAACGTTCCATGATCTAAACGTTTCAGGTTTATTGATATTTTCAATTAGGAAAATAATCCTTGATGCTTTCTGCTTATCTTCATCAGATGAAAATGGTAAACCGGCTATAAAAGCAACATATTTTTTTAATTTTTGTATTTTGTTGTATGTTCCTTCATCAGGAATCCAAAACCGAGAATCAGGTAAATTATTCATAATGATTCAATCTTATCAATCTCTTTCATCAATCGATCCGTTTCTGTCAAGGCAACAATGATTTTTTGATAGTGCAGAATATCATCAAACAGCAGCTCACGCTCTTTCCGGTCTTTCAGCCATTTTTGTGCGGGTTGGTAGCCTCCAATGTAAAACTCCCATGCTACCTGGGGCACGTTGGCGAAATATTGGGTTTCGTTTATAAACACTTTGCTAATAGTGGCGGCATCGGGCGTAGAGTCACGCGAGACATCATAATGTACTTTCCCTACCATATTACTGCCGCCAACCGGATATTGGGTAATAAGTTTGCTTACAACCAGGCTTTCTAACAGGTGTATTTGCCGTAATTCGCTACCAAGTGCTATCAATTTCCAAAATGTAGCAGCATCCTTCGGATAAGGCACACGCGGAAAATCAATTTTCAGGAACTCTTTGTATTTATCGCGGTACGTTGGCGAATGTAGAACGGCATATATATAATCCAGTAAGTCAATCGGGGCAAAAGTATCCGGTGTTTGCTCCTTTTCGTTAGTGAAGCGTAAGCCTAACTTTTCTGCTATCTGCTTTACTATTTCGGAATTTAGGTTGGGTGTGCGTTCGGTTGTTTGGTCAATGGTTTGTTGGGCTTTGATTTCGGGATAGAGATAAAGAGGGAAACCTGTTGCGCGATCTAAAATTGAAATTAAATCTTTGCTATAAATATTTGTTGTTAGAAAATAGCAGAAAGTATTGTTTGCTCTGGATTGGCGCAAAGTTACTAATGCAATATTTTCTGAATACATGCTTTTAAGTGCTTCTAACTGAGGTCTCCTGAGTATCGCTGAATGATATGTAAATTTTGTATCGAACGGAGAATTAGCGCACCTCTTTATTTTATCTACTTGAAAACCTTCTACTAATTCTTGCTTCCTAAGATTGCTGAAAAGCCAGCCACTTGTTGTCCTAATACCAAATCTGTTTTCGATTTCCTTATCAGCTAAAGAAGTATTGAAGATTGAAGATTGAAGAAATTTTTGCATTTGACCTTTATCCTCATTTAGAAAATATTCTTTTGAACCAAATTCAATTCCCAGAGATTGTAATATATATAACTCATCAATCTTAAATCCTATCTCATATTCTTTACTCTGGCTAAAATCTTTTTTCACCAGATAATAATTTGGGGACTCTGGCTTTAATTCATTCCAAACTAAAGATTTCAAAGAATTTTCATTCAAAAAATCATACTTAACCTCTCTTTTCCCAAACAAATCAAAATGAAATACTTCCCCTAAGGCACCTTTCTTTTTCTTACCTGTTTTTACAAAAATACTTATGCTCACCCCCTGCATAATATCAAATACATTTTGGTCGGGTGAACCATCGGGGCAAACTTCCTTTTTCTTTGCGTTGCCGTGCAAATCGAGTATGTATATCTTATCAAAACTTTGCAATAAATGCTTCCGCATTTGGCGGTGAATAATGCCATCGAGAAAACTGTTGTTTGAAATATAAGCCAAAATGCCTTCGCCGTTTTTATCAATAAAATGCTGCCCAAACCGAATAAACTTTATATAATCGTCGGAAAGGGGTTGGATGTTCCTTTCGTTTAAATCCTTTTTGTAGTCGGCAGTAAGATTTTCAATCCATTCGCTTTTATTGGTGCTGCTAACACTATACGGCGGATTCCCGGTAACTACCATCACCGGCGTATCCCGTTTCACATGGTTTGCTTCGTTGGCTTCGGTACTCAGCCAGTTGGCAAACAGGGTTCCGGTATCGGCATGGTGCTCTTCGAGGCTATTGGTAAGGTAAATGCGGAAACGCTGTTCGTTTTTCGGCACATAACCGGTTTCCCTCAATAGTAAATCCAGTTTAAGGTGTGCCATTGCATACGAAGCCATCAGTATTTCAAACCCATTCAGTCGGGGAATAAGGTGCTTCTCCACATAATCGCTCCAAATGCCTTCCTGCCCTTTAAATTTGGCATGTATTTGTCTGATAAGTTCAGCTATAAAGGTTGCCGTTCCGGTTGCAGGGTCGAGGAATTGCACACGATGTACCTGTTTTTCAATCTGATTTTTTACACCCGGCACATTCACTTTTATTGTTGTCATGGAGTTATCGGCCAATCCAGCGGCAATGCCAAATTCGGTGATCAAAATGTAATCAATGGCACGTACAATAAAATTAACAATCGGCACAGGTGTGTACCAAACGCCACGGGCTTTGCGCAAAGCAGGGTCGTACGCAGTTAAAAATGTCTCGTAAAAATGGATAATGGGGTCCTGGGTTCGGGTTGCGCTGCCAAAGTTTTTCAACAGTTCGGCCACATCGGTAGCACGGAACACATCGGCCAGGCCATCCACAATCCACGAAATACGGCTATCCAAATCGTACCCGGCCACATACTGAAACAGTTTGCGCAGAAATGGGTTAGTTTTTGGGATCAGATCGGCTGCTTCCTGCCGAGTAAAACTGTTTAAAGTAGTATCGTGCAAACGGGCTGCAAACATGCCATAGGCAATGGTTTGTGCATACACATCGGCAAACCCTTTGGCGTTTATGTCGTGTATTAGTATTTGCCTGAAGGCAAGAAACTGGTCTTTGAGCGAACTGTTTTCCTCATTTTCCTCGTCGCTATCCAATGCTTTCTCAATCACATCGGCAAGCATCCGGGCTTTGGCAGCCATCATTTCGGCTAATTTCCGTGAACTTTTAATGGTTTGCCCCTGGTAAGCGCAGAAATCCTTTATCAGTGTTTCAAAATGTGCGAAGTTGTCGGGCAGCGGTAAAATTTTCCCGTTCCTGATTTCGGCAATCCGCACAGCGGTTTTATACCCACCGTCAATGTAAAATTGAAAATCAATATAATCGGTTAAAATCAGGTTGTCAAGCGAAGCTTTATAACGGTCGAATTGTTCCTTGAACAGTTTGTCGTTCAGGTTTTCGCCTATGTTTTTCGCTTCGATGTACCCTGCCGGAATGCCTTTTCGGGTAAGGATATAATCGGGCGCACCGCAACTAATACGCTGGGGTTCGTTAGTGGCTGCAATGCCTGTAACCATGCTCTCCAGCAGTTGTTGTAAATCACCTCTGTAAGTATGTTCAGTTGCATTACCAAGTTTATATCGTTGGTTAATATTGTCAATGTATTGGGCTAAATTCATTTTTTTAATTCGTTTCAAATAAATACAAATGTATCAATTTCCAGTGGTGCAACGGCAAGTAAACAGCTCTTTTGCAAACTTAGGTCTTGCGTTGATTTCCTTCGTCAAATTCAGGGCAAGTGTGCGGTTTACAAATGTGCGGTTTGTGCGTTGGCGGTTTCCCTTTTTCTGCCTTTTTCAGCAAATATATAGCTGTTTTTGGTTTTTGGGGCAGGTTGCTAACTTTCCTTTACTATAATCTTTTCTTACCTAATCCTATTGGAAACAAAGCACGAATCTTATTTGGTTCATTTTAATCATATACCAAGTTGTAATGATACAAAAGCCTGTTTGGGTTATCTGTATGGCTTTTTCCGGTATATATTTGCGGCTTGATGAACTTGACCGTTTGTTGAGATTGCAGCTGTGATTGGCTGGGATTGGTTGATTTTGATACGAAATGTGCAATGCAAAAACCCTTATGACATGAAAGGGTTTTCAGGAGTTCATTGATTTCAGTTATTTATTCTAGTGGTTTAGGTTAGTAATATGGATATCAATGAATTCCTGCTTTTCGTAACGGTCGCAATTCCAAAAGCAAAATTGACGTATATTAAAAATCAATTTGAATGAAGATAAAAAGTGTTTTAATCGCCTCGATTTGCATTGCAAGTATATTTTTTTTCAGCTTCAGCGATACGGAACCTTACAAAAACAACACTTTGAGTGTTGATGAAAGGGTTGAAGACTTGCTGAGCCGGATGAGTCTTAGTGAGAAATTGACTTTACTGCAGGGCACTGGCGGCGCAACAGTAGGAATCGAAAAATTCAATATCCCTTCACTTCAATGTTCTGATGGTCCTGCCGGTGCACACCGCAATGGTGCGGCAACCTTTTATCCTTGTGCGAATTCGTTGGGCGCAAGCTGGGATATTTCACTTATCAATAAAGTTGCCACTGCCATTGGCTCGGAAGCAAATGCAAAAAATATACAGATACTTTTAGGTCCTGGTATAAACATTATCCGTCACCCGTTATGCGGCCGTAACTTTGAATATTACAGCGAAGATCCATACCTCACAGGGCGCCTGGCAGTTGCTTTTACAAAAGGATTGCAAAGCGAAAAAGTTGTTGCCACCCTAAAACATTTTGCCGCAAATAACCAGGAATTTTACCGCAACAGCGTCGACGTTATTGTTGACGAACGGGCATTGCAGGAAATCTACCTGCCTGCATTCAAGGATGCTGTTACGGAAGGCAATGCGTGGTCGGTAATGTCGGCGTATAATAAGGTAAACGGCATTTATTGTTCCGAGAATAAGTATCTCCTTACTGACATGTTGAAAAACAACTGGGGATTCAAGGGTTTTGTAATGCCCGACTGGGCCGGGGCACACTCAACAGCTCCTTCAGCTAATGCAGGTCTGGATTGTATCATTTATAAGACTGATTTATTTGGCGCACCTCTGGCTGAAGCTGTTAAAAATGGCCTGGTCTCCGAAGCCACCATCACCGAAATGGCCCGAAGGGTGCTGAGAGTTATTTTCTTAACAGGTATGATGGACAAACAATCTCCGCCGGACCTGGCACAACTAAACTCCAAAGCACACCAGGAACTCAACCGGAAAGCAGCCCGTGAGGGTATTGTTTTGCTCAAAAATAAAAACAACATTTTACCCATTCAAAGCAGTAAAGTGAAGAAGCTGGCTGTTATCGGCCCCAATGCCGCTAAACTCCGGATGGGCGGCGGCGGAAGTTCATATATTGAAAATGTGTTTTATAAAGTTACTCCACTCGAAGGAATTACCAAAGCTGCCGGAAACCATATCAAAGTTGCTTATGCGCAAGGGGCAAGCATTGCCGACACGCTGATCCCGATCGGCAAACAATACCTGAAACCTTCCAATACATTCAGGGGCAAAAAAGGATTATGGGCTGAATATTATAACAATATGGATCTGAAAGGATCGCCCACCGTTTCACAGCTCGATACAACAGTTGATTTTGTGTGGCAGGCAGGCCCTACATTTTATCTCACTGACAAAGAGCAAAAAGAAAAATCAAAAATCATAGACAAAACCATAGGCAATGACTATTTTTCGGCCCGCTGGTCAGGCACTGTTACCCCGCCCGAAACCGGTTATTACGATTTTGTAACTCATTGCGATGATGGGGTACGGTTATATGTGAATGATAAGCTGATTATTGATCAATGGTTTAACCATGATAAGGAATTTCGCTATGGAACCATCAGGCTGGAAGCCGGCAAGCCATATAAGATTAAGCTCGAATACTACGAAGCTATTGGCGGGGCAACCATTAGGCTGGGCTGGTATTATCACGATCCGAAATTGATTGATGAAGCTGTTGCCCTCGCAAAAAAATCAGATGCTGTAGTTATTTGTGCCGGTATAGACCGGTTTTGGGAAGCCGAAGGTGCCGACAGGACTGATTTTGAATTACCCCTGATTCAGAATGAGCTAATCAAAGCAGTTTCAGCCGTAAATCCCAATGTAATTGTAGTGCTCAACAACGGTGGCCCGTTGAATGTAATGCCGTGGATCAATAACGTTTCAGGCCTGGTCGAAGCCTGGTTTACCGGGAACGAAGGCGGCAATGCTATTGCAGATGTACTGTTCGGATCGTACAACCCGTCTGGAAAGTTGCCGTTCAGTTATGTTCAGAATAAAAGTGAGTTCCCACCTGCTTTTGACAATTATCTGAACCGGGATGAAAAAGCAGTTTACAAGGAAGGCATTTACGTAGGCTACAGGTATCACGATAAAAATAATACCAAGCTCATGTTCCCTTTTGGTTTCGGGCTTTCCTACACCACTTTTGAGTATTCCAATCTTCGGATCGAAAATGTTTCGGATCAGAAATATATCGCTCATTTTGATGTGAAAAATACCGGCAAGGTCGACGGAACAGAAATTGCACAGTTGTACGTTAGTGAACTAAAACCATCCATCGACAGGCCTGTTAAGGAATTGAAGGGATTTCAAAAGATACTGATCCGAAGAAATGAAACTAAAACCTTCGATATTCCATTGAATGCCAGCCAACTTGGATTTTTTGATCCAACTGCAAAAGCATGGAAACTCAACAAAGGTAAATATATGGTTCAGGTCGGAAGTTCGTCAGTTGAGATGAAGTTGAAGGGGGAAATTGAATTATAGGGAGAAGACTTTAAATTTAAAAATGTGTCCTGCCTTCACGAAATCCAATGAAAAAAACCTTGAGAAAAAGGGATTTTAAAACTCATTGAAAAATATCAAACTTACATACATGTATTTTTGTTTAAAATTGAGTTTATTGCTCCTTCATTCTTACTTCTGCTAATTTGCTGATAACGATCCAGTAAAATTTTATATTCTACTGATATTCTAGCATATAGTCATGAATGGAATATCAGGTTGATCTCGTTCTTTATTGATATTTGATCCAAAAAATTGTAACATATTGAATACCAGAACAAAGATCTATTCTCAGTGAGAATGAGGCTTCGCTGTTAAGCCCTCCCCTTTCAGGATCTTACAACTAATCCTGTCTCGGGCACTTTTTGTATTTCTTAGTGTTATTCCTGTTTTAATACTATTCAAACCATGAGGCAAAAAAAACTTAGTAATCCCGGAATCGGAAATATTTCGTATCTCCACTCCCCTATCCCAAATCAAAATACTAAGTGAAATCTATGCAAGCGAAGTTTCGTCTTTTTTCAATTTCGTGAATGCAATAATCAGGAAGCTTACAATAAAAAACAAGGACAACAGCAAGGTACTGTTACGCATGTTACCTGTAACTTGTTCAATAATTCCAAAACCGAGCATCCCGATTACAATGGCAAATTTTTCGGTACTGTCGTAAAAACTAAAATAAGAAGCAGTATCCGTTGTATCCGAAGGCATTAATTTCGACCAGGTTGATCGCGCCTGCGACTGGATTCCACCCATTACCAGGCCAAGCAGCGCTGACAAAACATAGAATTGAATTTCCTCGTGAACATAATAAGCTGACAAACAAACAAATACCCAAATCCCAAGCATCCACAGCAGCGAGGTCCTGTTTCCATAACGGGTAGAAACTCTTCCAAAAAAATAAGCACCCAGGATGGCAACCAGTTGAATAATCAGGATTGTCATGATCAGCTTGGTATCAGAGATTCCAAGTTCCGCTTTACCGAATAGGGAAGCAACAATAATAATGGTTTGAACACCCATGCTGAAAAAGAAGAAAGAAAGAAGAAACCTGTACATGGTCTTATGTTTTTTAATGTAACCAAATACATTAAAAACCTCATGAAATCCCCGTGTAAAAATGGTTACATCCCAGCTGACCTCTTTTCGTTCTTCACGCAAAAAGTAAAATGCGATTTGGGAAACGGCCAGCCACCATACGCCAACCAGAATAAATGAAAACTGTATGGCTTCCAGGCTATCTGAAAAGCCGAACATCTGATAATTTTGTAACGAGAAAATATTAAAGATCAGCAATATCATGCTTCCTGCATACCCAAAGGAAAAACCTTTGGCGCTGATGCGGTCGTGCCGGTCGGGGGTGGCAATAATCGGTAAAAATGAATTGTAGTAAACAAGTGAGCCTGCAAATCCTAATACTGCCAGCATCGGAAGTAAGAGTCCTAATGTTATGTTTTCACCTGTAAAAAAGAATAATCCCATGCAGGCAAAAGAACCCAGCACTGTAAATGATTGCATGAAACGTTTTCGATATCCGCCCAGGTCGGCAATACCTGATAATGATAAAGTCAATAATATAACCAGGAAATAACCCAAAGCAATGGCATATTCGTACAAAACGGTATTCTTTATATTCATACCCATGAATGTCACCATTTCCGAACCAAAAGCCTTCTTTGTTACCTGCTGATAAAATATCGGGTATAACACGGTATTTACGCTTAACATATAGGCGGAATTGGCGATATCGTAAGAACACCAGGCATTGATAACCTTAGTGGAATTTACAGGCAAAATCGGTCTCGTCATATCAGTCTGAATAATTTATGCTAAAACTACTATTATTATTTGAATCCGGTTTAAATATGGATTCAAAAAAATCCGGCAATACTATTTTTGTAACCAATCAGTATATTTAAAACATATCTATGCCACAGATTACGCAGATTTCACAGAAAAGCGATATTCATTTTTAATTTGAAAAACTGCTGATAGTGATTCAAATCTGTGAAATCTGCGAGATCTGTGGCAAAAAATGTATATTGATCGGACTGAATAGTTACCTATTTTTGTAATCTCATTCAATCTGATTACAATTAACCAAAACTTAGTACATTTGGATCATTGTAACTAATCAGTGCCTAAAGTTATAAGTGCCTAGAGTGCCTAAAGTTCATTGAAGACAACAAGTTTTTGAGATATTGAGGAAGTTGGATTAAACAATAAATTACTCAATAATTTGCTTTTCTCGCAAGCAACCCTATGTCTTGAGATAAAACCCAAATATATTATTGGGAATTTTCAGAAGTTCATGGAGCTAATTTTAGGCACTTTAGGCACTCTAGGCACTTTAAGTACTCTTAAAAAAGCAAATCATAGTAGGGGGATTAGTTACGAATTATAAAGTAAAATCCGAATGAGAAAAACAGACTGGTTCATTGTTCTTTTATCGAGGATTTTAGCTTTTAAGATAAGGCTTGCTCTTCGTTCACGCTACAGGATTTCAATTAAGGGATCTGAAATTTTGAAAAGCAATTCGCCTATACTTTTTCTGCCTAACCACCAGGCACTGATAGACCCACTCATTTTACTAAGCCATATCTACCGGTATACAACCGTAATTCCTGTTATTTCGGAGAAGTACTTCGACATCCCTGTAGCAAAATGGTATTTTAAACGAATGGGCGCTGTGCGGGTCAGTGACCTGGAAACAGGCAGCCGCAATACCCTGGTTTTAAAATCAATTATACGCTCCGTTTATAAAGGCTTCAGACGAAAGAAAAATGTTGTGATCTACCCAAGCGGACAGATTGCAGGGCAAGGTTTTGAGAAAATTTTCAATAAAAAATCGGCATATCATATTGTCAATACCATCCCTGAAGGTGTTCAAATTGTAGGTGTACGCATAAATGGCTTATGGGGAAGTATGTTTTCGAAAGCAAAGACCGGCAAATCACCGGATTTTTTAGTGCAATTAGTAAAAGGAACTTTTTATATACTGGCAAACCTGCTATTCTTTATGCCTAAACGTACTGTCAGTATCGAATTTGAAGATCTCACCTCAATTGCTAAAGAAAAGGCGATTCCGGGCCAGGCACCTTTCAATTCATTTCTTGAAGATTTTTACAACCTGCATGGGGAGGAGCCGGCACTTTTCGTGAAGCATATTTTCTATTTACCTCGACTGAATAGAAAAACTTAACAGGATAAAAATCCAAAGATTGCAGGTTTGAATTCAACCAGGACTGAGGAAGAAATATCTTAAATCATATATTCGCTCAACATAATCAGTTGACTTTTTAGAATCTAAGTTAAAAGAACTTTATAATATTCCCAAACCAAAACCACTCCCTAAGTTCCTCTCCGCGGAGAGGAACTTAGGATAGCCTAGAATATTTTTCCTCACTTTTTTTATTCTGGAATCTCAATTAAACTACAAAGGATCATTTTTACATACTTTCAAACTTTTAATCTGACTTAAATTTCCACCTGTTTCATTTTCGGGGCAAGCAAATGCATTATCAGCCAGGCAGTTAAATATGACAGTCCGGCGATGATAAACATTATGTAATACCCGGTTTCGATATGGCCCAGGTTTTTATAATGGTCGAGTAATACACCGGCAAGCCTGGCGATGAGTATTCCGCCAATGGCTCCGGCCATGGATCCAATTCCCACAACAGAGGCAACGGCCTTTTTAGGAAACATATCTGACGCTACGGTGAAGATATTTGCCGACCAAGCCTGGTGGGCAGAAGCAGCAATTCCAATTATGAATACAGCAATCCATGGATTAATCTGGCCCAACGCCTGTGCAGCAACCACAGGAATTACACATATGGCAAATGCAAGCATCGAAACTTTGCGTGATTTGTACACCGGCCAGCCTTTTCTGATCAGGTAGCCTGAAAGCCAGCCACCGCCTATGCTGCCGAAGCAGGTCATTGTATAAACAACGGCAAGTGGAAGGCTTACCTGCATGCCGGTCATATTATATTCGGTTTTCAGAAAGGACGGCAACCAGAAGAGCAGGAACCACCAGATAGGATCGGTCATAAATTTGCCAATAATAAAAGCCCAGGTTTGTTTAAATCCAAGGAGTTTAATCCATTTTACCGGTTCCAGGTTTTCAGAAACAATTTCGTCGGTATCGCTGTGGATATAATCAAATTCAGCTTTTTTTAAACGTGCCTGCTTTGCCGGCACTTCGTAAAAAATAAACCAGAAAATCAGCCAGATCAATCCAATGGCTCCGGTTATGATAAATGCTTCCTGCCAGCCCCAGGTGAGCGCAATCCAGGGAACAGCCAGCGGGGCTATTATAGCACCTATGTTTGAACCTGAATTAAATATTCCGGTCGCCAAAGCACGTTCTTTCTTGGGAAACCATTCGGCTACTGTTTTTACCGCAGCGGGGAAGTTCCCGGCTTCGCTTAAACCCAATGCCGCGCGTGCCACGCCAAAACCGAAGGTGGATGTAGCAAATGCATGAGCGATGGACGCAAAACTCCATACGGTAAGCGATAATGCATATCCAAGCTTAGTGCCGATTTTATCAATTATTCTGCCAAAACCAAGTAATCCAATGGCGTAAGCAAATTGAAACGCGATAACAATATTTGAATAATCTGTCTCAGTCCAGCTAAATTCCTTTTCGAGGATAGGTTTTAACAGGCTGATCACCTGCCTGTCGAGATAGTTTACTGTGGTGGCGAAGAAAACAAGCGAAATAATTGTCCACCGGTAATTGCCGGTTTTAGGTGTGATTTCCTGGGGCTTATTCATAGGGTAGTTACTAAAGGATTGAGTTATTATTTAAGAATTCAAAAATTCGGATTTTGGGTATTGGCAGCCTGACTTTAGTGCTATGAAGTTCTTTCAGACAACCAGTTAACACTATCAACCATTTTTTTTATTTTACTACTCCACTTACCGGCAACTCCTTTTAAATTTAAAAGAGTTCGCTGAAATAAATGGATGAAAACATTTAAAATTGTTCATTTCTATATCCTCCTTTTTAATGAAAGGTGTTGATGGTTAAACCGATAAGACTCTTTGCTATTTATCTTTCAGAATACTCAAATCTGTATTTTGATTGATATTTTGAACTTCGGGATGGTAGTATCAGCCAGCTAACTTTATTGTTTTTTCTTTTTCCCCATAGAATAGCTTTTTGGTAATACTCCGAATTGCGCCCTGAATTGTTTGCTAAAATAACGCACATCGTTAAAGCCAACTTTCTCGGCTATTTCGGTTACATTGTGTGAAGTAGTTTCGAGAAAAAGAGCGGCACGTTTTAAACGGAATTCCTTAATAAATTCCGCAGGCGATTGATTTACTACTGTTTTAAACCGGCGGTACAACATCGAACGAGAGATGTTCAGATTATCCGCAAGTACATCGACATCAAATTTTTCGTCTGCGAATTTCTCTTCAATTAAATTCATGGCATTGGCTAGAAACAAATCAGAATTAGTAGAAATATCAACCTCTTTAGGGTTTACCAAAAGTTCTTTTTTGATTTTTTCGGTAACTTTAAAATGCATTTTCAATAACAATTGTATTCTCACTTTCAGAAAAGAAATATCAAAAGGCTTGCTAACAAAAGCATCGGCGCCGTATTCATAGGCACGCAATTTATCTTCTTCGGTACCTAAGCCCGAAAGAATAATAAATAAAATATGACTTGTATAATTATCAGATTTTATGCGCTTGCAGAAATCGAAACCCAAGGTTGAATTGACAAACATGGCCTCTGAAATAATCAGATTCGGGTGTTTTTTTTGCATAGCCCTGGTTACTTCGGGAATAGTCGAGAATACTTCTACCCTACAGGTCTCTTCCAGTTCTGATTTCAAATAGCTCAGCAAATCGCTGTCGGAATCAACGCAATAAACAATTGGCAGATTTATATTATTTGTTGATTTGGAAAACGTATTAGCATGTTTTTCAATGTTAACGTGCTGTATTGAATAAAGAGGTTTAACTTCTTTCTGGCTAATGGTTTGGGTGGATCGCAGGATTTCAAGATGCTTTTTTTCGGTCGAAATAAAAAATTTAAAAGTGCTGCCATTTCCAGGCGTACTTAGCACCGATATTTTACTTTCGTGTAATTCGATAAAATCCTTTACCAGTGATAATCCTATCCCTGTGCCCCGCAGCTGCGATTTCGTATCAGGAATTTCGGCTGTCCAAAAGCGCTCAAATACCTGGTTAAGATTCTCATTTGCAACTCCGATTCCATTATCTTCGACAGAAATCCAGATTTTTTCGTTGCCCGGATCAAGTACACAACTTAACGAAACTCGTCCTCCTTCGTTTGTAAATTTTATTGCGTTCGAAAGCAGATTAAACAACACCAGTTCCATTTTTTCGACATCAATAATTACCTGGGTGCCGACAACATTACTATTAAAACTGAATGCGATATTTTTGGATTCAGCTAATTGTAAAAACGCTTCATGCATTGACTTACAAAATGAAACAATATCAATTTCAGCCAGATGAAGGCTTGCTTTGCCAAGATCAATTTTACGAAACTCTACCAGTTGCTTCACAAAATGCGACAAGCGTTTCGTGTTGGTTTGAATAATATGCAGGCTCTCCTTAATTTTATCGATGGTCAGCGTATCAAAGTTATCAATGATATTTGTTAACGGCGACTGAAGTAAACTCAGTGGTGTTTTAATCGTGTTCAAAATATTATGATAATACCTTATTTTCCATTGGGTTAGCTCTTCCTTATGCTTCAAATTATTATACAAAATAATACTCCGCAGAATAAAAAACACTATCAGAAACAAGGCTGCAAAATATATCGTATACGCCCACCAGGTTTTCCAGGGTGCGGGTAATACTTTGATTTTAAGGAAAAACTCACTCTTCATCCATTTCCCTGAACTATTTGTAGCTTTCAACTGGAAAGTGTAATTGCCAGGCCTTAGATTTGAATAAGAAGTTATCCTGCGCTGGGCGTCGGTATAGGTCCATGTTGAATCGAAACCTATCAGGCGGTAAGCATATTTGGTTGTTTGAGCATCGAAAAGCTGCATGGCCGAAAACTCAATGGAAAACTGAAAATCGCGGTGCGTAAGCACAATTTCTTCAGCCTGGTTTATATCCATAGCAATATGTTTCGGGTCAGAAGTAACTGACTTCCCAAGTATAGTAAATCTTGATATACACGGCTTCACATTAAATGAATCGGGCTTTAATTCGCCGGCATTAAAAACGGTAAGTCCATTCACACCACCTAAATACACAAAACCATCCTCGGTTGAAACTGAACCAAAAATATACTGAGCTTTAGAAATGTATGTATTCGGATTTGGCTCATAATATTCCACATTATTTTCGGCCGAAATTTTGTAAACTCCCTTCAGGCTTGAAACCCAAATGTTTCCATATGCATCTTCAACAAAGCTCTTTACATAAAAACTTTGCTTAAGATTTTCATTCAGATACTTGGAAATTTCGAAATTATCTGGTTTTAACAGGAACACTCCTTTTGAACTCCCAATCCAGATATTTCCTTTTTTGTCTTCTTTGAGGGACGTTAAAAATGAATTATCAAAATACTTGGGCGGGAAATTCTTTATGCTTTTTATATTTAAGTTCTCATCAAAAACTAAACGGAAAAGCCCCTGCTCATCGGAAGTAATCCATATACACCCTTCTTTATCGCAGATAATACTACGATGCCTGCTTTCATCAATTTGCGACGAGTTTATTTTGTAGACTTTTTTAAGCCTGACATTAATTGCGCCTATTCCGCCTTCGGCAAATCCGAGCCAGATATTTGAGTTTTTATCTTTACACGACGAATATGCATAGCGCATCCCCAGGTTATTCAGCTGCAAATCAATAATTTTGTCGCTATAGAATTTCCTGTCCTTAATGTTAAAAAACCGGAGTGTTGATTTAGTGCTTAATAATATAACGCCAGGTTCGCACTCAATTATATTCTGTAACTTATTATCCCTGATGAGGTTAACAGGCGTTGACGCGTCAATAAACCGGTCAATTTTATAGATTTTCTTTTGTTTATCTACCCATTCAAATTTATTTAATCCATTTGCAGTCGCCATCCAAACAGCATTGTAACTATCAACCAACATTGATGAAATAGTGTTCGACGAAGGTGAGTTTTGGATAGCAGGGTTGTTTTTAACCGAAATAAAAGGCAGTTCACGCACTTTGGGATAAACATAAAAACCATCTAAACTGCCAATCCATACATTTTTATATTTATCCTGGAAGATTGAAAGTATAGTGTTTTTAATCTCACTTTTATTTGATTTGTCAATCCACCATGTTTCAAGCTGCACCGGTAAAGCAGGATTAACAATTGAAAACCTTTCAACGCCTTGACCCCGGGAGCCTATCCAAATTTCGTTTTGAATCTGGGCTATTGTGCTGGCTTCAATATTCTGGGCTATTTGTATATAGCCCGTTTTGTTTATCAGTTGAGTTTCATGTATCCGCAAAACTTCCTCGTTAAAGCATACCCAAACATAATCAGACTTGTCTTTAAAGAGCTTACGGACATTCCCTTGTATTATTAAATCGATATTCTTGATTGAAACGTTTGCTATGCTGGTTTTTTGACTTGCTTTTTCGTGAGAAATATAGTTTAAGCCATTTTCTGTCGCTATCAGAAACGACGTATCCGAGACAATAAGTATATCATTTACTTTACTGCCCGACAATCCTTTTGATGAAGTTAATCTGCGGACAAGATTAAATTCGGAATCGAAAATAAAAAGTCCTGCATCTGTGCCAACCCAGATATTCCCGCTATTATCTTCTGCAAAACAGTAGATATAGGTCTTCATATCAGACGGGTAAATTGCGCTAAGCACAGTAGTTGACTGATTATACCAATACGCGCCATACCTGGTCCCGATTAAGATATTCCCTTTTCTGTCTTTGTACAAAACACTAATCTGGTCAAATAATAAATTTGACTCAATAAAATTAATCGGCTCAAGGGTATAGCCATCGAACCGGCCTAAACCATCATCGGTTCCAAGCCACAAAAAGCCGGAATTATCCTGTAAAATAGCAGAAATGCTATTTGTCGACATTCTGTTGTGCAGCTTTACCTCTTGTATATCAATGGCAAAAACCGTATAACTGAGAAACAGACAAATAACAGTAATCAAAAAACGCTTACTCATACTTTCCCTTTAATTGAATAAAGATATATGAATATCTCACAAAATGTAACAATGAATAAACATTCATATAGAAATAAGTGATTTTTTACTCTTGTTAATGACGTGTGTTCAATTTACTTATTTCAAGCCCGGCGGTAATAACCGCGCCGAGCCCTCGCGGATCGTGATCCATTGTTTTTCTTTCAACATAATATTTGCTTTTTGTATTTATCGAAGTTCCTTCGCAAATGTCTTTTACAGTGCCATCGGGTTCAATCCGAGTGAGCACGGCGTTCCAGCCTTTTAAGGCTGCTTTTGTGTATTCTTCCGCTAACCATCCCCGGTTTACGCCCCTGGCCAAAGCAATGGTTAGCATGGCTGTTGATGATGTTTCGGCAAAAGTAGCTGAATCGTTAATTAACTGGTGCAGAAATCCTTCCTGGTTTTGCCAGGCCAATAGCCCGTCCACATGTGTTTTAAAAAGTGCTTTAATTGTATTGTAATCTTTGTGCGTTTCGGGCAATTTTAATAACACTTCGGAAGTAGCCCAAATCATCCATCCATTTGCACGACTCCAAAAAGGAATTGAATCTTTTTCGGGCGAATTTACCCATCCATGTCTACATAATCCTGATTTGGTATCGAAAAGATATTTGTAATACGAAATAACCTGGAACGCTGCTTCATCGAAATATCCTGAATCTCCGCCTGATTCCCCCAGCATCATCAGAAATGGTGCAGCCATAAAAAGATCATCAGCCCAAATAGTCGCTGCCCATGGTTCGGGCCTGCAAAAAGTGCCATCAACCAGGCGGTATTGCCAGTTTACAACATATTCTTCTGCATTTTTCAACAACTGACCCGCTCCTGCTAGTTTTCCTTGTGCAAATAGTTTAAGATATGGCAGTGCGGGGGCAGAAGCATCGTCAAGCATATGCATACGGTACATGCGGTGATTGTACCCATGAATTTCATTGAGTCCGAAGTACTGAAATTTGAAATTATCAAAGTTTTGCAGATTGAAATTGCAGCACTCCGATACGAAATTTTCAAAATTCTTATTTTGCGTTAACGAAGCATAATTTAAAATACTCCAAAGAGTTGCACCGTTCGAATAATGCCATTCAACATACGAATGCTTTTTAAAAGGAGAGCCGCTGTTTGCAGCAAGACTGGCCACCAATGGCACTTCAGGCACATCCCAGTTTGTAAAACAATTATTTGACGTAAAAACTGGCAACCTGTTATTTCCTGGAAACTGAGGTAAAACAGAAGCAGAATCCATAGTTCGGCATACCAGCCAGTTGCTATTAGTAACGCCAAAACCGGGCTCAAGCATAAAGTGTGCATCCGGATTGATTTGACCGTCGTTTTCAATTGTTGCCAGGTAAAATTTCAAATCCCCTTTTCCTGATAGTTTTATTAATACCGGGTTATTCCCTTTATGGCAGTATGCAGTGAACATGTAAGGGAATTTATACCTGTCGTAGGCGAATTCCGTAAACCATAAATTACCTGGTTTTCCTGAAGAAAAAACTTTTTCAGTATTGATAAAAACCTCGCTTACGCATTCCGAACCATATCCAAACGTATAAATACCGTCTACGGAACAATTAATAAAACTTAAGGCATACGCAAAACCATCAGTATTTATAGTCAGGTGATTGCTGAAATTAACAGCCTGTACCGTTTCAGAAGGTTTTTGCGGTTTTTGAATCAGGTTGAAGTTCGTACTTTCAATAATTCTTTCGATTACCTTATTTACTGCATTTTCAGCAACAGAATTTAAAGTCGAATCAGTATCTTTCCATGCATAAGTTTCAGCAATCTGAACTTTCGGTTTTGTAATCTCCCCTATGCTTCCACATATAATAGCACTGCTTTCAGTTGGGGCATCAGCTATATTTTGAATTAAACTTTGCGGTGTTTCAGTTAATGTATATTGCTGTGCATTTGCCTCCTGGACTGCAATTGCAATAAACATAATTATACTTAACACTGACTTCATCACGATTGAATTATAAAAGGAATAGTTTTCTGATTATTACGGACATTTTACAATTTGCTTTTTGCAGTAATTAATCCCTTTGGAGTCATAAATAGAGAGAAGCTTTTCCATTCTGCGCACAAAATCCGGGTAATCTTTCAGATCAGGTTTAGTCCAGACTACTTCGGATAATGCAGCCAAACGCGGGAACAACATATATTCGGCATGATCGGCGGTTGAAATGTATTCGGTCCACAAATTAGCCTGGGCGCCCATAATCTGCTGTGCCTGTTGTTTGGTGCAGAACCGCGGTACAGGCTCAAAAGTGTAAACTTTGTCGAGGGTCAGGTAGCCGCCGATAGCAAGTTTTTCTTTAGGCGGAAATGCCTGGTAATAATCGAAATAGCAGAATTCCTGCGGGGTTACAACTACAGGATGATTTCCTCTAACAGCATCTTCAAGAGGTTGCTTGTGATCGCTGCGCCAATACATAATGGCTGCATCTTCCGGGGCTCCGCCCTCAGTAATTTCATCCCAACCCATGATTTTCTTTCCTTTGGATTGGGCATATTTTTGGATTCGTTTGATGAACCAGCTTTGTAACTCGTTTTCATCCTTAAGGTTGAGCGCTTTTATTTTATCCTGAATTTCTGGATTTGATTTCCATTGCTCCTTAACGGCTTCGTCGCCCCCGATATGTATATATTCGCCCGGGAACAAATCAAAAACTTCGGAAAGCACCTTTTCGAGAAAATGGAAGGTTGTATCGAACGGATTGAGCAGGTATGGTTTAACGCCCCATTTGGTTGCTACATCAGTTGGAACATCTGTACTTCCCAGCCAGGGATATGCGGCAATGGCAGCCTGTGCATGGCCCGGCATTTCTATTTCAGGAACAACTGTAATAAATCGTTCGCCGGCATAGTTTACAATTTCCCGGATATCGGTTTGAGTGTAAAAGCCTCCATAAGGTTTGCCATCCATAATCTCAGGGATGTCCTTTTTGTGACCTTGCAACGTTTCCTTACGGTATGCGCCAACAGAAGTAAGCCGTGGAAATGCTTTGATTTCAATGCGCCATCCCTGGTCGTCAGTTAGATGCCAATGGAATGTATTTATTTTGTGCAAGGCCAGGTTATCCAGAAGCTTTTTAATAAATTCCGTCGAAAAGAAATACCTGCTGCAATCAAGCATCATTCCTCTCCATGCAAAACGTGGCTCATCTATAATTTCAATACAATTAACCGCCAGTTGATTTGCATTTTCCTGTTTAAAAGGAAGCATCTGTATCAGGCTTTGGATTCCGTAAAACAAGCCATTCTGTGCGGCTGAACTGATTTCGATGCCATCAGGCTTTACTTTCATGATATAACCTTCTTTTCCCAGCGAATCGGCGGCATGCAATTTCAGTACAATACAATTATTATCATTTTCAGATGAACCTGCAAAAGCAAGCCTAAAACCGGTTTGCAAAGCAATTGCTGCATTTAAATATTCGGCAGTCCTCCTCAAAGTATCGCTGGCTTGGTCGAATACAATTTTGGTTTTTGATTTGATTGTAAATTGACCATCCTTTTTTACCATGTAATTTGGCAACGGAACAATGGCCTCATTTTGAGAAAACACTCCCGATGAAATAAACAGGAACCAGCCCAGGATGAAAAGTTGTTTGATCATATTGCCTGAAATCTAAATCTTAATGAATGTCTTATTCTTATACATGTACCACATAATCAGATAGATCACCAAAAACCCGCAGAAATAGTACAGTGTATCATACCAATTACCGATGTAAGGTTTCAGATCTTCTATAAATACTTTTCCGGCATACAGAAAACTCTTTTTAAACAGGTGCCAGGCCACATAGCCAACAATGGCATTAGAGCCAAGTATAATAAGCCATTTGATTCCCTTTCGGATTGCTATAACATCGATGAGATAGTAGAATACGGCCAGTAAAAGCACGCTGATACCACCAGAAAACAGTACAAATGAGCTGGTCCAGATTTTCTTAATGATGGGATGCCAGATATTCCAAACCAGGCTAATGGCAATAAGGCTTATGCCCAGCAGAAGAAAAAAGCTGAATTTTTCTATTTTTTCGCGATGCGATTGCATAATGTATCCGCAAAAAACTCCCAGCATGGTAGTGGCTCCGAAATTCAGGCTTGAAATAATCCATGTATATTCCAGTCCATCGTCAAAATGGCCAAGTATGAAATGATCGAAAATTATCGGCACGTTCGCATCCATGGAATACATGCCTGCAGTGCTGCCGGCAACAGGAATAAGCGCTACAATCGCCCAATAAGCGAGCATCAATCCAATTGTGCTTAGTATCTGATAGAATACAGGTAAATAGAGAATCAGTACAGTAGCTATCAGGTAACCACTGGCAATGGCCTGCAGGGTATTTGAATACAAATGGATCTGATCAATATTGTAACTTAGCAGATTACCCTGTACAACCATTCCCAATATCCATAAGATAAGTACTCTTTTGATGGTGTGGCGCCACAAAGCTTTATCTGTCCCACCGGCACTCAACCTTTTACGGAACGAAAAAACCATCGAAACGCCAACCAGGAAAAGGAAAAGAGGCATTATAATGTCGTAAAAATTGAATCCAAACCATGCGGTATGATCCATCTGTACTTTCAGGAAGGCCGAAATTTTGTTTTGAAAAACATTGTCCAACCCGATAAACATCATATCGCCACCCATGATCCAAAACATGTCGAAGCCGCGCAAAGCATCAACAGAAACAACCCTTTCCGTTGAAAGAATTTCTGTGTTTCTGACCTGAAAAATTTCTATCTTTTTCAGGCCTGGTAATTTTAGTGCAGATATATCCATTGCAATTCAGTTTATTTTTTAGAATCCAGGTTGATGCGAACGGTATAAACCTGTGCCTGCCCGGTTTTATCCGTACTGAACAACACATATTTGCCATTTGGCGAAAACCGGGGGTGAGGGTGTGAATCCTGTCCTAACATTGTAGATCCATGACGAAAAAGAATATCCGATTCTTCGATTTTATTTTTGCCAATTTTTATCAGCGCTAACAGCGTTTCATCATTATTGAAAGTGTCAACTATCCAATGCTTGTTATCCTTAAATAAATTCTGATGACCTGGTGATACCTGGGTTTGATAGGATTTGTAAGTAGTGCCATCAATAGACTGTATACCTAAATAATGTGTGCCTGTCAGAGCACCCCATCGGTACTTATACAGATAGGTGATATTCTTTCCATCCGGGGTCCAAGCTTCGTGGGTTTGTTGAGTGCCGTATTTCTGTTTAAACGGACCTCCGTCGGTTCCGTCGATATTTACCCACCATGACCTGATCGGAGAATGCCCGACCAATCGCTCCCTGTCGAATTTCTCCCATTGCCAGCAATATAAAATCAGGTTGGGATCAACCGGATTTGCCTGAACATGACTGATGTTAAATCCCATTTCAAGGGAAACCTGGGTAATCAGTTTATCTTCCAGGTTCAATTTATAGATGGCATAAGGGCCATAACCGCAAACTCCCGATAAGGAATCCTTTTTCTCGACCGCAAAAATGAACCACCTGGCGTCGCAGGAAACCGAGAATGACCCGACTTTAAAAGGAAACGCCTCAAAATCGTATACTAATACAGATTTTAAATCAGTTGTATTCAGTGAAAATAATTTTTTACCATCAAGATACCAGACAGTTTTAAATTGCGGCAAATGATCGATATTTCTCAATTTCCCGCCTGTTGTCATCTGAGTCATTTCACCGTTGGTCAGATTCAGTTTATAGAGTTGGTCACGACCGGTTCGCCTCGAAAATATAATGGCGGTTTCATTGTCAATAAATGATTCAACGGTAAAATAGGGATGATGACTGGTTCCGGATTTCGTCCATTGCGTTATTTCATATCCTGTAGAATCATCGATCCATGTTTTCATTTCGCCCGGAATAATTTTTCCGACAAACCCCGAACTATCCGTAACATTTTTCGAAGCATCAGTAATTAAACTTTTTAGCCCCGACGAAACACCGGATTGAAGCAATGAATCATATAAATGCGACATAGCGATCAAAGGATTATGCCCAAGATAATCTTTACATGGCATATTGGGTTGCTTTTTTGGTTTGCGGGCAACATCTTCAGGATTACCTCCGAAGGGGTGATAAAATTCCCAGATTGTTCCGGTACATTTAAACTGAACCGCAGATGCGTCCAAAGCCTTTTCAAGTAGTATCCGGGCAGCATCATTCCACCCGTAATTTATACAACCAATTGCTGCCCAGTATGTCATACTGTTCCAAACCGGTCCGCGCCACATTTGTAACTTAAATTTCGGGTCCTTTTTCCCGACTGTGGAAATTGGATGCGGAGTTAAAAAACAGGTCGTATCCATTAAATATTCATCGATAAAGCGGTTGGCCTGTTCAGAAGTAGCAGCCCCGACAACGATCGGCCACATAGCTTCAAAATTGAGATGGCGTAATGAATCATTTTTAACGGCCCAGATATCATAGAAAAAACCTTCAACCTGCACGTACAAACTGTCGCGGATAAAACTCTTCAATTCGTGTTCCCTTTTTTCGGCCCATTCTGAAGGAAGCTGCAATATTTTTGCCCAGCTGGCTGCCGTATGATAAAGGAAATACACATGCGAAGTTGCATCAATGCAAGCCCAACGGCCCAATCCGTCTGCATCAAACCGAACGCCCTGGTCAATTCCGCTTTCCCAGTTTTTGGTTAGAATATCATTGTAATAAAAACCTTCTCCGTCGGCCCTGCGTTCATTTTCGAACCAGCTAATCTGCTTTACCAGTGGAGTGTAGAATTTATTAAGAATTTGAATATCACCGGTTTGTTTAATATATTCGTTTACAGCAAACACCCAAACCGGCGGATGACCTTCAGAAGAAGTATTCCATGTTGCCTTACCTTCCTTAGCAAGTTTTGCACCAGGCATCCAGATGGATCCGGGAATTAAGCCTGAAGGCTCTTGGTTTGTGATATCGTTTAAAAGTTGTTGAATACTATGTTGAGGATAGGACGAAAGCACATCGAGTGACTGGTGCACAATATCCCAATGTCCGAAGGCTGGTCCATAGGTATATCCCGGGCCTATTTCTTCCCAATCGTAAGGAAATGGATATTGAGCAGGATGTGTGCTTTTTTCATGAAGCGAAGCAACATACTGCAACATTTCCTGCCATTCAGGTTTGCCGGTTTTTTCAACATCAGCTTTTAGTTTGCTCCACGAACCGGTTAATCCAGCATTTTGCGAATAACTTTTGCCTGGAATTAAAAGCAGGCAAACGAAATACAAATTTGCTGCAATTGCAATGTGTATTTTATTCATTTATATAGTTTGTATGAAAGCATGAAATCTGATAAGCCAGATTCAGAAAATGTGGATTCTGAAAGTTTACTTTTCCGGCTATCTGTAATCTGTCATTGATTATTTGCGGCTGTACATTTTATACATTTCGGTACCTGCCAATAAAAATGCCCCAACGCCATATACATCTGTTGAAGTTTCGTCAACAATCTTGGGCGCATTTCCCACAGGCTGAATATAGCCTAAGCGTCCTTCGGCCGAAACATATTTAGTAAGAGTGTTCCAGGCTTTAATAGTAGCGGGTTTATAAGTTGCTTCGTCGAGCAATCCTGTGCGGATTCCCCATGCCATACCGTAACAGAAAAAAGCTGAAGCGCTGTTTTCGGGCATGGGATAACTTCCCGGATCGAGCAGGCTGGCGTGCCACGAACCATCTTTATCCTGAGTTTTCAAAACCGAAGTTGCCATTTGCTTAAAAATATTCTCGTAATATGCCCGGTTTTTGAAATCAGCTGGCAAATTGTCGAGTATTATTGGAATTGCTGCAAAAACCCACCCATTTCCCCTTCCCCAGAATTGTTTGGCGCCATTAGCTTCAACCAATGGTATCCGGGCATTGTCACGGTAATACAGTTTTTCAGTTTTGTCATATAATGAATCGGTACAAAGCTTAAACTCCGATTCCATGTAATTCAGATATTCAACATTACCCGTTAATTTGTACATTGCCGCATAAACCGGAGGAGCCATAAAAAGCGCGTCACTCCACGACCAACGTTCGTCTTTGCCTTTGCAATCTGTTTTTTGCAGTGGAGCCTGCGATGGATTTGCCACAATGAAATTCATGCGTTCGATGGTTGGTTTGAGCCGTTCGTCACCACCATACTTTTTGTAAAGTTCAATGTACATTTGCGCTACACAAATATCATCAGCATGATAAATCCTGTCGTACACATTCCAGTTGTTTTTCTCACCCTGGTGGATTAAGAAATCAAAATATGATTTATTATTCGTAAGTTTTGCCCATTCAACCAATCCTTTATACCAGGCACCGTTAGTCCAGTCCAGATCGTTATGAATTACATTAGGCTGATTTTTAATTTGCCACTGCGCAACCTTGTCACAGATTTGTTTTACTTCATCCTGCTTTTGTTCTGCTATTGATTTGCAGGATAAAAAAGACATAATAAGCAGAATAACGGATATTATTTTTGCTGACTGGTTCATATTCTGTCGGATTATTTAATACTCAAACTTTGTTTTACCATCGAAAACTACCGACAAACTTTTCCCATTTTCATGCTCATTGAAACTGTAAGAAATTAATTCGGTTTCGCCATTGTAACTCACTTTAATTAAAATTTTATCGCTGCTCATTTTACTTATTTTGAAAGTTACCCGTGGTTTCTCATCACAGTTGAAAGGGACTATCAGCCAACCAAAAACATTTGAATTTGACTCAGTTTGATAACTGTACTTTGCACAAGTACTTTCCACTTTCTTATTATATTCTTCGCTATACCAGCCCTGTATTCCGGGCTCTGATTTTCCGCGTATCAGTTCCGTTTTCCATTTGATTTTTGAAACCGGAAGTATCAGAATATTACCTTTTAATTTATCGGTTGTTTCAATTTTACCGTCTTTTACTGATACTGTGCATCCAGGTGAAAAGTGAAATAACGGCGAAATTTCCCGGGCTTTATCAAGTTCCATTTTATCCAGAATAAGCCAGTATTTATCTTTTATATAGATAATTGCCCGTGTATGTTTACCTGGAATTGAATCGCTTACAGTTGCGTTATTTGACTTCCATAAATCGCCAAAGCCTTTATCGAATTGACCTACAGCGAAATCCACTTTCGGACTTATGCAATAATTTTTAGGGTTGATTGGTTCATTTACGCTTTTCACATCCCTGTTTTGTCCTTTCCCATCTACTAAAATTACATTGTGCGAAGCTGAAAGGTTAAAGTAGTTGCGCCATTCGTCGTCCTTGTAATAAAGCCGTCCTGCATCTGGCATTATTTCGCGGCCATATGCCGAAATTGAAAAGTGCAGTTTATCGTTGTGCTGATGCGCTATTCCCCACGGGCCAATATCAAAAAACAAGTATTGTGATTCTGCCTGATAACCGTTTCGCATAACCATTTGTCCGGCATACGGAAACAAAATGCTCTTATCTTTAGGCTCCGTTCCGCTTTTGCCATTTGAGACAATAAAATCCCAATCGGGCCGGTTAAAAACGCTTTTGCTCCAGCCAATAATTTCGGCTGAGCTGATTTTGTCGCCATCGTTGTTCTGAGGAATCGTGTTCTGAGGTGTCGACGAATAAGCAATATAGTTGTACATGCTACTCAACATATTCTCAACAAAAGGCAAAGATTTGTTGGCGGCTTTGTGAATGGCCACATAGCGTTCAAGATTTTTAATTACTATATGGTGATAATAGGCTGTCAATTCTTTCTGAGCACCATCCGGATAAAGCTGGTAATCCGCTTCGTCTCTCATTTTCAGGTCAATGTATTGCAGCCATTCTTCCGACTTTTTAAATTCAGGAAATGTTATTGCAGATGAAGCTATTCCGTAATACTCCATAATGGCATGATTGTGATGCGTACGGTGAAATTTCTGCAGGTAATCGCAATGCTCATAAATGCCAAGCAGCATCATTATTCGTACGGTAGGCGAAAAATCTTTTGATTTCTGGAATTTCTGGAATACCTGTGGCCAGACAGTTGCTCTTTTCCCTGCCTCGAGGGCACGCCATACCACGCCTTTATCTTCTTTTTGAGGTACAGGATTTGAAACGATCCAGTCGTACACTAAATCGTTGAATTTTAAAGCATAAGCCTTATCACCCGTTTTGCGCCAGGCTTCATATAAATCGTCGAAAAAATAATGGCGGTTCATAAAATACCCCCATTCAATGTCCTGATTCGGGCCTAAGTATTTCCAGTCGATAAACCCGTTTTCCAACCGAAGCTGTTTCCCTTTAACCGATTGCAGAACAAATGTGTCATTGAGTAAACCATTATATTCTTCAGAATAGGATACAATTGAAAGCAACTCATTATCATCGTTGTTTTTATCAAAAAACGCTGTCCTGTCATTTCGTTCGTAATAGCTTAACAGGGAAATACAGGCTGCTTCCAGTTTGTTGTTTGCATACAGGGTCTTAACCTCTTCAAGACCATTACCGTCGAGATTTAAATTATCAAAAAGCTTTCGGACATTCGCCTCTTCCTGAACACAATATACTGATAATGAAGGTATATCCTGCGCTTTTACCAAAAACACAGAAAGCAACATTAACAACAATAGTTTGATTTTTATTCTGGACATTTTATTCACTTTGGAGTACTTTTTATTTACAGATACATAGCTGAGTCCTTATCGAGGAACAATTTTGCATTTGGATGCGTGCGAAGAATGGATGCCGGGCATTTTTCGGAAATTTCGCCAAACAAGGTATTCCGGACTGCCTCCGCTTTCAGTTTGCCCGGGACAACACAAATCAGGCTCTGAGCGCTGAACAGCGCCGGAACGGTAAGCGTTAATGCTGTTTTTGGCACTAAATCAAGAGACGCGAAACATCCGTCGTTAACCTGTTGTATTCTGCATTTTTCATCCAGTACAACTGCTTTTATCCAGGCTTTATCATTAAAATCGGCCACGGGCGGATCGTTGAACGCTATGTGCCCATTTTCGCCAATACCCATTCCTACCAGACTTATCGGTTTCGAGCTAAGAAGAGCAGTGTAATTGCGAATCATAGTCTGCACATCTATACTGCCATCAATAAAGTTTTTCGACAAAAAATTTCTTTTCGATAATAAAGTCTGCTCAATAAAGTACGCAAAGCTTTGAGGCGATGCAGGACTTAGCCCCATGTATTCGTCCATGTGAAAGGCTTCTATTTTATCCCAGGCCAAAACATTATCCTCCAATAATGCCTGTAAAAATTCAACCTGCGAAGGTGCAGAGGCAAATACAATTCTGAGAAATTCGTCTTTTTTCAACAGCTTCATTGCTTCATTTTCAAATGCAAGAGCAGCCATTTCTCCCATTTCCTGGCGGGTGTCAGCAACAAATATTTCTAAATTATCGATTTTCATTTTTTAGTTCTTTGAGTAATAATAGTTGTAATAATCAGAGAGAAATCGTACGCCGAAAATTGTCCCCAGGTCGCGATTTGCAAGCCATCTTACACCCTTGTTGTCCTTCATGCGGATATCTATAAATGCGCCCCTGAGGTTAGGATCAATGTTTTCTTCTGAAAAACGGTTTGTTAAAACCCATTTAACCGAAGTTTCTATATTTTTTTCAAACTCTTTACCTACACCGGCTTTCAGTAAGCGAAGCCATAAAATTCCTGCGAACGAAACTGCTGAGCCGGTAACCGATTCGGTGTCGGGCGCACGACCGTTAATATAGTTCCGGTAATAAATGGTGCCGCTTTTCTGCTGCATTTTTTGGTGGTAACGGGCAGTCTTCAAAGCGGCTTCCAGGTATTTTTTATCGCCGGTAATATCAAATCCGTTCATCAGCGCTTCCGCATTCCAAAGGTTGTATCGCGGATGAATGGATTGTTCCAGCATATCGTTAGGCGTAAAACTCATCCACAACCCATTTTCATCCTGCGTTTTTACCATTACATCACACTGACTAATAAACCACTGTTTGTAGATTTCTTTGCCGGTAAACCGATACATATCCAGGAACAACGAACCCTCGGCATTGGGGCGCGCCACATCGTTAAGAACCTGGACCTCCCTATCTGGCCAAAACCGGCTCCAGGTCTTTTGCACTTCACCTGATACAGGGTCAATACAATCGTAACTCAAACCGCTTACTGAATCAAACGTATTTTTGTATAGCCACTCGCCGGCATTTGTTGCAACCTCAGCATATTTTTTGTTGCCCGTAGCAGTTGCCAGTCTGAATAACCCGGCTGTTCCATCGGTGGTGGTGGCATATACGATGGTTTCGCCCATCTCAGCGCCATGTATGGATTTAATCATGCCTTTCAGTTTTGGATGATCTTTAATTTCCAGCGAAATCCACCAGTTTCCCGATTGAATTGCTTGTTTCAGAAATTTCTTTTCACCGGTTATCAGGTAGCTGTCTATCAGAGCATTAATTGCTTGCCCGGTATGCCAGGGCTCTTCGTAGGGCTCCCAGTGTGAAGTCATTATATTATAATCACAACGCGATTTCCCCTCACTATCGAGCATTGACTTCACCATGTAGTTACTCCCCGACCGGATACCCGCCAACAGTTCGTTTTTGGATACGGACTGAGCATGTATTGTAATTGCAATCACACACGATATAAAAAGGGTAAGAATTGTTTTTTTCATTCTGATGTTACCTGGAATACTTAAAGAGAGAATTAAAGCAACTCTTCCAATATCTGGTATTGAAAGAGTTGCTGTTTTATGCTTATTGTTTTACAATACGTGTTGTATATGTTTCATTCCCTGTATAAACAACCATGGTATAAATACCTTTGGTTAAACCTGAAACATCAGCTCTTGAGTTGATAAAAGGCAAATTAATTGCACGACCGGCCATATCAAAAACCTTTACGGATTTCGCGCCAGTAACATTAAACGTTGCTGCATTACTGACAGGATTTGGATATATGGTAAAAGCTTTTTGATTTTTAGTGGCAGCTAAACCTGTTACCAGGTCAGATTCGTAAGCTCCCATATCAAAAGCACCATTGGTCGGGCGAGGAATACCACCTAATGAAGTGGCAGGCGCATTGGTTGATGTTCCTGCATCGATACAGGGAGAACCTGCATTTAACCGCCAATCGGCAGCGTTGATAGTAACGACTTCTTCAGGAACAGCAGTAAAACCTACAACAGATGTTGGACTGGCAAAAATAGGGCCGGTTGCATCCAGATTTACGGCGCTTAAATTGATTGATCCGGCTGGTGCTCCTGACTCAAATGCGCTGGTGATTATATTCTGAGTACTGCCCGAAGGAGCTATAAATTCAGAAGCTGATGAATTATTCCAGACAATATTATTCTGGAAAGTAATTGATCCGCCGACAGTGGCATTGTAACCTATGCGAACTCCGCCCGAATTTGGCGATTTATTGTTTACAAACGTGCAATTGATAACGCTGCCGGCTTTCTGAACATCACATCCACCAGCTACAGTTAACGACTCGTTGTTGTAAACCAGGCAGTTTTGCATCACTGTTGTTCCGCCGACTATTATACCTCCGCCACCTAATAAGGCATCAGCTGATGTGGTTTTATTGTTACGGATTATACAGTTTTCAATAATTGTTCCCGAACCATCGTATGCATATACACCACCACCTTTAATGGCAGTGTTGTTTTCGATAATACAATTAATAAGTTTGCAACCTGCAGCATTCACACCGCCACCATACGAACCTGTATTACCTGTGATTTTGCAATTTGAAAGCGTAAAAAAGGCTGATGCCAGGCTTACTCCTCCGCCTTCGGATGTTTTGTTGCCACCGGTAATTGTAAAACCATCCCATAAGGTTGCTTCATTCACCGGGCTCGAACTGCTGATTTGCAGAATACGGTTTCCTTGTCCGTTCAGTATAGTTTCCTGGTTTGTCAGATCGCGTAATCCGGTAACTGCATCGTAGCCACCAAATACACTTGTACCTGGTTTAGGTTTGATAACACCAGCCAATAAATACGTTCCACCAGCAACATAAACAGTATCGCCCGAAGTTGCAGCAGCATTTACAGCTGCAATAGTCAGTTTGGCAGTTGCCCATGACAATCCGTCGTTGGAATCGTTTCCATCGGTTTTTACAAATTTGCGCGATGTGTTTTCATAAGCTCCCATTTCGAATCCTGCAGCAGTCGGGCGGGCAATTCCACCCAGTGAAGTGATTGGCGCATTGGTTGATGTTCCTGCGTCTATGCAAGGTGAAGCAATTTTTAACCGCCAGTCGGCAGCATTTATGGCAATAATTTCTTCAGGAACTGCAGTAAAACCGACAACTGATGAAGGGCTTACAAAATTAGGACCTGAAGCATCCAGATTTGCGGCACTTAAATTGATTGAACCGTCTGGTGCTCCTGACTCACATGCGCTGGTGATTATATTCTGAAAGCTTCCCGATGGAGCTATAAACTCCGATGCTGATGAATTATTCCATACAATATTATTCTGGAAAGTAATTGATCCGCCGACGGTGGCATTATATCCTATACGTACTCCACCTGAATTTGGCGACTTATTGTTTACAAACGTGCAGTTAATAACCTGTCCGGCTTTCTGAACATCGCATCCACCGGCTACAGTTAATGACTCGTTGTTGTAAACAAGGCAGTTTTTCATTACTGCTGTTCCTCCAACTATTATACCTCCACCACCTACTAACGCATCTGCTGATGTGGTTATATTATTGCGGATAATACAGTTTTCAATTATTGTTCCGGAACCATCGTATGCATATACACCACCACCTTTGATGGCTGTGTTGTTTTCGATAATACAATTAATAATTTTACAGCCTGCTGCATTTATACCTCCACCATAGGAACCTGTATTTCCTGTGATTTTGCAATTTGAAAGTGTAAAAAAGGCTGATGCCAGGCTTACCCCGCCACCTTCGGAAGTTTTGTTGCCGCCGGTAATGGTAAAACCATCCCATAATGTTGGTTCATTCACCGGGCTTGAGCTGCTGATTTGCAGAATACGGTTTCCTTGTCCGTTCAGTATTGTTTCCTGGTTGGTCAGATCGCGTAATCCGGTAACTGCATCGTAGCCACCAAATACACTTGCACCTGGTTTAGGTTTGATAACACCAGCCAATAAATACGTTCCACCAGCCACGTAAACTGTATCGCCCGAACTTACTGCGGCATTCATAGCAGCAATAGTAAGTTTAGCTGTGGCCCATGACAGTCCGTCGTTGGCATCGTTTCCATCGGTTTTTACAAATTTGCGCGATGTGTTTTCGTAAGCTCCCATTTCAAATCCGGAAGCAGTTGGGCGGGTAATCCCACCCAATGAGGTGATTGGCGCATTAGTTGATGTTCCTGCGTCGATGCAAGGTGAAGCAACTTTTAACCGCCAATCGGCTGCATTTATGGCAATAATTTCTTCCGGAACTGCAGTAAAACCAACAGCTGATGAAGGGCTTACAAAATTAGGGCCGGTAACATCCAGATTTGCGGCACTTAAATTGATTGAACCGTCTGGTGCTCCTGACTCAAATGCGCTGGTGATTATGTTCTGAAAGCTTCCCGATGGAGCTATAAACTCCGATGCCGATGAATTATTCCATACAATATTATTCTGGAAAGTAATTGATCCGCCGACGGTGGCATTATATCCTATACGTACACCACCTGAATTTGGCGACTTATTGTTTACAAACGTGCAATTGATAACGCTGCCGGCTTTCTGAACATCGCATCCACCGGCTACAGTCAACGATTCGTTATTGTAAACCAGGCAGTTTTGCATTACTGTTGTTCCGCCAACTATTATACCTCCGCCACCTAACAATGCATCTGCTGATGTGGTTATATTGTTACGGATAATACAGTTTTCAATAATTGTTCCCGAACCATCGTATGCATATACACCGCCACCTTTAATGGCTGTGTTGTTTTCGATAATACAATTAATAATTTTACAACCTGCGGCATTTACACCACCACCATAGGAACCTGTATTTCCTGTGATTTTGCAATTTGAAAGTGTAAAAAAGGCTGATGCAAGGCTTACTCCGCCGCCTTCGGAAGTTTTATTACCTCCGGTAATGGTAAAACCGTCCCATAAAGTTGCTTCATTAACCGGGCTAGAGCTGCTGATTTGCAGAATTCGGTTTCCCTGTCCGTTCATTATCGTTTCCTGGTTGGACAGATCGCGTAACCCGGTAGTTGCATCGTATCCGCCATACACATTTACACCTGGTTTCGGTTTGATAACGGCAGTCAATAAATACGTTCCGCCGGCAACAAAAACAGTATCACCCGAAACGGCAGCGGTATTTCCAGCTGCAATAGTCAGTTTAGCTGTTGCCCACGACAGTCCGTCGTTAGCATCGTTACCATCGGTTTTTACAAAATAACCTGTTGCATTTACCGAAGCACTAAACAATGCAATCAACAATGTGATAAGCGTAAATTTTAGTTTTTTCATATTTTGGTTTTTATAGTGTTTGTTTGATAGAAATTGATGTTTCAAATCACAAAAAAGAGTTCAATAAAATCCATCTTCAGGAATTATTATTGAGAAATATAATTCAGATTATCGTCCAGAGGTGTCATTTTAGGCATGAGTAAATGAACAAACCCTAAAATAAAAAGATAAGAGAACCCGGCTATTACGAAAGCCCAGAAATAACCCGAGTTATTGGCTTTATCCAAAACTGAACCTAAGGCAATATCTGCAACTACTGCTATGGCTACACCAATCATTTTCCCGATTCCAATTACAGAAGCTGTCGCTTTCTTGGGAAAAACATCAGATGCCATTGTATATCCATTTACTGACCAGGCCTGGTGTCCGGCAGCTGCAATACCAATAAGTAAAACAGCGAGCCATTTACTTGCAATTACAGGCACAAACGCTACAGGTAAAATAATCAGTGCACATGCCAGCAAGGTAATTTTCCGGGCTTTGTTTATTGACCATCCTTTTTTTATTAAAGCTCCTGATGCATATCCGCCCAATAGGCTTCCAAAATCGGCTAAAACAAAAATGATTAAGAATGGCAGTCCAATATTGTTTATGTCAACCCCAAATTGTTCGCCCAGGAATTTAGCTCCCCAGAAAAGGTAAAACCACCAAACTCCATCAGTTACTGTTGTGAGCGAAAAAGCCCATGTTTCCTTTTTAGGCAATAGTTTCAACCAGGGAATTTTTTCGCTCGTTTCCGGTTCGGAATCAGAGTTTATGTAATCCAGCTCCTCTTTTGATACTTTGGGATGTACCTCTGGTTTTTTATAGGTTTTGAGCCAGAGCACAACCCATATTGAGCTTAAGACTCCTGTAATCAAAAATGGAATTTGCCAGTTTTTGCCATCAACAGAAACGATAGCACCAACAACAAAAGGCGCTATAATAGCTCCAACGCTGGTTGAGGCATCGAAAATCCCCGTAGCAAAAGCTCTGTCTTTTTTAGGAAACCATTCGCCGACGGTTTTTATAGCTGCAGGAAAATTGCCCGATTCGCCGACTCCCAAACCAAAACGTGCCATCATAAATCCAACTAAACTGAAAGCAGGCTTAATTACTGCATGCAACATTCCAAAAACACTCCAGATTACTATGGAAAGTGTATATCCGACTTTGGTTCCCAGGCGGTCGATGATGCTTCCCATAAACAGCAGCCCGATGCCATAAGCTATCTTAAACGATACCATTATGGCAGCATAATCCTTGTTGGTCCAATCGAAAAGGTGCTGTAAGGTGGGTGCCATTACTCCAATTATACTTCTATCAAAATAGTTGATAGTAGTGGCCATAAAAACCAATGCAAGTATCCGGTACCGGTAATTCCCTATTTTGTTTTCTTGTTTTGACATTTTATGTAATTGGAGTAGTGGCAGTTGCGTCTGGAATAAATTTATTTTACAATGAATTTCCCTCTTTCAGTTGTTTTATTATCCAATGTGATCAGGTATACATATATCCCGTTTGTAAGCTGTGGCAGAGCCATATTAAAACTGTTGCCTGATGCATACAGGTTATTTTTTGAACTTACAAGGCTTCCTGTTACACTATAAATCCTGACATCCAATCTCGATGCGCTTATATCCGCACAATCAAAAGTTAAAGTGTTTGCCGATTTGTTTGCAAATACTTTTATCTTATTTATAGCAGGCGAATAATGAGAAATTCCGGTATAAAAAGACAACCAGTTTAAGTCGCCCATGGGTTTGCCGCCTAATCCTGCTGTTGCCAAAGGTGAAGATTGCGGATAACCGAAATTATACGCATTTGCACCTGTAGCTTCACCGATAGTGAGCGGATCTTCGTCGGCTGCAAAAACCGGCATAGTTTCGCCTGAACCCAATGATATTGTGCTTACCAAACATTTGCTCCACCAGTAATCAAGGTAAGCAATTCCTTCCTGAGGTGCATTTGTAAATGGAACATCCTGGCGAAGCAATCCATCAATTTTGAACTGACCGTTGTTTATAAATGGAATTACATTTGGATGAAAAATGCTGTCGATAGCTGTGTTATTAGGACATCCGGCACCTAATTTCTGAATATCGTTATACCTTTTTTCGCGGAAAAATAAATTATTCCTGAAATCAAATGTTCTGTCACCTTCAGTCATGCCAACTACGCTGGTTTTAATTGAATCAATCCTGATTATGCCCCCCGATGTAATTTCGCTTCCCGTTAATCCGCAGTTATAAAAAATATTGTTATTAGCTACCACATGTTGCGAATACTGAAAATTTAATCCTCCTACATTGGTATACACTGTATTTTGATTAAAAATAAATTGCTTGATTGGAGCATTTGCAGTCCGGATAAGTGTGGACGTCATATTGTAAAAAGTGCAGTTTTCAATACTGAAGAGCTCAACTGCATTTCCGCGTGTATCAAGTGGTCGCCCGTTGGATGGCGAAAGGAGGTTCATATTATTTCTGAAAACACAATTTGTAAAATAAAATTTACAGTTTGCACCTTCAATCCTGAAAGTAGAAGCTTCATCATAATCGAAGAAACATTTATCCACTGTTATAGTTAAGTTTGGCAAACTGACACGGATAATATTTTTTACCACCTTACCTAATTCATCCACACCTGTCATATAGAGATTTTCTAAGCGGGCATCCCCCGAAAAGCGGAACAATTCTACTGAAACTCCACTGATGTCAACGCCCGGCTGTAACATAGGCCTTGCACCGGTACCTGCTTCTGCCCTGATATATATAGGATGTGAAGGAAGTATTGCTGCATTTAAAACATAAAGTCCGCCACGTTTCAGTTCATAAATTCGGGTTCCGCCATACTGTGCAACAGCAGCGTTTAAAGCCCCGGTACTAATCCCGGCATCGGGTTGTACAACTACTACCTGAGTAGGCCAATCAGTAGCCATCGTTAAAAACGATGCCAAAAATAACATGCTGGTAAAAATCAGTTTTTTCATAACATTAGAATTTTGATTGTTTTTAGTTAACTATTTGGGGTTTATATAAATCTTAATTATTTAAAAACATTAATCTTCACTCCCAGTTTTGCGGCAAATCCGTAATACTCAATACTGGTGTAATAACCGGTTACATCGCGCACGGCTCTGTCCGATTCATTGAAAATATTCTCCACACTGACATACACGCTCACCATTTTTCCTATTTTTTGGTTCAACTGTAAATCCCAACGGTCGAAAGCTAAAGTACTTTCCATGTCGGCGCCATCAATCCGGTATTGCGGCATTGTTAAAATATTGCCCATGTAGGAATACGAAAGCCTGGCTGAAAAACCTTTAATATCGTAACCCAATGAAACATTTGCCAGAATATTAGGCTGCTTCAACAATCTGTCGACATAGGCAGTATCAGAATTGACAAAAATGGCTCGTGGTTCTCCCGGCTGTCCGTAATTTGGATTTGCAATCCGTTTGAATAAGGTTGCCTGGTATTCAGTTTTCGAGTCCATAAGTGTGAGATTGGCACTTAATACAATGCCTTTCAAAGGATTTGGCAGGTATTTGAAATTGGTTTGCACTTCAAATTCCAGTCCTCTGAGAGTTGACATTGCCGGGTTATTAACCGGATATGTAATTTTATATCCGTTTGTAAGTGCCGGGATATTGAATACTGAAGGATCTGTATCAGTACCTTTATTGATAAGCGCAGTGCGCATGTAAACGAAATTGCTTATGTTCTTTTGAAATGCACTAACAGTGAAAAATCCAAATTTGGGTTGATAGTAGGACAGAATAATATCGAAGTTTTCGCTGGTTGCCGATTTTATTTTTGGTGTTGAGTATTTTACAGTACCATTTGACGGTGAAATTTGAGTACGGGGTGCCAGGTAATCAAAATCCGGTCGGGAAAGCGTATTGGTATATGCCAGCCGGATATCAAAACCTTCGAATGGCTTCACTCTTAAATGGATCTGCGGCAATACATGTAAATTATTTGAGCTTTCTGTTTGTTCCTCATATACAAGCGATGCTGCGCTGGCATCATCGTTGGGTGGCAAGCCATCACCTTTGTATGCCGTATAAGTCATCTGGGTATAATCGAAGCGAACACCGGGAATAAAAGAGACGTATTTCCCAAAATTCATTTCACCCATTACATAAGCTGCATACATATCCTCGTTACCCCAATAGTCTTCTCTTACTTTAATGGTTGGCAAATCATCGTAAAGACCACTGTTTCGCGTGTACCAGTCTGCTAATAATGACCTGTCCAGCGCATTGGCTATTTCCAGGTTTGGACTAAGGCCATATAAAAAGTTGTCTGTCTGAAAATCTTTATCAATAAAATCGACAATTCCCACATGTCCATTAGAAGCTTTCGTATAACTTTCGCGATCTGCAATTGCAGAGGAGAATGAATCAAAACGCTCGTACCCGCGGCGGCTGTTATGCTCCCGCTCTTTCCATCTTGCTTTTCCACCCACTTTCAGAAAACCGCCAATATTATCACCAAAACTATAGGGTATCTGATAATTCGTCCAGAAACTAATTTCAGTTTCTACTGATTTATAATTCAGCATTGTGCCATCATACAAATAGTAATTTTCCAGTTGTTCGCTTAAATTTTCTGTTGTAGGCACATCAAATGGATTTAACAGGCTCAAATCGGAAGGAGATACAGCAAATGCGCTTGAATGGCGGAACGAAAGGGAATGATCGTAAGGCGTATTTTGTTGCGATTGTGAACGCGAAGCACCCCATGTAAGTTCCGTGCTTCCCAGGATGTGCCTGGCGTCAATTGAATTGGATACCATCCATTCCTCTTCCTGTATATCGAATTGACTGTAGTTAATAAAGGAACCATCTGTATCGTATCTTTTTTCGCGCGAGAATATATCTTTATCCGCCCGGCTGAACATATTTACCATTTTAAAGGATGATTTCCCGATATTGTAATCGATGTTAGCGCTTACATTGTATCGGTTACGTTTTTCCAGGTTTGATTCTAAACGGATGCTTGTAATATGAGGTTGAACATAATCCTGCCCGACAGCCGGATCGCCTGCCACACTATAATATGCCCTGAACTGCTCGGAACTTCTGTCCGTTATTTCAGCACTTGCCGAGAGCATAAGACCTAATTTGCTTTTAAAAAAACGCTCACTATAAAACAGCGATCCCTTTGCGTTTCCAAGAGCTTTAATTTGTCCGCTGTAACCGCCCTGTAAGCCAAAATTCAGTTTCCGGTTTTTATCCGCTTCCTTCACAACCATATTTACGGTACCACCTAATCCATCGGCATCCTTATCGGCAGTATTCGCTTTCATAACCTCCAGGCTGCTGATAATATCCGGCGAAATCAGGTTCATATTCACACTTCTGTCCTTAGCATCGGTTGACGGAGCCAAAGCTCCGTTTACTGAAACTGTACTGTATTTTGGATCCAATCCCCTGATAATTATCTTTTCACCTTCGCCGCCATCGCGCTGAACCATGATCCCCGGCAGTCGGCCCATAGCATCGGCTAAGTTTCCGTCAGGAAGTTCCTTGAGTTTTTCGGCCGATACCACATTTATAATTCCTTTTGCATTTACCTGTTGATTAATGGCCTGCATTTGTCCCCGCAATTGAGCTGTAACTACAACTCCTGAACTCATTATGGCCTCAATCGATAAGGTCATATCTAATGTTGTTGCAGAACCTGATTTAATTTCAACATCCTTTTCAGCAGTAGTATAACCCATGTAACTGAAAACTATCGTTTGTTTGCCCGCTGGCACACCTCCAAGTACATATTTCCCGTCAATATCGGTGCTAACTCCTATTGTTGTGCCTTTTACAGAAATTGAAGAAAACGGCAAAGGTGATTTATCAGTACCATCGGTTATCCTTCCTACAATTGTTGCCGACTGCGAAAAAGCAGTGCCTGCAAAAAGAAGCGTAAACATTAAAACGTATAAACTCCTCTGGAAATGGCGATTAAGTGTAAATGCTGTTATCATGTATGCTTTTTTAAAAATGGACACTATTTAATTGTTTCAACCTGGTAATTCTTTTTATTGTCAAAAGTTATTTCTTTTAAACTGCTTGATGAGGTTTGTACAATCGGCTTTGTAAAACCGCTGATCCGTATTGCCTGGAACAGAGTGTTCTTTATATCTTTTAAATAAACCAGGGACGGGGAATTTTCAGTTGTCATTGCCGACAAACCAGCAAGAGTAAAACCATTCACATCTTCGGCATAAATGGCAGGTCGGGTATCAGTTTTTCCGAAAAGCAGTTGCGCGTTGTTAATGTCCAGGTTTTCGACGTGCCGTAAAAACAGTCCGTATGATGGAATTTCGCCGAACATATCTCCCTCGGGATAGGCCGTTTCAGCCTCTGCAATAGCTGGCAATGGATTTTGAGCGGTAAGCCCGCCGTTAGAATTGATCCGGATATTATTCAGCGAAATGTTTTTTACCGGATGGTTTGGTAATCCTGTGATTGACGAGGTAAATTCACTGCCGCCGTTTGCTGTAAAATTACTGATAGTGATATTCTTAATTTCGCCTACTCCGGGTGTACCCTTAGCCGGGTCATATTTCCGGGCCCTGTTTCCTAGTTTTATAAATAATGGCGTTGTAGTTCCGTTTACAACTATATTGGATACGTTAATGCCATCCATGCTTCCGCCATCAACAATTTCGAGCGCTATACCACCAAGTCCTTCTTTTCTGCCGGCTATAAGTGTTGGCGAAGCTGAAGGTTTTACAACACAATTGTTTATGGTGATATTCTTAAATCCACTGTGCGATTCGGTCCCCATTTTAATGGCATTGCAATGACTACTCAACACGCAATCGGAAATCACAATGTCTTTTGTTATTCTTCCCGATGTGCTTTTCAGTGTAATTCCATCGTCATCCACATCGCCAATGCAATTTGTAATCACCACATCGCTGCAACCATCGATATCCATCATATCGTTGTTTTTGTTGCATTGATTATAAACATCCAGGTTTGATATCCGCACCTTGTTGCAGGCCAGGTAGTGCTGCATCCAGAAGGCTGAATTCCGCAAACGCAAATTGTCAACTTTCAGATTATTACATTCAACAAAATAAAAAACATAAGGCCGCTCGCGGTAACGGTCCGGATTTCCTTTTTCTTTAGTCAATAACTTGAATTTTTCACCCTGACCGTTTATAGTGCCGCCGCCATAAATACTTATATTCGATTTCTTTTCGGCAAAAAACAATGCGAATTGAGCCCATTCTTTCCCCCAGAAAACAATTTCCGGCGTATTCATCGGGTAATCAGCCAGGTTGGGCGAACCCCAGATTGTCGCTCCCCTACTAATCTCTACTGATACATTATCTTTCAGGTATATGGTGCCTGTCAGGTAATTTCCTGAAGGGAAAAATACCGTTCCACCATTAACAGCAGCCTCATCAACAGCAGCTTGAATGGCCTTTGTATCTAATATACTGCCATCTCCCTTTGCCCCGTAATTCATGACATTGTATTGCCCGAACATAAAGGAATAGAAAAACAGGAATGTGATAGAAATTATAATCTTCATTGGTTATTATTTAATATTCCGTTGTTTATTGTTGAAGGTTTTCTTTTCGGCAGGCTCAGTGTTGCATTCTGTTTATCGGGTGAGCCAAAAGGTTTGCCTTGCTATCTTCCCCTGCCGTAAAAGGCAGGGGAGATAAAAAAGCTTCCTAAGGACTATTTATGGTTTTTTGTTTCTGTTGAGGAAATATTGTTTGTGTTTTTCAACAATTTGCTGCCATTGAGCATCTTTATATTTCGATTTGCGCGAAAGTGGCAGTTCGGAGAATTCAGATGTTGGCGGTTTGGTATCCAGAATCCGCTTTTTCCCGCTCTTTTTCTCAATTACAAATCCGTCGTAATACTCTCCGGTAGCATCGTACGCTTTAAAATTCAGGCTGTTTCCTTCAATTGATATTTCCTGGAACATCTGTGTATTCAATGCCATTCGTTCAACATTTACATTAAAGTTCGGAACGTACATTTTTTCGCCGGCCATCGATAATACATATGCGGGAGGTACTGATTTCTGAAATCCTTTTGTCCGGGGAGCTATACGGCTATAAATATGATCGTGTCCGGTTAAAACCAAATCAACACCATGTTTCATGTATAATTCTTCCAAAACATTATGTTTTGATTTTTTCTCGCGTCCTTCGCCCATCGGGAAAATAGGATAGTGTTGCAGCACGACAATGAATTTTGAATCGGGTGCATTCAATGCTTTTTCGAGCCAGGCCATCTGATCAGCAACCAATGTATCTTCGCCGTCGTCTAAATCCCTGCTGTTGTTTAATACAAACCTAACTCCCTGGTAATCGAAATAACCGCAACCCCTGTCTCGCAGATTTGCTTCTGCGTTGTTAGGAATCCCAAACATGTAATTCCATTCACGCGTCAGTTCACGGTCATCTTCGCCTGGTCCAACGTGCCTGTATTCGTGATTTCCGGGAACTGCTACCACCGGTTTTTGTTTAAGAATCCAGCCACTTGTGTTGAAAAAATCCTGAAACTCACTCATGTAAGCTCTGTTGCCAATGTCGCCTGCAAAAAGTAAAAATGAGGCATCAGGCGCTGTGAGAACAGCCTGGCGAATTACCCGTGGATAATGTGTAAGAATGCCTGTTTGAACATCTCCAAAGAAAAGAAATGAAAATGGATTTGAGATATCTGATGCAGTTTTAAACTGTATCCATTCTGTCCACTTTCCATTGCCGTCGCCAACTCTGTAAAGATACTCTGTTGCCGGTATTAAACCCGTAAAAACTACCCGGTGATATACAAATGCAGTATCGTAAATGGTTACACTTTTACTCGTTGCATGAACTTCTTTGCAGTTTTGTTTTAAGTCAGGCGATGGAGTATCCAATAAAAATTGGGCTACACCAACCTTTATGTCACTATTTGTTTTCCAACGGATGGCCTGTTCTGTTGATGGATGTTCACTCATTTCGAGCGACATATTAATAGGGATAAACTGATCATCCGATTCTGCTGAAAATCCCCTGGTACAAGAGAATAATAAGCTGAATGTCAATACTGTAATAATTTTAATCCTTTTCATTATTAGTTGGTTTAGTACTTTTATTTAGTGGTAATTCGTCCAAGATATTCCTGCCTGTGTTTTTCAAGTTGTAACCATTCTTCATCCGTATATTTTCGCTTCCGCGATATTGGAAGTTCAGTCCGTTCCTCGTAATCAGGTATTTTACTAATCATGTATTTCCCCGATTTTTTCTTTATCAATTCAAATTCATCGTAAAGCTTCCCTGTAGCGTCGTACGTTTTAAAATTTAAAACGTTGCCGTTAATCCGCACATTCTGGAATAGTTGAGTATTGGAAGCCAGGCGATCGCAGGAATCGGGATACGCTGATACATACATCTGCTCTCCGGCTACCGAAACCACATACACCGGTGAATTTATTTTCCCTGATTTGGATTTGCTTCCCCGCAAACCGATTCGCGAATAGCCGTGATCGTGTCCCGAAAGCACCAGATCCACAGAGTATTTATCGTACGGCGGTTTTAAATATTTCTGATTTGTTGTACCCGATCTGCCATCTGCAATCGAATACATGGGTTGATGATGAACTATTATTGTCCAGCTATTTGGATTGTTCTTCAGTTTATCTTCAAGCCATTCCAACACCTGGTATTTATACGGTTTTTCATAATCCGAAAACGCTTTGCTATTCATCATTATAAACCGAACGCCCTGGTAATCGAAATAGTAATTTCCTAAACGGCTCAGTGAATCGGGTGCATTTTGAGGATAGGAAAATAAGTGTCCCCACACTGAAGCCAACTCGGTACGGCTTCTTATTCCCGGAGTGACATGATACTCATGATTATCGGGAACAACAACAATAGGTTTCATAGCCGGCAGCCAGCTCATGGCATAGAAAAAATTATTAAGCTCTTCATCTTCGGCTCTTTCGGTAATATCGCCCGAAAACAGGAGGAAAGCGGACTCCGGACATACTTCAACCGATTTGCGGAAAACCCTGGGATAATGGGATACTATTCCGGATTGAACATCAGCAATATAGGTGAAAGTAAAAGGACTACTTTGTTCTTTGGCTGTTTTGAACTGAAACCATTCACTCCATTTTTGGTTGCCATCTCCAATCCTGTAAATATATTTTGTTGCAGGAGTCAGGTTTTCGAGTGTGGCTTTGTGGTATGTTTTAACTATTCCGTAATCGTTGTATGTTACTGAAATGGCATTGATCGTTTTTGCATTGATTGTTAAATCGGGTGAAGGTAAATCTTCCCGGAATTGTATCACAGCATTTGCGCTTGTGGTATCAGTGCGCCACCGGAAAGCCTGGGTTTTTTCCGGACTTTCGGACATACCCAGATTTAACCACTGGTACTTATAAGTTGAAACAGATTGTTGCGCTACCAACAACTGAAACGAAACCAACAAAAGCGCAATCGTATAAAGAAATTTAGTATGCATTTATTTCTGATTTAATACTTTGTATGTTAAGGTTACTTCTTTCAAATTTTCACCCTTATTATTTACTGTTACAACTACCGGCATTGTTTGCACCGCAGGATAAGGGCTCCAATACTGTTTCAGACTTCCGGAATCAATTTGCAGATCACAGTTTTCGCCCTCAACAGTTAATTCCACAGTTTTATTCCGATACGAAATCGTCAGCTTATTCTTCGCTGTTTTTTCAATTTTTGTTCCTTCGTTGTATACGATAGGTTCTATTATTCTTACAGCGTCCAATTTTGTTTCGTACCTTATCTTAAATCTTTTTGTTAGTTGATCATCTGTAAATTCGTGACTCAGCACATAACCGATTCCACTTTCCTGCCTGTCGCGGTTCCTTAATTCACCGTAAACGGTTGTTATAACCGAGCTGTTTTGCTCAGTTACCTGGAAAGTGGCATTAAACTCATACAGGTTTGTGTAATATCCTTTTTCATCATTAAACTCAATTCTGGGAGTCAACGGTTTGATTCCATCCGCAACGGGGAAATGCATTTCTTCCCAGCGCTGGTATTCCGTTTGCGACGAAACCTGGAACATGTCCATTCCATTTATCCAGCAAGCACTCATACTACCTCCGGAAGGACGATGCATATATTTGCTTTTGGCGCCTTCTTTAGCAATATAATTATACGCTGTTATTGTGGCGCAAATATTCTCTGTCCGGATTACTGCAACATTCAGCGAAGGGAAAAATTTGTACCCTGGCTTGTCAGTTTCTATTGGAGCAGCCTCACCTGTATCTTCCGTTACCCAAAGCATGGTCATAGCCATACTTTTTGCTTTTGCAAATGTGGGATAAACGCAAGGAACATCCTTCATTACTTTTGCATGATGCGGACCATACCCTGCCAATCCATTTTCAGTAATACAAGTGTTCAGTAGTTTAATATTTCTTATTGCAGCTGTCCTGTACTGGTCGTTTTCATTTGAAAACATAGCCAATAACGGATGACAGCCATCGGAAGTTCCGCTACCATAAATCGTCCATTTATTTGAGCGTATTCCCCACGAACCATCCAGCGCACCATTGGGATAGATAAACCAGATATGGTTTTTAAGCGATTCACGAACTGCATTTAAAACCAATGTGTCTTCAAAATTTAATGCATATCGTGTCAATCCCCACAGCGACATCTCCATGTTATAACCCAAATCAACACCATATTTCATTTCGTCGTTCACCAACGCGCCTTCACCTTCGATAAAAAACTCGGGATTCATTTTTGCAACAATTGTGTGAGCAAGATCAGCTGCTTTGGTTTTGTACATTTCCTTCGGCAGTATTTTGTACAATTCCGAAAGCGTTGCGGTTGTTGTCGCGCAGTAATTAATACTTGCAAACACATTATTCATTACCAGGCACAGATAATCGCCCGCCGTTTCAAATGATTGCAGCCACTCTGCCTGTTCATGTTTGGTAAGTTCTTTTGAAATAATAGGATATGCCAATATTAGCATTAATAATTGATCTGTAGAAGTACCGGTCCAATCTTCGGGTGTTTCAACCCATTCTCCGGTTGGTTTCTGTTGTTTTATCAGCCAACGGCCCAAATCTATTGCCGATTTCAGTTTTTCTTTATTTCCGGTTAACTTGTATTCGTATGCGAAAGGAAAAACCGCTTCGGCAGCCCGGGTATGGTATAAATTACAATGTGTACAGTAAATGGCACCAAAATCTTTATCTGCTTTATTCTTATTCTGGAAATTTAGTAATGCTGAATTCAACTTCAACAGGGTTTCTTTCGCATAAACCGAAAGTGTGTCATTAGCTGCAAATAATTTACTATTCGATGTAAAAACCGAAAACGGGAGAACAAAAATGAGAACGATAAATAGTTTTGGCTTCATTTTTTAACAGTAGATTGATGTGCTGCTTTTGAGGCATTTTTCGAATGTAAATTAAATTGAATTACGTGGGAGAAAAGAGGGGGAATCTCTATAAAAACATGCTAAAAATGTGTCAAAAATGTGGATTTGAGGCTTTTTAGGTTATTGGACACATTAAACCAACATATCAGTAGATCCAGAAATGCATTGAATTGATTCTGTTCCAGAATACGATTCAACTCGAAAAACTTAATTCGATTATCCACTAAGTAATTATTGCAAAAGTGCAGCTATTAAAGGTATAAACAAGCGTTTGCTGCTGCAATTCTAAATAAATCCGAATAAATTCAAGTTCAGAGTTGAACCTTATAAAATTAACTATTACTATTAAAAACACAAAAACAGCATTCTGAATTATAAAACCTTGAAATATAAAAAGTGTACATATGTATCAAAAATAGATGAATTCTCTTTCATTTACTTATCATACGGCGAATTATAGAAATCGCATATTACTTCAATTCATTTATATTTATAATTTCACCTGAATAAGTCCAAAATCTCCATGCAAAAAATTATTCTGGCCATAGATTCATTCAAAGGATGCCTTACTTCATTTGAAGTTGCAGAAGCCTGCAAATCGGGTATACTAAGAGTTTTCCCAACCTGCAATGTGGTAATAATTCCAATTTCGGACGGTGGCGAAGGCACGCTCGAAACATTAATAAGTGCCACAGGAGGAACTATTGTATCAACAATTGTTCACAATCCGGTAATGGAAAAAATAACAGCCAGTTACGGAATACTTGGGAACAGGACTTCTGCCGTGATTGAAATGGCAAAGGCAAGTGGATTGACACTTATTCCGAACCACAGGCGAAATCCCTTATTAACCACCACATATGGTACCGGTGAACTGATAAAAGACGCCATAATGAAAGGATGTCGCGAAATACTTGTAGGCATTGGCGGAAGCGCAACAAATGATGCCGGTATTGGTATGCTTCAGGCACTTGGTTATCGTTTTTATGACAAGGATCATAATTTGCTTGGTACGGGCGGACAAATACTGGAGCAGGTAGCTTTTATTGATGATAGCAGCAAGCTTCCGGAACTGGACCAAACAAAGTTTATAATAGCCTGCGATGTAAACAATCCGTTTGCCGGCGAAAACGGCGCAGCCTACGTTTACGCTCCACAAAAAGGAGCAACACCGGAAATGGTGCAGCAGCTCGACAAGGGATTAAAAAATATTGCAAACCTGATTTTTGAAAAATATCAGATCGACGTCCAAAACATACCCGGTGCAGGAGCTGCAGGTGGACTGGGCGGGGCATTTGTTGCGTTTTTAAATGCCACATTACAATCGGGGATTCAGGTAGTTCTCGATAAATTTGAATTTGAATGCCAGATAAAAAATGCTGATTTAATCATAACCGGCGAAGGGAAAATGGATGCTCAAACTCTGATGGGGAAAGCACCCCAGGGAATACTTAAAGCTGCGCAGAAAGAAAAAATCCCGGTTATAGCCATTACAGGAGGATTTGAACAGGCTTATACTTTGAATAGCGGAGGAATAGATGCTGTTTTTTCAATTACGCCGTATCCTGTTTCGCTCGACAAAGCCATGGATAAAGAATTTGCTACCAGTAATATTGAACAAACTACTGTTCAGATTATGAATATTTTCCATATTAAAAATAAGGTTAAACTATAAAATTGAAATGACGGCAATAGGAGCTTTACTTGGGTTGATATTATCAATAGTGATGATAATAAGAAAGATAAACCCGACATACAGTATGATTTTAGGGGCAATTGCAGGCGGACTGATTGGTGGAATATCATTAACCGAAACTGTAACTTTAATGATTGGTGGTATAAAAGATATTACGCCTGCAATTATCAGGATACTAACAGCCGGCGTTCTTACAGGAGTTTTGATAAAAACCGGGGCAGCTGAATCGATTGCCGAAACTATTGTACGTAAACTGGGAAAGACCCGTGTGTTGTTTGCATTAGTGTTATCAACATTTCTGCTGACAGCCATAGGTGTATTTATTGATGTGGCAGTAATTACCGTTGCACCGATAGCATTGGCAGTAGCTGAAAAATCGCGGTTAACAAAAATGACTGTTTTGCTGGAAATGATCGGAGGCGGCAAATGCGGCAATATAATTTCGCCCAATCCCAACACTTTGATTGCAGCCGAAAACTTTCAGGTTAACTTATTTTCGGTAATGATGGTTAATTTAATTCCGGCCTTACTAGGGATATTTGTTGTTCTTCTTATTATAAAATGGCTTCCTGGAAATGGGGAATTAGTCAGTAAAAATGATTTTTCGGTTTCACAGCACCAGCTTCCTTCGTTTTTTCAGAGTATTTCCGGCCCGGTTGTAACAGTACTTCTATTGGGTTTACGACCAATTGCCGGTATTTCTATTGATCCTTTACTTGCGTTGCCAATAGGTGGAATTGCCGGGATACTAATTATCGGGAAAACAAACATGCTGAAGGAAAGTGTAAGTTTCGGATTAGAAAAAATGTCGGTGGTGGCAATTCTGTTGATAGGAACCGGAACGATTGCCGGAATAATTAAAAATTCTGATCTGAAGGATTATATTCTAAACGGACTTGCAGCCTTAAATATGAGCGAATTCACAATTGCTCCGGTTGCAGGTGCTCTAATGTCAGCCGCCACTGCATCTACTACTGCCGGAGCAACCATCGCATCAGCTTCGTTTGCTAACATAATTATCAGTGCCGGAATCAACGGTATTTTCGGAGCCGCAATGGTAAATGCCGGCGCTACTGTTTTCGATCATTTGCCCCACGGTTCATTTTTTCATGCTACCGCCGGAGCATCGGCAGTTCAGATAAAGGAGCGGCTAAAACTTATACCATTCGAATCGCTTATCGGTTTTTCCCTGGCATTTATTTCAACGTTGTATTGCTGGATTTCAGCTATGTATTTCTAGGTAACTATCCGTTTTGAAAGAGACTGTATCAAAAGGAGTAAATTATACCTCAGAGAACCGCTGAAGGAAAACGCAAAGAAACGCCAAGCATTAATTTACAAGATAATAACTCTGCGCAATCTTTGCACAACTCTGCGGTAAAATGACTTTTAATACAGCCTCTTTTTTTTCAAAATACTTTCGTTTTGAAGAGGCTAAAAATGAATCAAAAAGGTTGTACTAAACAGGCAGCACTGACCTTTTGTGAAAGTTTTAACGCGAAACCCGTCCCGACCCATCACCTTTCATCAGGTTTTCCACTTCAGCAACTGTTACCAGGTTAAAATCGCCATAAATGGTGTGTTTCAGACAAGATGCGGCAACCGCAAAGTTTAAAGCTTTCTGATCGTCGCCGGGGTATGAAATCAAGCCATAAATCAAGCCGCCCATAAAACTGTCACCTCCGCCAACGCGATCAACAATGTGAGTAATATCATAATCAGGAGCTTTCATAAGTTTTATTCCGTCCCATAACACTCCCGACCAGGTATTGTGATTGGCATTGATTGAACCACGCAAGGTTACAATTACCTTTTTTGCCCTGGGGAAGCGCGCCATCATCTGCTCACAGACAGATTGATAAGCAGCAGCATCAACATGCCCGCTTGTAACATTTACGCCTTCAGGTTTTATTCCAAACACCATATCGGCATCCTCTTCATTACCCAGAATAATATCGCAACCGGAAACAAGACCAGGCATAACTTCGGAGGCTGTTTTACCATATTTCCATAGATTTTTACGAAAATTCAAATCTGTTGAAACGGTAATTCCCAGGCGGTTCGCAACTTCTATTGCTTCTTTTACCGTATCAGCGGCGCTCTGCGATAAAGCGGGTGTTATACCTGTCCAGTGAAACCATTGTGTATTTTCAAACACTCTTTCCCAGTTTACCATCCCGGGTTTAATTTCGGAAATAGCTGAATTAGCCCGGTCGTATACCACTTTACTTGGACGTGCAACTGCGCCGGTTTCGAGGAAATAGATACCAATGCGTTCTCCGCCAAATTCCATGTTTTCAGTACTCACACCGTGCTTGTGTAAATCCATGATGCAAGCCTGAGCTATATCGTTTTTGGGCAAACGGCTTATAAACTCAGCCTTTAAACCATAATTGGCAAGCGATACGGCTACATTGGCTTCGCCTCCTCCAAAAGTTGCCTGCAGGCTTGTTGCCTGCGAAAAGCGCTGGTAGCCTGGTGTTGCCAACCGCAGCATGATTTCTCCGAATGTTACAATTTTCTTCATCGTAATAGAAATAGTTCAACTGATTAGTATTTAAAAACCTTATCACCAGCCATTACTTCCTGTTTATTTTCATCGAAAGTTACTTTAAGCCCGGTATGAAGCGCGGCAGTGGTCATAATGTTAGCAATGGAATGATTATACCCGGCTTCGACAGGCGCATTCGGTGTTTTGCGGCTGCGTATGCATTCCATCCAGTTCCTGACATGCGCTGCCGACATCGGATCGGCCGATGTATTTGCCGCAGTAACCGTTTTCACCGAGGGCAAGTCAAATTCCGGTAAAAGGAAAGGTTGCATTCCCATTGCATCAGCCATATTTTTATTGAGGCCACCTTCCGGTGTTATTTTATTGGTATCGAGGTTGAGCATTCCGCCATTGGAATAATACAATTCCCGTGTACCTCCTGCTGAATTATGCATCCGCGATGTATAAACTACCTGGAAATCCTGCGATGGATCATTCTTTTTGCCATATTCAAAAACCGCAGTCATGGTGTCTGCATTTTTTCGTCCGTCGTTCCACATGTAAATACCTCCGTTGGCCACTACGCTTTTAGGATAGGAGAGACCGGTAAACCAATGCACGGTATCGATCTGGTGCGACATCCACTGACCGGGAATACCTGATGAGAATGGCCAGAAAAGGCGGTATTCGCAGTAAATACGCGGATCCCAATCTACCCTGGGGCGGTTCATCAGAAAACGATCCCAATCTACATCCTCTTTTTTAATATCCTTTATCAGTTGAGGAAGTCTCCATCGGCCGGGCTGATTGACATTCCACGACATTTCGACCATGGTTATTTTACCGAACTTACCTGATTTAATATATTCGTTGGCAGCGATATAATTGTTACCGCTTCGGCGTTGCGAGCCAATCTGTATTATTCGTCCTGAATTTTCAGCAGCTGCAAGTACCAGGCGGGCATCTTCCATGGTTTCTGCAAATGGCTTTTCAACATAAGCGTCACAGCCCGCTTTAATTGCTTCGATTGTGTGAAGCGCATGCGAAAAGTCGGGTGTGCTGATAATTACAGCGTCTACTATGTTTTTCGCATAAAGCTCTTCGTTGTTGCGGGTTGTTATGATTTTTTTCTGATAATTTTTCTCAAAATACGCAGCAGCTTCTTCCCGACGGCGGCTCCATAAATCAGAAACAGCTACAATTTCGAAATTTAACTCATCGGCAACACTCATAAAAGCAGGTATGAGTGTATCCTTGGCACGGTTCGAAAAACCTATCAAACCAACTCTTATTTTATCATTGGCTCCGTTTGGATTCCCGAAAAGTGGCGAACCCAAAACTGTTTCACTAATCGCAAGACCTATTGAACCAATTCCAACTGTTTTTATAAAATCTCTTCTTGAATTTTCCATTTTGTAATGAATTAGTTTGTAAAACGATAAAAGTTTAGCCACTTAGAAACGGGAAACATTTTGCTATAAAATGCTTTTCTCTACACAAGATCGTTAGACAAGAATATTTACAATTTCCTGATTTTTATACTTCTGAAAGACACTTTATTGCCATGATCCTGCAACAGAATTCGTCCTTTAGGCGCTTCGCCGAAATCCGGCCAGTCCTTGTATTTGCTTGCAGCCACCAAGTCGCGGAATTCCTTGCTTCCCCGTTCGTATTCCAGCACTTTCATGCCATTTAACCAATGTTCGACATGCTTATTTTTAGAAACGATACGGGCCGTGTTCCATTCTCCGATTGGATTCACTCTTTTATTTCCGGCAGTAATTAAATCGTAAAGCGATGAAACTGTCCGGTTTCCATCACGTCCTAATTTTGCATCAGGATGGTTCTTATCGTCTAAAATCTGGTATTCGAGTCCAATAGCGGACCCTTTATTGTTCTCTTTTTCAGTAACATAATATTTTATGCCACTGTTTGCACCTTCCGTAATTTTAAAATCGGCAATCAGCTCAAAATCTGCAAACTCCTCAATAGTTACGATATCGCCGCCATTGGTTGATTCGGCGCCGGCAGAGGCTTGTACAATAAGTTCCCCCTCTTTTACCTCCCAGCCTTTTTCAGGAAATTTTCCCTTGTAAACGCCTCTCCATCCTTTTGTTGATGCACCATCAAACAGGAGATTCCAGCCGTTTTTTTTTTCATAATCCGAGATGGTATTGGGAATAAAATTAAGCTGCACAATTTCTTTTGTTGTCTTTTTCCGGTTTTTGGCTAAATCCTGGGTCATTATCCGGATGTTTTTCCACTTAACCTGGGTGCCCAACGTCCAGGGTTTTTCTTTGGCATTGATAGCATGAACCTGCAGAGCAATAAAACCCGTTGCCCTTGCATTATCAATAATATCAGCCGTCGGAATATCATTCACCCAGGTTTTAATAGTATTTCCGATGGCCTCGATGCGGTATTTGTTCCATTGCCCGTTTTTAAACGCAGGTTTTGCTTCCGGATTTATTTCCAGCGAATACAGCCATCCCCGCACCTGTTCGTCGTAAATACCACCGCTCCAGGCGCGCTTGGAGGGATCTATTTCCACCTGGTAACCATGAACAACGCCATTCCGGTACTCCGGTTTGCTTAAGCTCCGGAATTGTATGCCGGAATTCATCGAAGTATCGACCAGCAATTCCAATTCGAGGATAAAATCACCGTATTCTTTTTCTGTGCAAAGGAATGAATTCGGAGAATCCGGAACTGTTTCGCCAACTATTGCGCCATCTACAACGGTGTACTTTGCGGCTCCCCCCTTTTGTATCCAGCCATCGAGATTTTTTTTGTTAAATAAATCCATCCACCCTTTTTCTGTTTGCGAAAAAGCAGGAAGGAATAACAAAACGAACAAGTAAATAAGCAGATTTTTTTTCATATGTTTCTCTTTACAAGTGAATAATAATAGTATTAATGCTATTTAAACTTACTGGTTTATACTTATTTGTAACGGATTCTTCAATTTCATTGAAAACTCATTCAGATGATTTTCCCATTCCTGTGCATTCACAATTTCACCGGCTTTGTCCCAGCAAGCTCCCTGGTAATACCTGAATGACTTCTTATTCAAAGCGTAAGAGAAAGCTGCGATATGATTTTCGACTACTGACATACCTGTGTTTCCGGGCACCACCAAACCAATTCCGGTTATTCCATCTTTTTTACTTGCAGGTTCCCAGTAAGAAATATATCCGGAAATCTCATTCATGGTCACAACTCCTTTTTCAGCTCTTTTTATAATCCCTGTTGCCACAGGAATGGTATCCATATCTTTTGCATTATAAGTAACATCCATCTGGTTTAGTTGTGACCCGGCATTTAAAGTGATTCGTTTGGTTTCGGATATTTCTTTCCCGTTAAAAAGCCATGGGCTATACGTAAGTTCGAAAACGGTTTGCAGATTTCCGGTTGTTAAAACTTTATAGGTTGTCCAGTTTTTTGAATAATAAAGTTTCCCGTTGGCAAAAGGAGCAATACCACCGGCTCCCAATGTAGGACCAACTTTATAGCTATCCAAACCCTCGCCATGATCCACATGGTAATCATCCGACTTGTACCATTTGTCAATAATCACTTCGGAAGTACGCTTCAGCCAGACATCAATTCCACTGCTGATTTCACCCGTAGACTGCAATGCCGGGCCGTACATTCGGAAAGCAATTTTATCGTTTTCCCAGGCAAAATCATCTTTTCTTTCGGGCACAAACCGTCCGAACGTTTTGGTTTTGAACTTTTCCGGAGTTCCCTTTTTGATATTAATATAAATGGTGGTTCCGGGTGCAATGGAAGATTGAACCAAAAGTTTTACCGGTTTCCCAGTTTCATCTTTTACGATTTGATATGGCAATTGCATGCCAGTCAATTTGTTCTTCACGATAAGCGGAACAGATTCCAAAGAAGCATCGTTTTGAATCAGTGTCGCCCAATCCAATTCAATTACTTCATCTTTTCTCCAAATTCCGAGTGTATTCTTGATTTCAATTTCACCTTTAGTTTGCACATGAGCCATTTTAATCAGCTGCTCGCCTGCTAACAGGAAAGCACCTACTGCATAAACCTCAGAGTCATCATACTTTGGATTTTCAGGTCTGTCGCTTATCTGCTGAACATAACCCAACTTGCCGTTTGAATGAACTGATTCCGTTAGGGCGCTCCAGGCTTTTAGTACAACCGGCAGATATTTGCCTTTGTCCAGGATTCCCTGGTTTATTCCCCATGCCAGACCATAGCAATAAAATGCTGTACCACTGGTTTCTTTAGCCGGAAATTTATCGGGATCCAGAAGGCTGGCATGCCAGGTGCCATCATTACATTGAATGGAAGCCAGTTTTTCGGCCATTTCATTAAATAAGTTCAAATAACGGGAGCGGTCAGGATAGTTTTCAGGCATAGTACTAATGACCCTCGCCAGACCACCGAAAACCCAGCCATTGCCCCTGCTCCAGAACACTTTTTTGCCATTGGCTTCCCTTCTATCAAAGAAACGGCTATCCCTGTAGTAAAGTTTCTCATCTTTATCATACAGATAATCAGTAGTCTTCCACCAAAGCTTATTGGCGATATCTAGGAATTTTATTTCTCCCGTACTTTTATAAATGGCGGATAAGGTGGTTGGCCCCATAAATAAAGCATCGCACCAGGCCCATTCCCTTAAAACAATATCATTTACAAATTCAAGACTTTCGGTATGAGGTCTGGCAATAATACTGTCACCCAGGTTTTTCATTCCTTCAATCATATAAGGCCTTTGGTAAACATTAAATAATTCAGCATACATCTGACCAACGCAATAATCATCAGCAAAATACCGGCGTGGGCCTTCTTTCCAGTGATTATTGTCACCAACTTTTATCATTTCCTTATAATATTTTTCATCATTGGCAACACGTCCCACGGCCATTATTCCGGTATACAGAGCGCCATTGGTCCAGTCCCAGGTTTCGTGACGTGGATTTTGCAACTGCCAGTCAGCTACCCGTCTCATAATGCTTAAAACGTCTGCAGGATTCCCCAATACTGCTTTTACAGGCAAATCACATTTTATACTCGTCAGAAAATCAGTATAATGGGCATAATGATCGAATACATTCATCCAAAGTACTTTAGGTCCATTGGCAGAATAATTCCGGACTACAAAGGGGCGAATATTATTGGTTGATGAATTTTGTGTGAAAGCCTGTGTGTTCCATTTTTTACCCTGATCAGGTGTTGTCCATTTTTCAATTTCGAAAACTGAATTTACAGGTTTTGAAAGATAAACAACTGATGGATTGGTGTGGTCCAAAACAATACCTCCGGAATAATGGGGTTCGCGTTCAACAGTATTCTCAGGCGTTTCGGGAAACCACTTTCCGGCTTGTGTTATTTCAACATCCAGCCATTTTTTACCATTCCAACGGGCATAGTGATAGCGATGGTCCGTTTCGCCGGGTAGTTGTGTATAGACAATTACAGGTCGGCTTTTTTCATCTGTTGCAATGTCCCATATCCACGCCCTTACTTTAGAAATTGTTCCGTCGTACAATTTATTTATATGCGAAATACTTACCGGGAGTTCATTTATTCTACAAACCGGTTTGCCGTTGGTTTGATAGATATTCCCATTTTCATAATACATATGATAGATGGAATTTTCGGCTTCGTTGCGGGGATGGCCATCCGTGAATGCAAAATCAATACGCTTTATTCCATCAGAGCTTACTTTTACATAAGGCCGCTGGCTGCCATCACTTTTTGGCGTTTTAATATATGCCTTAGCCTCTGCCCATGTAAAACCGGCATCATCAGAATACGAAAAAGCCGGTTGCCAGTCGCTTCCGCGCCAGAATAAATAGATACGGTTGTTCTCGGAGGTTAGCTGCACCGGATTTGAGTAACATACGTTGCTTCCGAATTCTTTCAATTCATGTTCTTTTTCCCATGATGATATATCTTCGGGATTCCTTGATGTTACCAGGAACATTTTACCTCCATGTTCAGAATAGAAAACGAGTATTTTGCCATCAGGCCGGATAAGAATGGATGGATTGTTATGATCGTCCTTTTCAAATCCTGCCTTTACGATTTTCTGTTCCGTTATCCCTGTCACATTATCATAAGCAGCTATAGTCACATCACCCTGGCTCGAAATCCATCCCACATACGTACGATCCGAATTTCCTTTAAAGGAAACCGCCCTGGGATCTGAAAACCAACACCAGGCTCCATCGTTGGCAATAGTGGTAAAGGATTGGACTGAATTTGGATTCTGAGCAAAATCATTCAGAAACAAAAACACCAATACGGCAACAACAATTATTTTTTTCATAAAACGCTGAAAATTAAATATCCGGTTGATTATAAAAACTCTTTGATCAGGCAGCCTGGCTTATCAAAGCTTACACATTATACGTTGATGACGAAGTATCACCTCCACGCCCGGTCCAGTTGGTGTGGAAGAATTTTCCGCGGGGCTGGTCGAATCGTTCGTAGGTATGTGCGCCGAAATAGTCGCGTTGCGCCTGTAACAGGTTTGCAGGCAGGAATTCCGCCCGGTACCCGTCGTAATAGTTCAGGGCAGTGGATAATGTAGGTATTGGAATTCCATTAAGCTGGGCGGTAGCTACCACCTGGCGCCAGCCGTTCTGCGATTTCTCAATGGTTGCGGTGAAGAAAGGATCGAGCAGGAGGTTTGCTAATTCGTGATTAAGATCGAAAGCATCCTTAATTTTGTTGAGGAATACGGAACGGATAATACAACCGCCGCGCCACATCAGGGCTATGCCGCCATAATTCAAATCCCATTTATTCTCTTCGGCAGCAGCGCGCATAAGGCTGTAACCCTGGGCGTACGATATTATTTTGGAAGCATACACTGCCTGTTTCAGATACCCGATAAATTGAACCTTATCGCCTGAAAACGATGGTTTCGGCCCTGACAGAATTTTCGAAGCAGCAACACGTTCATCCTTGATAGCCGATAAGCAGCGTGAAAATACAGCTTCACCAATCAGTGTAAGCGGAATGCCTAAATCAAGAGCAGTAACGGCTGTCCATTTGCCGGTTCCTTTTTGTCCGGCTGTATCCACAATTTTATCAATAAGCGGCTGTCCATCTGTATCTTTAACTGCAAGTATATCGCGGGTTATTTCAATCAGGTAACTATCGAGTTCAGTTTCGTTCCATTCTGTAAAAACAGTATGCATTTCATCGGCCGACATTCCCAGCAGATCGCGCATAATCTGGTAAGCCTCACAAATCAGCTGCATATCGCCGTATTCAATACCGTTGTGCACCATTTTAACAAAATGGCCGGCGCCGTTCTCACCAACCCAGTCACAACAAGGTGTTCCATTATCAACTTTGGCAGAGATAGCCTGGAAAATTGGCTTTACAAAAGGCCATGCAGCCTTTGAACCTCCGGGCATAATTGAAGGGCCAAGCAAAGCTCCTTCTTCTCCACCCGAAACACCGGTTCCTATATACAGAAGTCCTTTACTTTCAACATATTTAGTACGGCGATCTGTATCGGTAAAAAGCGTATTGCCACCATCAATAATGATATCACCTGGTTCTAAATATGGTAAGAGCAACTCGATGAAATCATCCACAGCCTTGCCTGCTTTAACCATTAACATTACTTTCCGGGGGCGTTCCAGGTTTTTAGCCAATTCTTCGATGGAGTGAGTTCCAATAATATTTTTGCCTTTGCCCCGTCCGTTTATAAAGTGATCCACTTTGTCGGTTGTGCGGTTAAAAACGGCCACGGTAAAGCCTTTGCTTTCCATATTCAATACCAGGTTCTCTCCCATTACGGCAAGTCCAACCAATCCGATGTCTGCTAATGTTTTCATGTTTTTGTTTGTATTAATTGAGTATTAAATTTCCTGTATCTATTCAACTTAATAATGATCAAATTTATTGAGAGTACTTAAAGTGCCTAAAGTGCCTAAAATTATCGCTACTTACGTAAATGAATTTTCTATGATGGAAAGACCTTTTTCTACGAACTACGATAACTATTGAGAAACAGTAAATCCAGGCACATTTAATTTTTACTGGCCCAAAGAATATTTCATTAAATCTCAGTTCAGTAATTAACTTTAGGCACTTTAGGCACTTATAACTTGAGGTACTAATTGGTTTCTATCCTCATTTTTTAGGTAGTATTTTTATTTGACTTTAAATCCAAGCTTAAGAAGCATTTCAACCGCTTTTGGCTTTCCGTTGCTAAGTCTGACGGTGTATGATGGAAATTCGCGACGCACAGGATATTGTCCTCTTTGTTGCTCAAATGTAGAGGGTGAGCGTTGTAAAAGGATATGATCCTTCATGATGGGATACGTATGCAGCACGGCTCCATGAACAATTTCAAACGATGATTTCCCGGCTCCTTCGATTACAATTTCGGAAAGCAATGGCTCAGGAAGCACCGGTGGATAGAAATCAAGCAAAGGCAGGCCAAAAAACGCACTGAGTGCCTGTACAACCTGCGATGTTCCTTTTGCCTTTCCATCAATTGAATATCCTGCAATATGTGGTGTGGAAATATAAGCCTGGCTTAAGAGTTCAAGGTCTATAGCCGGTTCATTCTCCCAAACATCAAGTATAGCACCGCTCAGTTTACCTGAAGATAACGCGCTTTTTAATGCATTAGTTTCAACCACTTCACCGCGTGAAGAGTTAATCAGCCAGGAACCATTCTTCATTTTTCTTAATAATTCAGTATCGAAAAGATGAAGTGTTTTATCCGGGCCTGTCTTATTCAAAGGAACGTGAATTGTAATGATGTCGGATGTTTCAAGGATTTCATCCAGTGAAACAAAACAGCTTTTTCCTTCTTTACGTGCTCTGGGAGGATCGTTAAGTTTTACTTTCATTCCCAGGATTACTGCGGCTTTCTGAACTTTAGAGCCGACATTTCCTACCCCGATAATTCCAAGTGTTTTATCGCTGAGAGCATAATCGTTGTTAAATGCAAGAGTTACGAGTGCCGCAGTAATATACTGCTGCACCGAAGCCGAATTGCAGCCGGGAACATTTAACCAGGTGATATTTTTTGATTTGCAATATTCAGTATCAATATGATCGTAACCGATTGTGGCAGTAGCGATAAATTTAACAGCCGTACCTTCAAGTAATGTTGCATTACACTTCGTTCTCGTACGTATCAATAAAGCATCGGCATCCAAAACGGATTCCCGGTTTATCAGGTTACCCGGCAAATAAATAATATCTGCATAAGGCTCCAGCACCCCTTTAAGGAAAGGGATTTTATCGTCGGCTACAATTCTTGGTCTGTTCAATTTATGTGCAATTATTCGGTTTATTTAGTGTCTGCACACCCAACGGGTGTCTGACACTCGAATGAGTTGAATTAGTGTCAGACACCTTTCAGGTGTACAGACACTTTAACGAGTTGGGTGTGCAGACACTGAAAAACGGTTTTTCCATGCCCACAAGCCAAGCGCCGGATTGGAAATAAAGAATATTTCCTCTCCATCTACCACATTAAATCCATCTTTCAGTTTAGTCGGATCATATTTTTTCATCATTTCATCCAGATTGCCATAGCTGAAATTTACACTTTCAATTTCTTCGCGGGTAAGTTTTCCGGGACAATACGTTACTTTGAACCTGTTTTCGTGTGAGCCATGAATAAGATGAGCGGCGGCACTCAGGTTTTCGCGAAGTTCGGGATTATTTTTAACTAGTTCAAGAATTTCGGGAGTGGTGAGATAGCCGTATTTACGGATCAGTCGGTCAATTTCCTTGTCCTCGCCAAATTCCTTCAGCCCGGGAGCAAGAACTATCAGTTCCCCGTCATTAGCCAGTGCCATGCGTGTACGGTAAATGCTTTTATTTCCTAACCAGGTACTTTTAAACTCTGATGGATCGAGGAAGACTACAACTTTTGTTAGCGGTTCGTCCAGCAGTTCGAAGTTTACTTTTAGTGATAATTCAGCAGCTTTATTAAAGCATTCACTGTCGTTGCCGACAAACAGCCCTTTTATAGCCATGTCACCACCGGCAGCACGCGCTATTACGGTGTGCGTGTAAACAATCGGAAGATGAACAGCAAAATGCTCCGAAGCATAATTGAGTACCTTCCTGACCGGGTTATCCGCACGTCCCATAATTCGTTCCATTCCATAAGCTGCTCCGAGGAAATGGCTTTTGTTTATACCTTCTTTGCCACCTGTTCCAACAAATATATTTTTATTGTAATTAGCCATTCCGATTACTTCGTGCGGAACCACCTGACCGATTGAAAGAATAAGATCAAAGTTTCCTTCAACTAACAGTTTGTTTACCTGTGCCGGCCATGAAAAATCTACCTGGTTCTCCGAAACCTGGCTGACAAATTCAGCCGGTACAATGCCAAGGGTAACAATATCAGTTCTCCAGTTATGAATCCGGAAAAGTGAATGCGGAACTTTACCAAACATAGTATTCAGTTCGGTTTCCGACATGGCAACATGTGTGCCAAGCGCTGGGAGAATATCCGTAACAGCTTCGCCATAATATTCCCACGCCATTTCGGTCAGTATGCCTGCCTGTGAATGGAATCGCGTGAAATCAGGAGGCACTATCAGGACTTTCTGCTTCGGGCCTAACTTGTCCAAAGCTTCATAAAGTCCTTTTCTGAGTTCCGCAAGACTCAATTCAGTATCAACTGAACCGTGGTTGTAATAGATCATGGTGGTATTCTAAATGATGTTATGATAAGTACTCATTGTTAAGACCCAAGTCCCAAATTCCAAGAACCAAGATCCAAGTGGTGGCCAACGACAAGTACAAATTCAAAGACTTTTAAATTAATTTTTTTGATAGCCATTTTTTAACTTAATGGTTTTTACATCTTATTTAAGTAAGAAATTAAAAACATTAAACACATAACACAAAACGTAAAAGTATTGATTGTTCCCCCTTACTTTTTCATTATTTATTTATTGTTATGTGTTTTTCATTACTTTTTAATTCTGTCTTGTCCATGTTATAACTTGGAATTTGAATCTTGGAATTTGGCCCTTGTGCCTTATCTTTTGACCCTGGCATTTCCCTGCCATACGCTCCAAACCATTTCTTCGTCAGCAGGCTGTGCATAATCAGTCAAAAAGGTAGTTGCCAAAGCGCCGCTTGCCCATCCAAATTGCATGCATTTTTCGGGTTCCCATCCTTTCAGAATTCCGTAAAGTAATCCACCCACAAACCCATCTCCTCCACCAATCCGATCGAGCACGTTAATTTCGCGTGGTTCAATCACATTCCAGTTGTCTCCTTCAAGCATGATAGAACCCCAAAGGTGTTTGTTGGTATTGATCACCTGTCGCAGAGTTGTAGCAAACACCGAAGCATTCGGGAAAGCTAGTTTCACCCGCTGGATCATTATTTTAAAGCTCTCAATTTTGGAATCAATATCTTTTCCTCCGGCTTCAGGTCCTTCAATGCCCAGGCAGAGTTGAAAATCTTCTTCGTTGCCAACCAGGATATCAGATACTGAAGCTATTTCGGTAAAGATATCATGTAATTCTTTATCGCGGCCTTTCCAGAATGAAGCACGGTAATTCAGATCAAAAGAGATTCGTGTACCGGTTTTCTTTGCAGCACGGGCCAGCTCAAGACAAAAAGTGCTGGTTTCGGGCGATAAGGCTGCAATAAGTCCTGAAAGATGCATAATCTGAACACCTTCTTTCACAAAGATGCGATCCAGGTCAAAATCATTAACATTCAAAGTTCGTCCAACCTCACCGGCCCGGTCATTCTGCACCCGCGGACCTCGTGAACCAAAGCCGCTATCGGCAATATTAAACTGGTGGCGGTAGCCCCATGGATCACCTTGTGGAACGTCTTTTCCTTCGTAAGCCATACGACGGCTGGCTAGATTGCTCTTAATTAGCTGTGCAATCGGACTATCCTTCACGAAAGTAGTCAATACTTTTACAGGAAGCCCAAGATAGGATGAAATACTGGCAACGTTGGTTTCGGCGCTGGTGGCCTGCATTTTAAAGGTGTCGCTGCTGTGAACAGGCTGCCCGTTTATCGGTGTTATACGAACTCCCATACTGGTAGGAACCAGTAGCGACCAGGAAAAGTCTTTTTTAAGTTGAATACCCATGATGTTGTGATGTTGATTTGGTGTAATTATGATGGATCTATTGTTAATTTAGTGTAACAGTTTAAAATGCCGGAAGACGGAAGTCGGAAGTCAGAAGTTACCCTGAATACTTCATTTATCATTGTGAGTGAATCTTCTTTAGCCAATAACATTTCTTCAACTTATTTTCAATTCGCAGGGGAAAATCTCAAATCAGCAATTTCTTCCGTCTTCTGACTTCCGACTTCTGGCCTACTAAAACCCAATTCCTTTCAATAAAGCAAATAAGTGTTATCTTAAATTTCTACACCCCTCCGAAAGCACTGTAACCACCATCGACAGGAAGTATTATGCCAGTGATAAATCCCGAAAGGTCGGAGAGCAGGAAAAGTGTAGCACCTTGCAGATCCTCAGGTTTTCCATATTTCCCGACAGGAGTATTTGAAATAATTTTTAATCCCCGAGGCGTCATATCACCGGTTTTTTCATCGGTAAGCAAAAAACGATTCTGGTTGGTGAGGAAAAACCCCGGAGCTACAGCGTTAACGCGAATCCCGGTTTTAGCGAGGTGAACTGCCAGCCATTGTGTAAAGTTATTAACCGATGCTTTGGCTGCCGAATATGCAGGGATTTTTGTCAAGGGCTTGAAAGAATTCATCGAAGAAATATTCAGGATTACACCTTTTTCTTTCTGCAACATATCGGTAGCGAACACCATACTTGGAAGCAAAGTACCGTTGAAATTCAGGGCAAAAACTTTATCAAAACCATCCATTTCGAGGCCAAAGAATGATTTTTCGAGATCATTAATATCGGTAAGCTGTTCAACCTGGGTGGTTGCTTTGGGCGAATTACCGCCAGCGCCGTTAATAAGAATGTCAATAGTCCCAAGCTTTTCGTTAATTACTTTCTTGGCGTTGATCAGCGATTGCTTGTCGAGTACATTGGCTTCGACCCCGATGCAATCAACGTTAAACTTTTCGGAGAGCATTTTAGCCGTATTATCCGCAGCCTCTTTATTAATATCAATAATGGCTGTTCTAATGCCAGCTGAAGCCATGGCTTCACAAATCGAATAACCTATAACTCCGGCACCACCGGTAATTACAGCTACTTTTCCTTTCAGGTCTGAAAAATCGAAAATCATAGTATTATTTATTAGAGTTAAAAACAGTGCGCTCGCTAAATTTTGAAATTCTTGTAGTATTCAATGTTCTCTTTCATGATGATATCAATCGGGCTGTAATTTACCTTATCAACCGGTTTTTTGAGAAACAGGTGGTTATAAAGTGAAAACACGCTTTTGTATCCCTGTTCTTCCGGTTTTTGACAGATAAGAAACTGTATTATTCCTTTTTCAAGGTATTCAATATTCTCGTGCAACAAATCGTACCCGATCAGAACAACATTCCCGATTTTATTTTTTTCGAAATATTGGGCTACCAGATGAACCCTTGAATTTGCTACAAATATTCCTCTGGGTTTTTGGTCGCTTGAAAAAATCGCATCCAACGATTCAACAAGGATTGAAGGTGAAGAAACATCAACATCCATTGTGTGGATAGTTGCTTGATTTGTAGTTCCCTGTGAAAAATAAGAGATAAATCCGTTTTCACGCAAACTCAGATGATAGACAGGAGCCGATGGATTATGCGGCTTTACAATATAAATATGATTGGTCCCTTTATCAATACTATAACTCATTAAACTGGCAGCCAGGTAACCGCTTTGTACCGAATTTTGACCAAAATAAGCCAGGTTTTTACAGTTTTCGATAAACACATCGAAGAAAACATAAGGAAGTTCCATTTGATCACATTTTTCGATCACTTTTAACGATGACTCAAAAAAAACCGGGGCAAAAATGAAACCATTGGGATTTGATTCTAAAATTTCATTGGCTTTTTCGATGAAGGAGTTTTCGTTACTGTAATCGAAAGTTGCAATCTGAATTTCGAAATTGAATTTTTTAATTTCCCGGGCTGCAGCTTTAATTCCTTCTAAGGGTTTTTCCCAATATGTATTATTGGTAGGATCAGGAATAAGAACAGCAATAGTGTATTTAATTTTTGAAGCCAACGACTTAGCCAGAAGGTTTGGGGTATAGCCTAATTCGTTAATTATTTTAAGAACCTGCTCGCGGGTAGTATTAGAGACTTCACTGCGGTTATGCAATACACGGTCGACTGTGCCGATGGAAACATTTGCTTGTTTAGCAATGTCTTTTATTCCGATTTTTGCTGCTGCTTCCTTTTTCAATGGCTGCAAGTTTAGTAGAACGTTATAATTCCCGTTAACGCACACGGCAAAGATATACACATTTTTTGAAATTCCGTTAACGTTAACGGAATTTATTTTTTTATGCCAAAAAACTCCTTAAATTTGCTGCTTAATAAATACACCCGGGTGAAATTTCCAGCCACTGTCACCTGTTATAAAATCAAATAAAGATTTGCTTTTAACACTTCTAAATAAGTAACATTTCCATGGATACAACAATAAATCCCTCAGGGACATTCCGTTACAGCACAGTTATAACCGATATTGCAGCATTGGTTTTTGTAGGCCTTGTTCCGGCAGCTTCGCATTTGTTCAAATTCCCGGTTTATTATATAGAACCTATGCGTGTTATGCTTATTCTGGCATTACTTTATTCGTCGCGGTGGAACGCATATGCACTGGCTATTGTGTTGCCTTTATTCTCATTCCTTGTATCAGGCCATCCTTCACCTGTGAAAATGATGATTATTATGGCTGAATTGGTATTTAACACCTGGCTGTTTCTTTACTTTTATCAGAAAACAAGGAAATCATTCCTGAGCGCTTTTAGTTCTATTGTCATAAGTAAAGTATTCTGCTATGCCATGTACCTTGTAGTTTTTTCCATGGCATTTGTTAAAGATGAAGCTGGAATTACATTCCTTTTCGCCCAAATGATTTTAACCATAGTATTAAGTATCCTGGTGTGGATTATTTTAACCCGCCGAAGTTCCAGGATTGAGTAAAGATTCAAGATTTACGACTATTTAAGTTTTAGACTAAATCCAATAAGAACAAAAAATTCAGATTGCACTAATTTTTTCAAAAAAAGCACTCTTGATTTTGGGAGATATCCAAATATATTTTTGGGGATTCTCTGTTCGGAATAGGTAAAACATGCCACAGTCAAACTGCATTCTCATGCGGTTTCAGGGTAGATTTTTTCAATAAATTTTCTTGTTAGAAAAATTGGTGAAAGTTGTGGACTTATTGGGGGAAAAATGATCCCATAAAATGAAACTATACTAAGTTATTTATATTTTCTATCCTATTATAAATTCATTGAACGCTAATAAATTCAATGGTTTCGTCAATTACAATCCGTAAAATAATCTGTCTCTCCCAGCTCTTTTCTACACCAAAAACAGGCTGACTACACCAGCTGTTGAAATGCTGCTGAGTTTAAAAAAATCATTTTTTATGTAATCTTGCAGTCATAATTCTAATTTTTTTATCCACAATTAAAATTAATCATCATGAAAAAAATTTACCTGAAAATGTTTTCGATCCTTTTAATGGGATCAATCGGAATCTCAGCTTATGCCCAGGGTATTTGGAAAACAACCGGAACTGAAACGGCTATTAGTGCATCCACAGATATCCCAATGGGTATTACGGGTCTTTCATGCATGCATTCTGATGCTGCCACTGTGATAGGAAAAACAGACGTTGGTGCTGCATCGGTCTCTTACCATGGTGTAACATGGAACAATGAATCAATGGTACAGGGTGGTACAAACGGTATGTACTACGCATTTCGTTCAACCAGTGACGGCATTTTGGATATTCCTGTTAAAATGGGTAGTGCCAAGAAAACTTTCATTCTTGAACTTACTGATGCTTGCCCTTATAGTGCAGTTTTAGCCGATGTGACTGCCGCTTTTCCAACCGGAGATCAGATATTCATAGATCCGGCTTACTTCACCCTACCTTTAGTTTATGATACTTATCATAAAACCAGTCGCACCTGGAGTGGCGCTACCGCTGATACGATGCAATTCACCGGAGCCAATGTTTACCTGGTTATGTCATTCCCTGTTGTTCCCAATAAAACGTATGTTGTCGGTGTTATAGGTTCCAAACTGATGTTAAAGGGTGTCAATTACATAGTTACAACTTCAGTTAAAGAAACACCTGCCATTAAAGGCATTTCTTTCAACGGAACCCAGGTGCTGAACGAAAAGGGTCAAAAAATTGAATTGTATAATATGGCGGGTAAATTGATTATCAGATCCTCGTCGTCCATACCTACAGATAATTTACCAAGGGGAGTTTATGTTGTTCGTACAACCGGATCAAACGGAGTTATGAAATTCTGCAAATAAAATCTTTAATGTCTGAGTGCTTTGCTGCATGCAAAGCACTATTTTCTTAAAAATCAAAAGCTTATTTTTAAAATGGAAACCGGGTTATCTAATCCGGTTTCTTTTTTTTGAACAAGAAGCCATACCTGATAGGTGTAGAACTGATTATGAAGAATGAAGAGCATAAAGAATGGGAAAATCCAAAAAGCTTAGCGCAATTTATCGAATGCTAAGAAAGGATACTGAATTTGGAAAACATACAAGTACAATTTCACTTATTCATAAAAAGGCAATCCGGTTAACACAGAAAAGACTTCTATTTTTAAATAAAATCTGACAGATCAAAACAGTCAATTTGCAGTGCATTCAACCACACTTATCACGCTGATCTGACTTTATTTTTTGCTATCCAGGAAATATGTGGAATTATTGGGAAATAGTTACCAGTATTTGTGTAACTGCCACTAAACAAGTATTTATTCATTAAATTTGACAAACAGTTTGGTTTTACCTATTAGTAATTCTTAACGAATAGTATGAATAAAAATTTACTCCTTCTGATTATAGTTGTCCTTGGATTTACTTCAGTCTCAGCCAAAAACTACATTGCAGCTGTAAACGGCACATCAGCCGGAACAGGCACATTGGATTCTCCTTATGACATACCAACAGCTATTTCCATAGCTATAGCCGGAGATACAGTGTATATAAGGGGTGGTCACTATATGTTGAATGCTCAGATAAGTTTAAGCAAGGGCGGAACTGCAACAGAATATTTATCCATTTTTGCTTATCCCGGTGATGAGCGCCCTGTTCTGGATTTCTATAACCGGGGATATTCGGGAACAAATTCTTCCGGTGAGCGGGGAATACAGGTTTCACAGGATTATTACTATGTTTATGGATTGGATATCACATGTGCCGGCGACAACGGTATGCATATAAAAAGCTCACACAACAAGATTCAGAATTGCCGCTTCTATAAAAACTGTGATGGGGGATTGCAAATCACTGGCGGAACCGGAGCTTATAATGAAGTAATCGACTGTGATTCCTACGAAAACTTTGACTATAAAACAAGTAACGCAGGCGGCAATGCGGATGGTTTCTCATGTAAACTTACAGTCGGGGTCGGTAATAAATTTATCCGTTGTCGTTCGTGGAATAACTCAGATGACGGATATGACTGTTATGAAACACAAAACGACATCTACTTCGAAGATTGCTGGGTGATGACAAACGGGCAAAAGTCGTATGATGTAACTGATTATCCCGGTGGAACTACCGGTGTAATCAATAACCTGGGAAATGGAAATGGTTTTAAAGTGGGTGGGCTTTCTTCTCCCGGCGGTGCAACATTGATTCGCTGCATTTCTATCGGGCACAAAATATTGAGTACAAGCAAGAAAGGTTTTGACCAAAATAACGGTGTTGGACGAGTATTCTGCTACAACTGTATTTCGTATAACGACGGCATAGGATATAGTTTCCCGAATAACAGAGATGCACGGGGAGCAAATACTTTTGCCAATAATATCTCGCTTTTTTCAGGTGGTAATTCATTTGGGCCAGGCACTGCTTCTCAAACCAATACATGGAACGGTATTCCCGTTTCAATAGCTGATTTCGAGAGTGTAGCGGTTGATAGCAGCAAAGTAGCCCGAAATGCTGACGGTTCATTGCCATATATGGGTGGCCTTTTCCGCCTGATAGAAAACTCCGGACTTATTGATAAAGGAACTGATGTAGCTTTGCCTTTTAGCGGTTCAGCTCCCGATTTGGGCCCATTTGAATACGGTTTCTTCACTTCACTACCATTAGCTTCGGCAGATCTTTCGGATATTTCAATGAAATATTATCCCGGAAGCAAGGAAATTATTATCCAGGGTTTAGTTAGTTTTGTAGAGGTATTCCAGATAACAGGAGTAAAAATATATTCGCGTCATATTTCAGCAAGTAGGCTAAATATTCAGGCAAACAACTGGCCTAAAGGCATCTATATTATTCGTGTATATTCGCAAAACGGGGCTTTGTCTGTTAAAAAAATGCTGATTAACTGATAGATAATTCCTGATTTCTCAAATACCGAAACCAATAATAACTTTTCGCAAGGCATATAAAATATTTTTATCCAATAAACTATGAGCAAAACAGGGAATTACCGCTGGCGGATTTTAGCAATGCTTTTCTTCGCGTTAACCATTAACTATTTCGACAGGAGCTTATTAGGGGTTATGGCTCCTAAACTGATGGAATTATTTAGCTGGACTAACAAAGATTATGCTTTGGTTAACATGTCCTTTAAAGCAGCTTATGCTGTCGGGTTGCTTATAATGGGCAGCCTTGTCGACCGGCTAGGCACAAAAAAGGGATTCTCTCTCTCTATTTTAATATGGAGTATTTTTGGAATGTTGCATGCTACCATCGCTAAAAGTTTTGCTTTACCAGGATTTATCCTTGCCCGGTTCGGACTTGGTTTTGGTGAATCTGGAAACTTTCCGGCAAGTATTAAAACTGTTGCTGAATGGTTCCCTAAAAAAGAACGTGCCTTTGCAACCGGAATTTTTAATGCCGCTACCAGTGTAGGTGCAATACTGGCTCCAATAGTGGTTATGCTGGTAGTTGCCGAAAATGGTGATGGATGGAGATATCCGTTTCTCATTACGGGGGTTTTATCCGGAATATGGCTTTTTATGTGGCTGAAAATCTACAAGAAGCCTGAAGACAATCCGAAATTATCCAAAAAAGAACTTGAACACATTCTAAGCGATTCTGAGCCTGAGACAACAGAAAAAATCCCGTGGATAAAAGTACTTCCATTAAAGCAAACCTGGGTATTCAGCCTTACAAAAATTCTTGATGCTGTTTGGTGGTTTTATTTATTCTGGGGCGGAAAATTCCTGTTTGATCAGTTTGGCATAAACATCAAGACTTTGGCCTTGCCGCTGCTTGTAATTTATGTTCTTGCCGACCTGGGAAGTGTTTTCGGCGGATACCTCTCTTCTGCTTTAATAAAAAGTGGCAGGAGTATAAACTTCTCCCGAAAAATAACAATGCTGCTCTGTGGAGTTATTATTCTTCCGGTTTCCTTTGCTACAAAAACAGATAATCAATGGATTGCAATTATTCTGATTGGATTAGCTGCTGCCGGACACCAGGCATGGTCAGCCAACGTATTTACTTTTGTAAGCGATATTTTCCCGAAGAAAGCAACCGCATCGGTGGTAGGAATCGGTGGTATGGTTGGAGCTGTTGCAGGAATCTTAGCTGATTTCAGCTTAGGATCTATTCTTGATGCCCAGGGCAAAGAAGGCTATTTCTATGCATTCCTGATTGCTGGAACGCTGTATCTGATTATTCTCGGGATAGTTCATTGGATGATGCCAACTATGAATCCACTGGGCGATGACCTTAAACCGACAGGAAAATCAATTTAGCAATATAGTCCTGAATTATAAACAATTACTCCTGCCTTTGGATACAATCTGAGGCAGGATTTTTTTGCCTGTTTTTTTTGTTTGTGTTAAAATGGGAAGGAATTGTGCTCTGTGCTTAGTGCATTGTGACCAGAAATAAAAAAGTTAACAACTTCAAATATGCCTAACCATTTCCAAAGCTGCTACGCACAAAGCACTATGCACTATTAGATTGAAAGTATAGCTACATAATATTCAAAAGCAGAACCTTTTCAGCTTATTTTGTCACTCTAAACCAATCAATATCCGCCGAACCTGCATCATTTACTACGCTATTACTTAAGGCAAAAAAACCAAGTTTTGCTCCGATCCACTTTCCTTCACTGGCTTTAAATGAATTGCCTATTTTAGTATAATTCACACCATCAGTGCTGTAACTAAACTGGCAATCAGCTCCTTTGCTAACACGAACCCTGAAATAAATAGTTGAAGAAACTGCAGGTTTAGTTTCAATAACTTCTGCTTTTGCTGCCTTATCTGCTTGATTGCATACCGTAGTTTGAATTTCCAGTTTTGTCTTGTTTCTTTTCAGTGAAATAGTTCCGTAATCTGTACCCATTACCACAAGACCAACTTCCTCTCCATCGAAACGTGCATCGAAAGTAAATTTCGCTGTTGCGGTAAACTCAGGTGCAGGAAATTTCTGTATCAACAGGTTTGAAACATCCCATAAATTAACCGCATCGTCAGGTCGGGGAATGCAATTAAGCCTGAAAAATCCAAGATTCCCTGAAGGATAACCCCAGGTAGTCTGATAATTGGCTTGCCATTGCCATTGCAGGCCTAATTCCGGAGTATTAAACTCGTCACTTTCGGGCGGAGTCACTGAAGATCGGGCTTTACCAACGTTTGGCTTTTTATAGGTACGAACGGGTTCTCCAATTCCATCACCATCCGCATCAGTGCCGATAACCGGCCAGTTATTGACCCATTTCATAGGGTTCAGGTGTACCACTCTTCCATAAGCTCCTAAATCCTGAAAATTAAGAAACCAGTTCTCCCCGGTTTTAGTGTCAACCCATGCTCCCTGGTGTGGACCGTTGATATCAGTTTTCCCCTGGGCCATGACGACTTTCGCTTCATATGGACCAAGTATATGTTTAGATCGCAAAACTACCTGCCAGCCGGCCGAAACGCCGCCAGCCGGGGCAAATATATAGAAGTACCCGTTTCGTTTGTATATTTTGGGTCCTTCAACAGTAGGATGATTTTTATGCCCATCAAAAAGCAGTACAGGATTCCCAACCAATTGGGAACCTTCCACATTCATGCGGCTGATCAGAATAACACTTTTAACACTTGCCCGACTTCCTGCCAATGCATAAACCAGGTAAGCTTTCCCATCATCATCCCACAACGGCGCAGGATCAATCAGTCCTTTTCCGGATTGAACCAATATGGGCTCTGACCAGGGACCAGCCGGGTTGGAAGCTTTTATCCTGTAAATTCCAAAATCAGGATCAGGATAGAAAATATAATATTCGTTTTTATGGAAGCGTATGCATGGAGCCCAAACGCCTTTACCATGCTGAACTTTGTCGAAAATATCAAACGGCTGCAGCCGGGGAAGCGCATAACCGATGAGCTCCCAATTAACTAAATCGAATGAATGGAGAATCGGCAAGCCGGGAACGCAATTAAACGAAGATGCAACCATAAAGTAATCATCGCCCACCCGAATAGCATCCGGATCGGAATAATCGGCATACAATACAGGATTTGTATAGGTTCCGTCACCATTATCGGGTACCCAAGCTTTAGACATATCTTTTGGGTTTTGTGCCTCCACCTGGTTGAAAAACACCAGCGATAAAGTGGCACACAATATCTTTATGATTTGCTTCATAAATTCAAGTAATTCTTTACTTATAATCGGGATCAAACCACTTCTTACCGGAACTAATTTCCCAACCAAGAGGAGCAAATATGCGTTCTTTGTTATACGTCGAGACTTCCTTTTTGTTTAATTTATGTGACCAGGCGACCCGTTTCCGAATATCAGCGCCAGGACCAAAATTATTGTATTCAACAAATTTAACGCGCTTAATGCTATTATTTTTAGACCAATAGCTCCAACCTTCGGGGCTGATAAAAGAACCCATTTCACAATTCAGAAATGCTACTTTGGCATAACTACGCCACGGGCGTCCCAGGTAAACCAATTTAACTCCGTCAGCAGCAGTGAGTTTGCAATTCAGGAAAACAAAGCCGTAAGGTTTTCCTTCTGTTGTGCCGGAGGCTGTAATGAATGAATCGCTCTTACAATGAATGGTACAGTTTTCGAACAAAGCGGTTGCTTCACCAAAAATAAAATCGGTAGTTCCTTCAATATAACAATTCAGGAAATATTGACGGCTGAATTTCCCGCCAGCATAAACTGTATCCTGGTTGCCCGTAAACCTGCAATTGCGAAATACACATCTATCGCCCTCCACATGCAACGCAATAGCTTGTCCGACAGGCCCTGAAGTGTTTTCGACAGTAATATTTTCCATAATAAAATCGGAAGCTTCAATAAGCAGAGAATAAGAATAAAAAGTACTGTTCCGGCCACGGTTAATTTTTGCAAAATTATCGTTGTACGAAATAATAGTTTTTTCAACACTCTCGCCAATAATTGATAACTGGGTATTGAAAGACGGGACCCGGACTTTTTCATTATAGATTCCATTCTTAACAAAAATGGTGATCCTTTTATCCGGAAACGCCTTACAGCTATCAATAGCACTTTGAATTGATTTAAAATCACCTGTACCATCCGGAGCAACAGTCATTTCTGTGGCATACTGGGCATAAGCTCCGTACGGCAATAGGCTTATTGCCAGTCCGATTAGAAGAGTGAGCAACAAAAGTCTCATTTTAACTTCTGGTTATCTTGGATTGTAAAGACAATTTGTATTTTATCAATTAAAATTTGTTTAGGTCTTCTTATTGATTGGCAATTATTAAAATCATAGTTTTAGGAATAGACAATCAGGTATTTCTCAACCTCTCAAACCCGGGTAAATCCATATCTTTATTTAAAAAACACCCAATCAAATATACATACTCTTTCTTTAACCAGCTGAAATCGCACAAGAAAACATCCATAATCCTTGTGAATATTGTGCTTTATTTTATCCCCCCTGGTTACTTATAAACGCCAAATCAGAGAGGCTGTCAAAAAATGACAGCCTCCTAACAATAACTCAACCCTAACCAATAATCAATAACCTGTATTTTGCCAGAATCCATTCGGATCAGGACCACCAGTTCTATTAGTTACTGCATCCATTTGCGGCTGTGGAATTGGACGAAGCATATGATAACTCTGAATATTAGATTTTGCTGTCCCATTGTATAAGGCAACCCTATCGATCAGTTTTCCGGTACGTTTGAGGTCAAACCATCTTTGCTGTTCACCGCACAACTCACGGGCTCTTTCATCAAGTATCACATTAATATCCTGAGAATTTACCATTCCCTCCTCAATACTGGTAAGCGTATTTGTCTGACCCGATTTGGCACGTGCGTTACGTAAGTCATTTAGTTTTTGCGTTGCGTTTCCGGTTGATCCGGACTTCATATATGCTTCTGCAGCAATCAGGTACATTTCAGAAAGACGGAATACAAAAGCATCTCTCGAACCAAGATCACGTATAACAGATCCGGTATAGTCATCAAACTTCTTAAGTTGAATGAACATCCTGTTTCCTTTGAGGTTGTCATTGCCGGTAGTTCCTGTTGCAATTGTAGGAAGTGTTCCGGCAGCATCCTGATAAAGAGGATACACTTTTGCATTACCAACATCCGTTCTTGAGAACAGCATATAACGGCCGGCGGCTCTTGTAATTTGATCAGCTGTTGGATTATTCTTTGAAAGATAAATAGCTGTGTCTCTCATATTTGCATAACCGGTTGGAGGTGCAATTCCGGTTGCGAAAGCAGTGCCCAGCGAAGGAGCAACAAAGTATGTATCGCGGAAAGATGCCTGGTAACGCTGATCGGTAGCGTCATTGAAAAGATCCAGGAGATAACCGGAAGGTACATAGCGGGTGAAACCTTTGCTATACGGCTGATAACTTACTCCCAGGTCATAGGTTTTTCCACCGACTGCGGGATATTTTAAGGCCTTTTTAGCTTCAGTATCTGTTCGGATCAGGATACCTGTCAGCCCGGGTACCATATTCCAAACACCAACAAACATCAGGTGTGCTGCATTTCCGCCAATTGTATTTGCAGCATTACGGGCTATCATACCCGACCAGGTCATCTTTTTCCCTGTAGCATCCGTCTTAAGCCTGCTAGGCAATATGTTGTATTCAAGAACTTCGGAATAATCCAAAGCCCAGATAACTTCTTTATTGACTACACCATTTTCGTTGGTACCACTCCAGCAATCGGAATAATTGGGATAAAAAGAACAGCCACTTCCACTGATAACCTCTTCAGCAGTTGCTGCAGCATCAATGTATGCCTGGTTATCGTTAAATTTACTGCCTTTATATAAAAGAATACGGGCTTTTAACGCTTTTGCAGCCCAAAGGTTAATTCTACCCGTTTTTCCTGTTTTTGATGCCAGTTTTACAATTGCATCATCAACATCTTCAAGCATAAAGGCATACACATCTTCTTCTGAATCGCGACGGGCTTCGGATGAAGCATTGGAAATAGGCTCGCGGTTAATCTGCACAGGGCCCCATGTTTCAACCAGGTGCCAGTAATAGAAAGCACGAAGTGTTTTCAATTCACCCAGGTAGGCATCTCTATCCGATGCTGAAAGCACGTTGGAAGGTGCTAAAGCCACATATTTAATACCCGTGTTGCAAACGTTAATGGCTGTATAAAAAAGCTCCCAATATTCATCAAAGCAAGCATTCATAGTTTCTTTGGAACTAGTGGCAACTTCAGGAGTAATACCGGAATAGTCGATCAGCACTTTTTGACGGTTATCGTAACCTGTAAGCCAGGTATCAGTACCACCTTCACTCAGGCCAAAGGCAGCTTCTTTTCCATACCACGCGCGTAAATAAGTGTAACTTGAGGCAACCAGACCATCTAAGCCTGATTTTGTTGAGTAAACCACATCTTCAGTCGATCCGGTTCGGTTTTCTTCTTCAAGAAAATCTTTGCACGAGACACTTATTAATGTAAGCGTGGCAAAAAGTATATAGATATATTTGAATTTCGTTTTCATATTTTTTTTTGCTGTTAAGGACATTAAAACTCCAGATTTATTCCAAATACCATCTGTTTCGATAATGGATTAGAGATAGAACCACCGCGTTCAACATCGTAATTGTCGAGATTGCTAAAGGTAAAATAATTCTGCAATGAAGCATATAAACGGAGGTTATCAACGCCAATCTTGCCAATCAGATTTTTAGGCAAGTTATAACCAAGGGTTACTTCTTTTATCTTCAGGAAAGATGCATTTTCGAAAGCTAAGGCAGGCATATCATTCTGCGAGGCTATGCCTGGGCGGGGAAACCTGGCATCCTGGTTTTCCGGTGTCCAGAAATCAACAGCAGGCGACCCATCAGCTTCTGTTGGTTTATATGCGGTGTTATAGTCGTATTGAATCCATTGGCCTACCCTGGCATAAACAAGTGCTGACAAAGAAAAGCCTTTATATGAAACGGAGTTGCTCCATCCAATTATAAATTTAGGGCTCTTATTATATATTCGTTTATCCTGGTCGTTTATTATTGTATCATTATTTACGTCAATAATTTTTATATCACCCGGAACTTTTTTGTACAAAGCCGCGGTAGCTGCATCAGCTATACTCCAGCAACCATCAGCCTCATAACCATAAAATGAACGAACTGGGCTACCTACTATTAATGCCTGATCAGGATTTGAAACATCCTGGATAGCTCCGCTTGCAAGTGAAACTATTTTATCCCGGTTCATTGAATAGTTGATGGTAGTACTCCATGCAAAGTCTTTCCCTTGAATGACCTTTGCATTTAATCCAATTTCAAACCCGTTATTTTCAGTCTCCCCTACATTAGCCAGAACCTGGGGATAAATTGATGTAGCAGGCAATCCTTTGTAGAGCAATAAATCACTGGTTCGTGAATGGTAATAATCCAAAGTTGCAGATAACCGGTCTTTATATATCGAAACATCCATACCCACATCGTAGGTAGAAGTTGTTTCCCATGTCAGATCTGAATTACCCAGAATGGCAGGCACCAGTCCATTTATTAACTGAGTACCATACGTATAATATGTCTTCTCATTTCCTAATGCTGTAAGCGTTTGATAGGGCTTAACCGCTGAATTGCCTGTTTGACCCCAGCTAACTCTCAGTTTTAAATTACTGATCACGGTAACGTTTTTCAGGAAGGATTCTTCAGAAATAACCCATGCACCGGCTACCGATGGGAAATATCCCCATTTGTTATTGGCTGATAGGCTTGATGATCCGTCACCACGTAACGTAGCAGTGAGAAGGTATCTGTTATTATATTTGTAATTAACCCTGCCAAAGAAAGAAAGCATACTACTTTGAATATATTCATTGAATATAGCACGCCCTGCCGGTAAGATGTTAGTCAGGTCATAGAAACCATTTTTTCCATAATGATCCTGCAAGCCATTCCCATAGGTATCATGAGATTCATATACATTTTGTTGAGCATGCTGACCTACCAATACCTGTAGTTCATTTTTTTCATTAAGTTTTACGTTATAGTTTAGGGTATTATCCCAGGTTAAACCTGTTGACTGGCTGTTTAAGGCATCAAAATTGGAGCCACGGCCAGACTGGTAGTTGGACGTACACATATAATCTTCATATTTCCCAACCCTTTTTGAATCCAGATCCAGTCCAAATGTTGATTTGAATTTCAATCCTTTTAGTATCTCCCAATCTAGATAAGCAATGCCAAAAATCCTGTTATCAAGAGTGTTGTTCTGATAATAATCGGTTACTTCATTTAATAACGGATTCGTGTGACTTGTTGAAAGTTCTGACGGTTTGTCGAGAATTTCACCATTTGCCAGATAAGGCTGAGCTAATGAGTGCATCTTAATCAGTTGTGAATACACATTATCCTGACGACGGTTCCAATTGCGGTTAGTATATTGAATACTTGTTCCAATTTTAACGCTTTTAGTAATAGAATGATCCAGGTTAACTCTGAAATTGTACCTCTTCAGGTTGTCGTTTAAGAGAAGACCAGCTTCGTTCATATAACCAAATGAAAGCGCATATTGTGTTTTATCACTTCCTCCTGACAAACCCAACTCATAATTTTGCGATGTAGTGTTATGCAACATCATATCAAACCAATTTACACCACCTTCCTGGTAAATATCGTACACTGATTTCTCGTAGGGCGAGCTAACCACAGTAGAGAATACTTTGTCGGCAGGGTAATCGGACATAACTGTTGTTCCCCAGGTGCTGCCGGTCTTTTCAGCGGCATAGCGTTGTCTTTCAGCCTGAAAGAGATACTCTTGCTGAACATTCATTAACTTGGGAAGATTGGTGGGGCTGTTTAAAGAAACATACGAGTTAAAGGTAATTTTTGCCTTTTCGGTAGATGCAACACCACGTTTAGTTGTTATAATAATTACACCATTTGCGCCTTTTGAACCATAAATAGCTGTTGAAGATGCATCCTTCAGCACTTCAATTGATGCAATATCCGATGAATTTATATCGATAGTTGATCCATACTCTATACCATCAACAAGGTATAATGGTGCATTATCAGCATTAACTGACCGGTTTCCACGCAAATTAACGGTAACCCCGCTTCCGGATTCTCCACTTGATTTCATAACATCAATACCCGCTACCTTACCCTGCATGGATTGAAGGGGATTGCTTGTAGCAGACTTGAGAATTTCGGCTGGTTTCAGCGAAGATACGGCACCTGTAAGATCCCGCTTCCTGACAGTCCCATAACCTACAACAACCAGCATATCCAGTTCTTGTGCGCTTTGGGTCATTACCACATCAATAACCGACCTGCTGCCGATTGTTTCGGTAATAGTTTCATTTCCTATAAATGAGAACTGAAGGGCTGTTACATCTTTAGGGACACTGATTGAATACTTACCTTCAATATCAGATAAGGTTCCGTTGGTTGTGCCCGGAATTGATATGGTAGCACCAATCACTTTTTCGCCCGACTTATCAGTAACCGTTCCTGTTATGGTCCTGGTCTGGGCATTGGCCAGGGTACTTGCCATTAAAGCAAAAGTACAGAGGACAATCGTTTTGAGATTTTTTAGATTAATTGACATAAATTGGGGTTTGAGTTTGTTCAATACGCAAATATATTGTCTTGGAAATTTTCAGGTGTGAAATAATCTGTATAAAGTGTGGAGTTTTTGATTCCTATATTTATTTTTTTGACGGCGCATAAAAAACCCGGTTTCGATGCAGGAACTATACTAAAACGCTATAAGCTCAGTTCATAAATTATAAACCATTAATCCACGAACCCGATTTTTTTTGAAAACAAATCAAACAGGTATCAACTTCTGCTATTTAGCTTACGAAAAGCTTCTTAATGCGAATACATATTGAGAGCAACTATTTCGCTAATTGCTCATATTCAAGACTTGCCATGATGAAAGGACCTGTACCTTTCGGATCGTTGTCTCTGATCATTTCATTAATATAATACCCGAATGATCCATCCCGGTATGGATTACCACCTAATCCTGCAACCCCGCAAACCCTGGTGAGGTTCACCAGTCCTTTAGCGTCAACAACTATAAAGTTTTTAATAAGGCCATGGTATGCCTTTGTTGCTGTTTTCAGATACTTTTTATCGATATATCCCTTTCTGACAGCTTTAAATATTGAATAGGAAAACATGGATGTACATGATGTTTCAATATAGTTTCCTCCTTCTCCGTTCCGGTCCAGAACCTGGTACCAACCTCCGGTTTTAGGATCCTGGATTTCAGATAATTTTTCAACCATATTTTTCAGTATCGATAATATTTCTTCTCTGCCAGGTTGATTTTCAGGAAGAAAGTCCAGCACATCAACAATTGCCATAGCGTACCAACCCATTGCACGGCCCCAGGCATGAGGTGACTGACCAGTTTCGGGATTTGCCCATTTCTGAATTTTTGATTCATCCCAGCCATGGCGATATAAACCTGTTTTGGGATCATACGTATGTTTTGCCACCAGAAGAAACTGATTAACAACATCAGCGAATGCATCAGGCTCATTAAACTTTTTTGCATATTCGGCATAGAACGGAGCACCCATGTATAGTCCGTCAAGCCACATTTGGTTTGGATATATTTTCTTATGCCAGAATCCGCCTTCCGTGGTTCTTGGCTGAGTTTTGATCTGAGATCTCAACGTGTCGAGTGCAATTTTGTATCGCTTATCACCGGTTTTCTCAAACAGGTAGATAAGTAATTTCCCTGGATTTATGTAATCAATGTTGTAGTTTGATTTATTATAAGTCAATATCTGGCCCTTGCCGTCGATAAGAGAATCGGCATATCCTTTGGCATATTGATAAAACCTTTCATCTTTATAGGCTTCATAAAGTTTGGTAAAAGCCAGGCCTTCGAGTCCCGGTGTATAATTCCATCTTTTCTCTTTAACAAAATCCACCTGCCAGCAGGAAGGGAATCGAACCATTTCTGATTCCGCCATTCGGACCGACCACAATTCGGATTTTTGGTCAATCTTATTTTTAGGCTGCCTCTGCCCACAGGCCGGAATCGTAGCCACGAGTGCAATAGAAACTATAAAAAACAACAGTATATACTTCATAAAATCAATCTTATGGTGTTTATCAATTGTGATTCGAACACCACAAATGTACTATCGGTTAAGCTAACTGAATGTGCATAAAATTAAGTTAAGCGTGTATTTTTTGATATTTACTTATGCGGAGAGTACTTCTCCTTATATTCGGAAGGTGTCATTCCGAATTTTTGCTTAAAACACCTGGAAAAATACCTGGGATCGTTATTCCCGACCATAAATGTAACCTGCGAAATAGTAAACTCACCGGTTTCGATAAGCTGGGCCGCTCTTTTAATTCTAACTTCCCTTATAAACTCAATAGGTGCAATCCCTGTAAGGCTTTTAAGTTTTTTAAAAAAAACAGACCGGCCGATACCTATTTTTGAAACGAGTTCATCAACTGTGAGCTCAGCATTGTCCATATTTTTTTCCATTATCTCCATCACTTTTACCATTAGTTTCTGGTCAAACGATTCAACAACGGGAAGTGTGGGATCAGTAGAAAATATTTTTGAGGTTTGATGCGACAGATTAGAAGAAAGAGCAGAAAGAAATTTTTCATGCAGTTTCCGGCGCTGATTCAGAATATTATCAACGCGGGCCTTAAGGTAAGAGGAACTAAACGGTTTGGTAATATAATCATCAGCGCCTCTTTTAAGTGCTTCGAGTTGGGTATCCAGATCTGTTTTTGCGGTTAATACAACAACGGGTATGTGTGATGTAGTTTCATCCGATTTAATTCTTCGGGCTAACTCCAATCCATCCATTTCAGGCATCATTATATCTGTAATAATAATGTCGGGCAGCTGATCTTTTGCAATTTGCAGTCCATGATTGCCATTCCCGGCTTCAATCACATGGAAATCAGGTGATAATACTATTTTAAGGAAACTTCTCAACTCTTCGTTGTCTTCAACAATAAGGAGTAGAGGCACAGTGTCCTCATCATCAGTATTTATCTCATCCTCATGTTTTTCGTGTCCTGAAGGCAAAACGGCACCTGGAATTTGTCCATCCATCAGCACAAAATCGGTATCATTTCCAAAATGTGACCATCCCATTTTGAAGGATACTGTAAAAGTCGTGCCTTCCCCTTCATTGCTTTCCACTGTTAATTCTGCCTTATGCAATTCTGCAAGTTCTTTGCTGAGTGATAATCCGATTCCGGTACCAGGCTGGAAATTAATATTTGAGCTATCGATGCTTACAAACCGTTCAAAAATATTCTTTACTTTTTCTTTCGATATACCTATGCCCTGGTCGGAGACTTTAACCAAAATATTGTTGTCATTCTTCACTACAGTAATAGCAACCTTTTTCCCCCTGGGGGTAAATTTTATTGCGTTGGCCAAAAGATTGTAGGTGATTTTCTCGACTTTGTCTTTATCTGCCCATATACTTTCGTTTGCTGATAAGTCATTAAAACTAAGCTCTATTCCCTTTTCAATCGCTATTTTTTTGAAATTCCCGCAGATTTCAGAAATAAATTCGCCTAACCCAAATTCCTCCAGTTTAAGTTTCATTTTCTTATTCTGAATCTTCCTGAAATCAAGAATCTGGTTTACCAAACGAAGCATCCTCTCTGTATTATTATGCACAATCGAAAGTTGTTCTTTGATATCCGGTTCCAGGGTATAATTTTTAAGGATATTGTCTACCGGCGATGAAATTAAGGTTAACGGCGTACGGAGTTCATGCGAAATATCTGTAAAAAATTTAAGCTTCATGTTCGTAATTAGCTGCTCAACTTCAACCTTATGTCTAAGTTTATAGATCGTGAAAACAATATAAATGGTAGTAGCCGTAAGAAGCAGAAAGACAAGAAAATACAGAAACCGAGCCAGTTTTGTTTCCCAAAATGAAGGATGTACTATGATGTTGATTGTTCTCTCATTCTCTACCCAAATCCCGTCGGAGTTGGTTGATTTTACCTTGAATGTATACTTTCCGGGTGCAAGATTTGTATAGTTTGCAATCCTTTGCCGGCGTTCAATATGCCATTCCTGGTCAAAACCTTCGAGCTTAACCGAATAATGAATATTATTGGGATTCCGGTAATCCAGGGTTGCATAACCAATACTGAAATGCTTGTCGTTATGGTTAAGCTCAAGTGTAGAAGTTTCCGAATTATATGTTGAACCGGATTGATCAGATTCAATATTATTAACATCCTTCCCTCCTATTTGTACACCTGTAATTACAATAGCAGGAATGGAAGCGCTCTTCTTAACCTGTTCAGGATTAAAATAGTACAATCCATTATCGAATCCCATCAGTATTTCCCCGGTATGGATTCTTATACCTGTGGCCTCTGAGAAATATTTGCTTTCAATACCGCTTTGTTTCCCGTAAATTTCGAACGAAAGGTTTTTTTTGTTAAATTTAAGTATTCCTCTTTCGCTGCTCATCCAAAGATTGCCTTTCAAATCATCAATTATGCTAAGTATAATATCGCTGGGCGCACCCGATTCTTCAGTGAAAGATTTAAAAACCGGCTTTTCACCCGGTTTATTCCGAAAGAAAACCTGATTCAGCCCGCCGCCGAAAGTGGCTACAAAAATCTCATTGGATGCGGAACAATAAATGTAGTTTACATTATTATTGGATAAACTCGCCTTGTCCTTAGGATTATAGGTAAAGGTTTGAAAACTTACATTTTCCGGTTTTGCAAAATTCTGATTAAAAACCAGTAATCCGTTTGTTGTAGCAACCCAGATATTATTTTTAAAATCAGCTGTAATAAATCTCACCCTTTTAAAATCAATAAACGGGTATTTTTTTAACTGGTTATTATAATTAATAAATTTCGTACTGCTCTGTTCTTCAATAATATAATTGAGCCCTCCGCCATAAGTTCCAACCCATATTCTTCCAAAACTGTCTTCAAAAACAGAATACACGTTATCGTGATTCAGGCTGTAAGGATTAGCAGGATTATGGGTAAAATTGGAAATTTTAAAGCGGGGAACTTTGTTAGTTCCCAGGTTTTCGAGTTTAAACACTCCCCGGCCTTTCGAACCCATCCATATATTTCCTTTCCGATCCTGAATTATTGAATAGATGAGACCATTGAATTTTTCACCCGAATTTAAAGTTCCATTTTCACGCAAATCACCCAGGATGGTTTTTGTTGAGTCAAACAGATGTACTGATCCATCCCTGGTTGCAATCCAAAGGAATTTATTTTTGTCCTCGAAAACGGTTCTCACTTCATTCTCTGCGTGCGCAGTTGAAGATGGATTTGGCTGTAAAAGTTTAAATTGGTCAGGGTAAAAGGTAGCTTTCTCTATTCCCCTCGAAATAGTGCACATCCAGAGATTGCCCTGCTTATCGGAAAATGCTGAGTGAAGAATGTTCGGAAACCGCCGTGAGGGATTGCCCGGCTCGTTATAAAAGTATTCTAATTTCTTCTGAGTCCTGTTGTAATATGAAAATCCGCCACCTAAAGGATGCACCCATAAATAATCATTTTTGTCCTCAAAAATAAAAAAGTTAGGCAGGAAAACATTCGGATTCGTCTTATCCTTCCTCATTTTAAAGTGAGTAATCTGATCTTTAAACGGATCAAAGTGCAGCACACCTTCAACAGCAGTTTCAATCCAGGCCTCTCCGAATTTATCAACATAAACTGAGAGCATCTTATTGGTAGGAATCGAAGGATTATTCTCTTTCCTGAAGTATTTCCTTTCGCCGGTTGTACTGTTCAGAATAAAAAATCCGTCGTCGGAGGTGAGCACTATCTGTTCGCGCTGGTTTAGTGGTTTTATGGCAATAATCCGGGATGTAACTCCGGTTTTAATGACATCGAAACCTTTGTTCCCAATATTATAAGAGAATATATCTCCCAGACCGGAACCAAACCAGATTTTATCGTCAAATTCGAAAAAGGAATAAAATGACAATGAAGCTTGATTGGCAGTTTTATTAATCTGGCTGATTTTTTCCGCTGTTATTTGCCCTTTTCTAACAACTGAAATACCGCTTGAAGTAAGTATCCAGATCGTATTCTCCTTATCTTTAAAGATGCCATTTATTCTAGTTTTGGGAGAGCCCTTGCCTGCAACCGGGAAATAGTCAGTTTTAAAATTATCAGAGTGTTTTGAAGATATAATTCTTACACATCCTCCATTTTCAGTGGTCAACCATGTTTCACCTCCCGGGAAGCAGAAAATTTGTTGGATTGGCGATTGATCGGTCGAAATATTATTTGTAGAACCTTTGAAATTTATAAACAGCTCTTTTTGAGTGTCAAATCTATGTGCGTCACCATTATTCGTTAAAATCCATAAATACCCTAATTCATCTTCTATAATTTTATCTACCCTGTTATTAGTCAGTGAACTGAACCGGTTAAACCCTGATTTATATACTTTAAAGTTTAGCCCGTCAAAGCGGTTCAATCCATCAAAAGTACCAAACCACATGTAGCCGTTCTTATCCTGAATCATCGACAGCACTTCACCTTCAGAGAGTCCGTCCTCAACTGAATAATGCGTAAATGTACTCTTAGGCTGAGCGGCTAAAGGACTGATCAGTGAAGAAAAAAAGATGATGGAGAGTAAACAGAAAAACAGCTTCATATCAGGAAGTTATTCAAATACAGACTGAAATTATTTTATTTTGACTACAAGCGGATGTTGAATCCTGGCTGAAAAATCATCGAGGTATTGATTCCATTTTCCCTCATTTTCAAATCCCCACTTACTCCAGCCCGCGCCGGCATAATACAGAAGTTTGTCCCCGGGATTATAGTTAGTGGTGAGTAATACATGATCGTTTTTTTCGATAATTTTAACTACCGGGCTTGTTGCAACAACTCCCAGATAAGTAATTCCGCCTTCACCTTCTTCCAGGCAATAAGAGGCATACCCTTTTTCAGAAGATTTTGCTGTTATCCGGCCTTCTTTTCTTTTAACGATACCGGTAGCGACTTCCATTGGAGCATCATATCCGGAATACTCTTCTGTAACGGCAGAAAGCTGGCTCCCTGCATCCAGCGAGAATGTCCTTGTTTCGGTTACCATTTTGCCATTCACATTAAACGGAGGATAAACTACGCTGAACGAAGTTCTAACCGGGCCATTATCCAATGTCTGATACGATTCAAAATTTGAACCCAGCCACAAAGAATCGTTAACAAAAGGCGCCATAGCTCCGGCACCCAGCGTCCTTCCTACTTTATAACAATCACACCCCTCGCCCGAATCGTTATGATAGCTCGAAATACCGGCTTTGTAATCTTTAACCCACTTGTCAACAACCAGTTTTTCGGTTCTTTTAACCCAAACATCTATCCCGTTGCTGGGCCCGTCCTTAACAATTAAAGCCGTTGCATAAACCCGGAATGCAATCCTGTCATTTTCCCACGAATAATCATCAAACCGTTCGGGAACAAGCCTTCCATAGGTTTTTGGCGGATATGCCGAAGGCTTACCATTTCTGATTTCATACATGGCTTTACTCTTCCCTTCAACCGTTGCCTGGAATATAAGTTTTACGGGAGATTTCTTCCCCATAAACAGGACCTGGGAAGGTATTTCTCTACCTGCTTCATCAAAAACGACAAAACTTTTATAATCGTCGCATTTGAGAATCTTGCTAATATCTGATATAGCGATTTCAACAGTTTCGTTGATTCTGTTTGTACTTAAGGGATTTGTAACGGTTACTGAAACCTTTTTGGGCGCGGTAAAACCGAAACTAACCAGAATTAGTAATAAAAATAATGCTAACCTCTTCATTTTGTGTAATTTAAATTTATGTCTGGGTGCCAGATTTATGTTAAAAAAATACCCTTCTGAAAAATACAAGAGGAGATTTTTCCCAAGGAACTTCAAAACACATTGCTGGCATAATTATGTCTATAAAAGTACCATATTATATAGATCGTTGTGCATCGGAAAAGGATTTCAGCCCTAAAAAACCTAAATGACTAATTAAAAAAACCAAATAATGCACATGGCTTACAGTCTCCGGAAATATCTTTGTACGTAATATTTATATCAAAGATTCCCGATGATGTTAAAACCGAAATATGTAGTTTTTTTGATAACCCTGGTTTTCACAAATCTGGTTATCATTGGTAAGGGACAGGATGAAAAAAGATACAACTATCTGTATACAAATTTACCCTTTGGTATGGAACACGTTGTTGTTCCGGTTTTCTCCGATTTAAACTATTCAATTACAGATTTTGGTGGTATTGGAGATGGCGTCTTTTTAAATACAGAAGCTTTTAGTAAGGCTATTGACGCTTTATCTCAAAAAGGAGGCGGAACACTTACTGTTCCTGCCGGAATATGGCTGACAGGTCCGATTACGCTAAAAAGCAATATTAACCTTCATCTTGAAGAAGGTGCCTTGGTTATTTTCAGCAAAAATTATGACGACTACCCGCTGATTGAAACTTATTTTGAAGGAATTATTACTAAAAGATGTATTTCGCCAATAAATGGCAGAGGGCTCGAAAATATTGCCATAACCGGTAAAGGAATAATCGATGGCAGTGGCGAAGTATGGAGGCCTGTGAAAAAGAGCAAAATGACTTCGGAACAATGGAAACAACTAGTAGCAAGCGGCGGTGTATTAAATAAGTCAAAAGACACATGGTATCCCACACTAAAATCGTTAGAAGGTTCTTTACGTACAACAACTTTTAATGTACCTGAAGGAATTAACACCGAAGAAGAGTGGAATTCCGTTAAAGATTTCCTCCGTCCGGTAATGATCGGGCTTGTTGAATGCAAAAAAGTTCTTCTTGAAGGAGTTGTTTTTCAGAATTCCCCTGCCTGGAACCTTCATCCGTTGATGTGCCAGGATCTGACAATTGACGGTGTAACGGTTCGTAATCCATGGTATTCGCAGAACGGCGATGGTATTGATCTCGAATCGTGTAAAAATGTGATTATTGCAAACAGTACTTTTGATGTGGGCGACGATGCCATTTGCATAAAATCGGGCAAGGATGAGCAGGGGCGTAAACGTGGCTTGCCAACCGAAAATGTAATTATCAATAATTGCACTGTGTATCATGGGCACGGTGGTTTTGTTATTGGGAGCGAAATGTCAGGGGGCGCCAGAAACATTAAAGTTTCAAATTGTACTTTTATTGGTACGGATGTAGGGTTACGTTTTAAAAGCAACAGGGGAAGGGGTGGTATTGTTGAAAATATTTATGTTGAAAGTATAAAAATGATCAATATTCCTACTGAGGCAATCCTGTTTGATATTTTTTATAATGGAAAATCTGCTACCGAACTGCTTGAAGAAGGAGAAACAATACCGGTTAACGGCACTTATTCAGTTTCTGTAGAAACACCGGTATTCAGGAAGATCAGTTTTAACAATATTACCTGCAACGGGGCGCGCCGTGCTATATTTTTTAACGGGTTGCCCGAAATGAATATCCAGGACATTATAATTAAAAATGTGACCATTTCGTCTCAACTTGGAGCCGATATCAGGGAATCGGATCAGATAATCCTTGAAAATGTTAGAATTCTGAATACTGAAGGTCCAGCTATAACTCTAAAGAATTCAAAAAATATCGATATAACAGGATTTTCTTCAAATAAGGATATGAAGCGTGTTTTAAAGGTTGAAGGGGAAAACAGCAGGAACATCCGGGTTAAATCGGGCTCAATCAGCAAGGAGAATACACTTGTTGAGAAAGATGTAAAAGAGTATCCAGAAATAATAAAATAACTGAAACCAATAGAGATCAAGGTCAACCATGAATCAGCTAAGACTACTTAAAAACTACTTCCTTTTTTTCTTTTTTTCTATTTTCTATACAACTGGTCATTCTCAGCAAATTCATGATCAGGATTTAGGATGGAACCAGGTAAAAAGCATTTTAGCGGCAATAAGAGCGCCAAAATTTTCTTCTAAAAATTTCTCTATTGTAAGTTATGGAGCCAAAGGTGATGGATCTACGGATTGTACCAAGGCTTTTAAAGATGCCATCGAAGCTTGCAGCAAGGCTGGAGGCGGAAGAGTAGTTGTACCGAAAGGTATTTTTATGTCGGGAGCTATCCATCTTAAAAGCAATGTAAATCTTTACATTTCCAAAAAGGCTACCATAAAATTCTATACTGATCCGTCTAAATACCTGCCTGTTGTATTTACCCGTTTCGAAAGTGTTGAATGTTACAATTATTCCCCGCTGATCTATGCCTACGGACAGGAAAATATTGCCTTAACAGGCAAAGGAACCCTTGATGGCCAGGCCGATGATACAAACTGGTGGAAATGGAAAGGATCTAAAATCCCGAATGAAATAAACCAGGTAGAAAGTGTGAATAAACTGAATAAAATGGGCGAAGAGGGTATCCCTGTTTCGGAAAGAGTATTTGGTGAAAACCATTACCTGCGTTCAAGCTTTATTCAATTTATCAAATGTAAAAACATTTTAATTGACGGCATAAGCATTGTTCGTTCACCGATGTGGGAAATCAATCCTGTATTATCCGAGAATATAACTGTTCAAAATATAAAGATATCTAGTCTCGGGCCTAACAATGACGGTTGCGATCCCGAAAGTTGTAAAAATGTTTTGATAAAAAACTGCGTTTTTAACACGGGTGATGATTGTATAGCCATAAAATCAGGCCGGAATAACGATGGACGAAGAGTTGATGTGCCAAGTGAAAATATTATTATTCAAAACTGCCGGATGAACGATGGCCACGGTGGCGTTGTAATCGGAAGCGAGATTTCGGGTTCTGTACGTAATGTGTTTGCAGAAAACTGTGTAATGGATAGCCCAAACCTCGACAGGGCTTTACGGATTAAAACAAATTCCGTTCGTGGCGGTATAGTCGAAAATATTTACATGAGAAATATCAAAATCGGGCAGGTAAAAGAAGCCGTTGTCCTGGTTTCCTTTCAATACCAGGAAGGCGATGCCGGTAATTTCACACCTGTTGTCAGAAACATATATGTATCAAACGTTACCAGCGATAAAAGCAATTATGGCTTATACCTGGATGCTTACGAAAGAAGTCCGGTTACCAATGTATTTATCGAGAAATGTAATTTCAACGGCGTAAAGAATGGCAATCTGCTCAACTATACAAGGGATCTGATTTTTAAAGAATTCTATATTAACGGGAAGTTGGTTGAAGTTCAGTAATCAGCTGTTTCAATCCATCAATTTTATGCGTTTTTAATGACCTGATTGAGCTAAGATAGTAAACGCATTTTTAACATCTGACTCTAGTTTGCTAAAATCATTGTTTTTAATCACGTCACCAGATATCAATTGTGATCCTATTCCTACACATACAACACCAGCTTTAAACCATTCATTCAGGCTTTTTTCAGTGGGTTCAACTCCGCCTGTAGGCATCAGCTTCAGCATTGGCATTGGTCCAAGTACGGCTTTAACAAAACCCGGTCCCAATACATTTCCCGGGAAAACCTTGATGATATCAGCTCCGTAGGTCAGTGCTTTCGCGCATTCGGTAAGGGTTCCGCAACCAGGTACCCAATAAATATCGTTTTTCGAACACCATTTCCCGGTTTTCTTGTCGAGAATCGGGCTCACAATAAAATCAGCGCCCAGCTCAACAAATTCCATAGCTTGTTCTGCATTCAGTATTGAACCGATTCCCAGAATCATACCCGGACAGTTTTCCTGAATAAATTTCTTAATTGCCGGGAAGTTCGATTTCGCCTTTTCTCCCCTGTTTGTATATTCAAAAACCTTACAGCCTCCTTTATAACAGGCTTGTACAACTTGCATGGTTACGTCAGGATCGGCATGGTAGAACACAGGGATTATGCTGGCGTTGGCCATTATTGAGGATATCTCGGATTTACTTAACTGAGGCATAGGGTAATAGTTTATTTGTGATTTGTGATTCGTTATTCACTATTCGTTATTCACTATTCGTTAATATATTTTTATAATTTGAAATAGTTCGCAGCATTGTGATATGAAATATTCTCCACCATCTTTCCTACAAGCTCAAAATCGGCAGGAATTTCTCCTTTTTCCATATCGTTACCTAAAATATTGCAGAGGATACGTCTGAAATATTCATGCCTCGGGTACGAGAGCAGACTTCTTGAATCGGTAAGCATTCCGACAAATCGGCTTAATAATCCAAGCGCTGAAAGTGCTTCAATATGTTTTTCCATCCCGGTTTTCTGGTCGAGGAACCACCAGGCTGATCCCCATTGAATTTTGCCCGGTATGCCACTTCCCTGGAAATTACCCAGCATGGTAGCATAAACCTCATTGTCAGACGGATTCAGATTGTAAAGAATGGTTTTTGCTAACCGGTCATCTGTATCCAGGCGGTTCATAAATTTTGACATGCTTTGTGCAACAGGCAGATCGCTGATGGAATCAAATCCTGTGTCGGGACCAAGAATACGCATCATCCGCGAATTATTGTTCCTCAACGCACCAATATGAAATTGCTGTACCCAGTTTTTCTCCTGGTCGAGAATAGCAAAATGGTAAAGCATGGCTGATTTGAATTTTAAAATATCTTCTGCTCCAAGGTTCTTTCCTTCCCGGATCTTTGTAAAGATGATTCTTATCTCATTTTCAGTATAGTCAGCAGCAAAAAAAGTTTCTAATCCATGGTCCGAGAGGCGGCAGCCGTTTTCATGAAAATAATCATGGCGGACGCGCAGGGCATCTAGAAGGTTATCGAAAGTACTGATCTCCAGGTTTGCTGCTATCGCAAGTTTATCAATATATTCGTTAAACGATCCCGGATCTTCAACAGCCATGGCTTTATCGGGACGCCATGCAGGCAAAACCTTGACTTTAAAACCATCGGCAGCAATTTTTTTATGGTGCTCAAGTGTATCAATGGGATCATCGGTAGTGCAAACCGCTTCCACATTCATTTTGAGCATCAGGTTACGCACCGAATATTCCTTACTTTGGAGTTTTGCCGATGTATCATTATAAATGCCCTGGGCAGTCTGCGGATTAAGTAAAGTATCTACTCCAAAGTAGCGCTTCAATTCCAAATGCGTCCAGTGGAATAGAGGATTCCGTATGGTTTGCGGTACCGTTTCGGCCCATTTCTGAAACTTCAGAAAATCGTCTTTCTTACCGGTGATAAATGATTCGTCTACCCCATTAGTGCGCATGGCGCGCCATTTATAATGATCCCCTTCGAGCCAGGCTTCAGTAATTGAATTAAACTGCCTGTCGTTGGCAATATCCTGCGGGCTTAAATGACAATGATAATCTATGATCGGTAGATTCTCTGCATGATTGTGAAAGAGCCGCTTCGCAGACTTCGTTTGCAGAATAAAATCATCAGAAATAAAGTTCTCCATTTTTGAAGTGTTTTATGAATTATTCATTCGAAGCCTTGCCTAAGGAAGCCAGAATTCCTCCATCAACATAAACGATATGGCCATTCACAAAATCGGATGCTTTTGAAGCTAAAAAGATAACAGTTCCCTGCAGATCTTCAGGTTCACCCCATCTTCCAGCTGGAGTGCGGCTCAGGATAAAATCATTAAAAGGGTGGCCATCAACACGGATTGGTGCCGTCTGGCTGGTGGCAAAATATCCCGGGCCAATTCCGTTTACCTGTATATTAAACTTGGCCCATTCGGTTGCAAGGTTGCGTGTGAGCATTTTCAAACCTCCTTTGGCTGATGCGTAGGCAGAAACCGTTTCGCGGCCAAGCTCACTCATCATCGAACAAATATTGATGATCTTGCCACCTGCATTTCGTTTTATCATGCTTCTTGCTACAAATTTCGCCATGATAAACGGCCCGGTAAGGTCAATGTCAATTACCTGGCGGAAATCGGCAGCAGCCATATCAACCGCAGGAATCCGCTTAATTATACCGGCGTTGTTAACCAGGATATCAACGGGTCCGACTTCGGCTTCTATTTTAGCAATCCCTTCTTCAGCCTTCTGTTCATCAGTTACATCAAAAACATAGGTAGCCACGTCCAGACCTTCTTTCCTGTATTCAATCCTGGCATTTTCGAGGCGTTCTGCCGAAATATCGTTAACCACTATTTTAGCTCCCGATTTTCCAAGTGCCACTGCCATTGCCATTCCTAATCCGTGGGTTGCACCTGTTACCAGGGCTGTTTTGCCCGTTAAATCAAATAAATGTTGTATCATTTTGGTCGTTATTTTAATTTATCAACAGCGCAGGTATCCATATCACCGTAATCGAGGTTTTCGCCTGCCATGCCCCAGATAAAAATGTAATTGTTTGTTCCGGCAGCTGAATGTATTGACCATGACGGCGAAATAACCGCCTGGTCATTCTTCATCCAGATATGCCGTGTTTCATCCACCTGACCCATAAAATGGCAGACAGACTGACCTTCGGGAACTTCAAAATAGAAATAGGCTTCCATCCTGCGGTCATGCACATGAGGTGGCATAGTATTCCATACGCTGCCAGGTTTTAATTCAGTCATTCCCATCTGTAACTGGCATGTAGGAAGCACACTGTTAACCAGCATTTTATTTACTGTACGGTGATTGGACGTTTCCAGCGATCCGAGAATGACCACATCAGCTTCTTTGGTTGTGATTTTCCTGTCGGGATACGATTTATGGGCCGGGGCAGAATTGATATAGAATTTCGCAGGCTTGTTTTTATCGTCACTCACAAAAACAACTTTCCTTTTGCCTTGTCCAAGGTAAAGCGCTTCTTTGTATTCTAAGGTAAAAATTTCACCATCCACAGTAACAACTCCTTTCCCACCTACGTTAAAAATTCCCAGTTCACGGCGTTCCAGAAAATACTCTGAACGCAACGGCGGAATAGACTCTAATGTAACATGCTCGCTTACCGGCATTATTCCGCCAACAATCATGCGGTCGAAATGTGAATAAACGAAGTTTGATTCTTCCGGTACAAAGAGATTACTAACCAGGAAATGTTCACGCAATTTAGCGGTATCATACTGTTTTACATCCGAAGGATGCGAACTGTACCGGACTTGAAAATTTGTTTTCATTTTATATTTTTGAAAAAATTAAGATCGTTAGATTTATGTATTAAACTAAGAGACTGTTTAGTTTCTGGTCGCACTTTACATCTGCTCTTTTTCGTTTGACCCCGTCCCGTAGGGAGCCGAAAAAGGGCAGATAAAGAAGATTTTCGTCATGAGAAGATTTAAATAAATCCCACTAAATTGGAATCTAAACAAATCATAAAACGAATTTCTAAATAAAAATTCGTTTTATATGCCTTTCCAGGATATTCTCTGTAACGCATTTGCCAACAACAGCACGGTTTTCATCCAGAAGGTTCTTATACTCATCTCGTGCTTCGGCAGCAACTTTATAACCGACATGGATAAGCTGCCTGAAAGATACGTTGTAATTTTTATTATTCAGGTCGTGCTGCAGGACTTCCACAAAATGGTTTGAATCCCAGTTGTTCACTTCCTGTGGAGTTGGTAACTGAGCCGGATCAATTTCAACCACCGAAGCATAAGGTTTTGTAAGTTCATCCTGCCGGTTAAATGCATCGTTATAAATTCGTTTTGCCATATCAAGCCCTTTTCCGCCTGATTTGGCTAAGCCAATCACTTCTTCGAGCCAGGTTGTACCAGCTGTTTTCAGGTGCAGCCCGCTGTTGTGTTTTCTAACCAGTTTACCGATAATCGGGTAAATACTGAATTTATCGCTTCCTGAATGCACACTTACTTTAAGGTTAGCAGGCAACCCAAAATTTGCAATAGCATAATTTATCACAAGCAGATCAGCTTCAAATTCCTGCTCAAATTTCTTGATATCACCTTTGTAATCAACACCTTTATTGAACCTGCCGGTAAATTTAGGAGCGATTGTATTGACTGGAATTTTCGTTTCGGCAATCATTTTTAAAATCACAAGCATATCAACAGGGCTTTGTGCCTCGTCGACCTCATCCATGGAAACTTCAGTAATAAAAGGAAGATCGCCTTTGAGTTGCTTGATATGCGTGTAAATTTTCCCGGCTTCATCAATAGCAGGTAAAAACTTAGAGACTATGGCAATCAATTGATCTTTTGTAATCTCAATCGGGTGGCTTAAACCGGGAATAGCTAGATGTCCAACCAACGAATCAAGCTGGTCAAGCATTTGTTTCAGTTTGACCTCATCTACCGGTTTTAAACCAATATAATCAGCCACATCAATGGTAAAAAAATCGGCGTAATCAATAAATTTATCCACATTACTCATGTTAATGTGGTCTGCATCAACAAAGTAACTGTCTTTAAAGTCTCTAAGCTTTACTGCTGCATCAGCCGCCTGGCGAGTGTCGGCTGGTGTTGAATGAACAGTTGAATGCTCACGGTTCGATTTGTTCCAAACAGGTGTGATTGAAACACCCAGTTTATTGGCTGCAATAATAGCATCGAGCTGAGCGGGAGCTTCTTTCTCGAAGCGGTCACCAATTCCAATTGAATACTTTCCAAAATTCATCATTTTGATTTTTAAGAGTATGTTTTTTCTTAATACGACTTTTGTTAATCAATTGATTAACAAATAACAAAAGGCTATTTCATCTGTGTTTCCACTCAGGATACTATCTTAAACACTGATCTCAAAAACTGCAATCCGGTTTTTCTATGTGAGAATACCAGATAATAAGCTTTGAATATTTTCAACAAATTTAATATAAATTTTCATTCCGTGTGCGCACACGGTTAAATATTTTTTACTTTTGTCTAAAGTTAACATCCTGATAATGGCAAATAAAAATATAAAACCATCTCTTACTATTAAAGAAATTGCCCGGCTAGCTGGTGTTTCTCCTGGTACCGTCGACAGGGTTATTCATAAAAGGTCCGAAGTATCACCAGATACGCATGACCGGATAATGAAAATTATTGAGGAATTTGGATATCAGCCGAACCTGCTTGCCCGTTCGCTTGCAACAAAAAAAACGTTTAAAATTGCCTTTATCCGTCCGAAGCACACTAAATCAAACCCCTATTGGCTGCAATCGATGGAAGGTATTAACAAAGCTGTAGCTGAATTTGGACCATTTGGTTTTAATCTGCTTAATTTCGAGTTTGATTCCACAGATGAACAATCATTTAAAGAAATTTCCCGGCAAGCCCTTGAAAATAATCCTGACGGAGTTATACTGGTTCCGTTTTTTATAAAGGAGTCGCATTTATTTCTGGATGAATGCGAGAAGTCAGATATCCCCTATTGTTTCCTGGATTCATGTTTAAAAGACAGGAATTACCTGAGTTTTGTAGGACAAGACGGATTCCGGAGCGGATATGTTGCGGCTAAACTGATGAATTATATGCTCCCGGATCCTGCAAAGGTTTTAATCGTGAATATTTCATCATCCTTTGGAAATACAAATATGCTTTACCAGCGGGTACAGGGTTTCAGGCAGTTTTTTGAATCGGATCCGAAACACAAAACGATTGAGATTTTTCAACGCGAAATACCCGATTCAAGCGATCCGAACCAGATAAATTTCGATAAAGGGATTATTGAAGAACTTGGTATACAGGGAGTTTATATTCCCAATTCACGTTCATACATTGTGGCACAACTTTTAGAAAAGCATCACCTGGATAATTTGCCGGTAATCGGGTATGACCTGATTCCTCAGAATATAAAGTTGCTCGAAAAAAGGTACATTGATTTCCTGATTGGCCAACGTCCGCAGAAACAAGCCTTCAAAGTGGTTGCTACTTTATTTGAACACCTTGTTTTGAAAAAAGAAGTTATCAGGGACAATTTTTCACCTATTGATATCATTACACGGGAAAACCTGAATTATTATTCAAAAAGCCTTGAGGGCTAAAGATTAACCTGGCGTGCAGGTTACTACCATCCGGAGTTGATTCTCACTTTGGCATTTTTGTTTCATTCTGGTTCCGGGCATTTTCAAAAGTATGAAAATAATTTAATTCCAATTTTAATGCATTTAATGTGTATTTCCAATAGAAGAAAAAAGTGAAAAGAATAAAATATTTTATTGAGTTAGCGTTAGCGACATTTCTGCTTTCGGCATTTTGTTGGGTCTCCAATAAACCGGTGATCTATATGGCTGGTGATTCAACAATGGCTGACAAGGTCCTTGAAGACAATCCTGAAAGAGGCTGGGGGCAATTGCTTCATGAGTTTTTTAACAATGAAATAGCAATAGAGAATCACGCTATGAATGGCCGGAGTACGCGTTCCTTTATTTACGAAGGCAGATGGGACTCTTTGGTGAATAAACTTAAAAAAGGCGACTTTGTGGTTATCCAATTTGGACATAATGATGAAAGTATACAGAAACTTGAAAGATACTGCACTCCGACTGAATACCGGTATAATCTTAGACGGTTTATTAAGGATGTAAGAGGAAAAGGAGCTAAACCAATTTTATGTACATCTATTCAAAGAAGGAAGTTTGATGAAAATGGCGTGTTTCAGGATACTCATGGCGATTACCCCGGATACGTAAGAGAACTGGCGGTGCAATTAAAAGTCCCTCTGGTAGATATGCAACAGAAGAGTGAAAAAGTTATAGTGGAACATGGGTTAGAAGGCTCAAAAAAAATATTCCTGCACATTGAACCGGGAGTGTATAAATCGATGCCTGACGGAAAAACAGATAATACCCACTTTTCAGAATATGGAGCCCGCCTTATGGCCGGTTTGTTTTGTGAAGGATTAAAAGAAATAAACAGCGATCTGGTGAAGTATTTTAGTCCGGAATATATCAAACAGTAGGCTTCCATCTCATTTGAAAAGATCCGCTAACTTAAGATGACATTGTTTAAACCCGGGTCTCAGGAAATCAGTTTGTTACCTTTCTATCCTGGAGACATGCAGTTTAATTCCCGCAATTCCCTTTACGGCTGCTAATTCAACCACTCTCACTATATCATTTATCAAAATATAGTTTGATAATTCATCAGAATTGTCTGCTACAAAGCCCTGATGCTTCGCATCAGGGCTTCTATTATTTTGAGCATATAAACTTTTGAAATGTTCAAAAAGGAAATACTTGCGTAGCACCTTTTGTTATGAAAAGGCTTTCCCGTCGTAAGCCTATCCATTATTCTTTAACTTTATTACCCTTTTGTTCAGTTCCGTCGATATTTAAAATCAGGGTTTCAGTTTTACCGGCATCATTAGCTTTAAACGTTACCCTGACACTGCTTTCCTTCATAAAATATTCAGTTTCAGAGGCAGGCAGAAGCGGGTATTGAGGCTGGCCCGGGATCAGTAAAAGCAACCTATCACCTTCCTTCGAAACAACAAAGAGGCTATTATTGCCCATATCGTACTTTCCAACATATTTGTTGTATACAGAAGTGGCAATGGTTACAGGCATTTCGTCTGTCATTTTTTTTACCTCCAGTTGCTGTCCGCCCTGGTTATGAATAGCATGGGTTACAATTCCTTTATCATCTTTTACAAATCTGATCTTAGCTTCTACAACTTTCCAGTTAAACTCATCATTCGATGATGGGTAAATCGGGAAATTAGACTGCCCGGTCATCTGGGCCATCAGTTGACTGCCTTCAAGGGTAACGATAAGCACTGCGCCTCGCCCGTAACTGTAACGGCCGGTATAACTTTTCAATATGTTTTCATCAATCTTGATATCAGAGGCAAAGCTTGACTGTTTTTCCATTCCCGACCATAAAAGATATTCAGCGATTAACAACGAATTTTGGGTTGGATTAATCCCTGCAGGCGGCGGTGTAGAGTTGCAGAGGACAACAATTGTCACCTTTTTTTCCGGCTGTCGTTCGAGGTCGGAAAGAAACCCGTGCAAACCACCTCCATGCGATATTAACTTATTTCCCCGTAATTCCCCAAGGCTCCAACCAAAACCATAATCAATTTTTTCCTTGTTATTCAATTCAGTTTTTGTAAACGCGGCTTTCAGGCTTTCGTCGGAGAGAACTTTACCGTTGAAAACTGCCTCGTTCCATGTATACAGATCTTTTGCAGTCGAATACAGCGCACCGGCACCTCCGGCCCACGACATATCCCAGTTCACCGCTTTGAATATGGTATCGTTACTGTACGAATACCCATAAGCTTCATTATCCAGCAATCTGGTAGTTTCATATATTCCCGTATTGTTCATACCTAAAGGTTTAAACAAGGTTTCGTTTAAATAAACTGCCAGACTTTTCCCCGAAAGTTTCTCAAGGATATAACCAAGCAGGAAAAATCCGGAATTATTATATTGATATTTGTCGCCAGGATTAAAATCGTAAGGATAGGCTTTTATGGTATCGACCAGCGCTGCTGATGTAATTGGCATAGTAAGATATTTGAGAAAATCGGGCCGGTTGGTATAAGCATGTATGCCTGAAGTATGCGTAAGTAAATGACAGATGGTGACTTCATCCCCGCGTGGAAAACCGGGAATATATTTCGACAGTTTATCCTGAATACTCAGCTTGCCTTGTTCCTGGAGCTTCAGAATGCATGTTGCAATAAACTGCTTGGTGATTGAGCCTATGCGGAATTTGGTATCGGGGCTTACCGGTACTTTGTTGCCGACATCAGCATAACCGAATCCCTTTTCGTATATTATTTTACCATCCTGCGACACCAGCACCGAAACCCCGGAAGTTGTTCCTGCATGGGCGCTTTTAAAAATCTGGTCTACCAGTTTATCGAACGAAGGCATCGGGATATCCGTTTTAGCCCCCTTTTCTTTCAGATAATCTAATACTTTTTCCCTGCCCCTGATTAATGCATTCTGGTAGGCTGTTAATCCCTGGTCATCTTTTGCATTAATATCGGCACCGTTTTCAATCAATAGTTTCACGTTATCCAGGTTTCCTTTGCCTGACGAAGCTATCAGCAGCTTAGTCATACTCTCCTGTCCGAGTTTGCGCATGGCAAACGACCAGCCGTATTCCATATTCTGAATTTTTACCAGCACCTGGTTACTTCCCTTTTTCAGATCGAGGATTACAATATCATCATCGGGAGTGGTCGCCCTGCCAATCCAGTTGGCATGCACCAATGCGCCGTTCAGAAACAATTTAATGCCATCGTCACTGCCAATACCGACCAGTATTTTAGCGGGAGCCTCCATTTTAATTTCAGCCAGGGCATAAGCTACGGCAAAATTGCGTTGGCCGAAAAGCTTGATAAAATCGATAGTTCCATCTTCGTTTTTGAGGAGTTTCCAGGTAAAAGTAGTATCCCCGATTTTTACAGGGGCTAGTTCTTTTTTAGGTTTCACGATGATACTGGTCAGTTCATCTTTATCAAAAGTTTCTTTTTGCTTTTTATCTTCGGGATTTGTGCCAATCCCTTTGATTTTAACCGGGCCTATAATCCACCAGTTTTTCATAAACGCATTATCCGTAAGGCCGGAATAGGATGCTTCGGTATACCCCGACGCAGAAACAGTGCTTTTCGTTTGTCCTTGTAATACAGAAAAGTTAACAAGGAGAAGTGCAGAGCAAATAATGCTGATGCGGAACATTTTAATTGCTTTCATGATCGTTGTTTTAAAGTATATTTTTTAGAAACTATATTTAATTTCAAGAAAATAAGCGCAACTCAAAATACTTTGATTTAATCCAATGTAAAGTTAATTCAGAATTAAAATTTTGTCAACAAAAAAGCACATGCACATGACAGAATAATGGGAAAGACAAAGCGCAGTAAAGATTTTGCAAATAAATTTTATGCAAATAAATTTTTCCCAGTATAATCAGTAATACTTTTTGAAACTGCAATTTTTGAAATTCTAACTGGTAAGTTCTCCTATACTCCTGATGCTAAAACCTCTACATGATATAAGCTGGAATTGCAAAGCAGGATAATTCAGGCTTACTGTGATTTATATATTGTATTTCTTCCCGAGAAATTAGCTGCACTTATTTTAAAATCCTCTTTAGGCTGTGTTTGTTGATTTTATTTTACTTTTATACACTTCTAATCCCCTGCCCTATGAATGCTGTGCCCTTTGTAATCGGCGCCATGCTTGTACTTGTAATAGCGTACCGTTTTTATTATGGTTTTGTAGCCGCAAAGCTTGCTACGATCAGCGATACCCGTTTGCTGCCTTCCCAACGTTTGTACGATGGGCAGAACTATATCCCGATGAACCGCTGGGTACTCTTCGGGCATCATTTCGCGGCCATCGCGGGTGCGGGACCGCTGGTTGGCCCGGTGCTGGCTGCACAATTCGGTTTTTATCCCGGTTTCCTTTGGATGCTTGCAGGAACGGTGCTTGCCGGTGCTATGCACGATCTGGTTATTCTTGTAGCTTCGATAAACCACGATGGCAAATCGCTGGCCGAAATAGCAAGGAAGGAGATCAGCTCGGTGAGCGGAACTACAGCTTCTATAGCTATCCTTATTATCCTGGTAATAGCAATGGCGGGTCTTGGCTTGGTAGTTGTAAACGCGCTTGCCGAAAGCGCCTGGGGTACATTCACCATTTCAATGACCATCCCTATTGCTATCCTTATGGGCATCTGGATGTTCCGCATCCGGAAAGGGAAAACTGTTGAAGCCACAATTGCGGGGGTTATCCTTTTATCACTGGCAGTGATATTTGGAAATAATATCGCCCATTCATCCTATGCTGGATGGTTTTTATTCGACCACAAGTCGCTGACCATACTATTAGCAGCATACGGATTCACAGCGTCGGTATTACCGGTGTGGTTGCTTCTGTCGCCACGCGATTACCTGAGTTCAATTATGAAGATCAGCGTGATTGCCATGCTGGCAATCGGCATTTTACTGGTAGCTCCTACTATACAGATGCCGGGGTTTATGCCGTTTATCCATGGAGGTGGACCAATAATTTCGGGCAAGTTATTTCCCTATCTTTTTATCACTATTGCCTGCGGCGCCGTCAGCGGGTTTCATGCATTGGTAAGTTCAGGGACTACGCCCAAAATGATCATGAACATGAAGGATATAAAGATTATAGCGGTAGGCGCCATGCTTACCGAAGGTATGGTGAGCATATTGGCCCTGATTGCTGCCACTTGTCTACATCCGTTGGATTATTTCCAGATTAATGTCCCTGTTGAAAAATTCCAGGCTATCCTGCCTCAATTGCAGGCCATGGGGTTTACGCAATCCAATCTTACCCAGCTTTCGGCCGAAGTAGGTGAAAAAATTGCAGGTCGCACCGGCGGGGCAGTTTCGCTGGGTGTTGGAATGGCTTATATATTCTCTTCTTTGCCCGGATTACAGAACTTAATGAGTTACTGGTACCATTTTGCCATTATGTTCGAAGCACTTTTTATCCTTACAACCATTGATGCGGGTACGCGTATCGGCCGCTTTGTGCTGCAGGAGTCACTTGGGAAAATCTACAAGCCTTTTACTCGGACGGACTGGCTTCCGGGAAACCTGCTGGCAAGTGGGTTAATTGTGCTGGGCTGGGGATATTTCATTTATACCGGCACTGTTTCCACTATCTGGCCGATGTTTGGCACAGCCAATCAATTGTTGGCCACAGTTGCCCTGGCCATAGGAACCTCATTCATTATCAACCGCGGCCTGGCACGTTATTCGTGGATGACAATTATCCCTATGCTTTTCCTGGGAACCACTACCCTTTCGGCAGGTTACCTGAACATGATGAACATTTATTATCCCCAATTATTTGTTGCCGCTACAAAAGTGCAGGGTATTATCAACCTCACACTTACTGGAATTATCATGGTTTGTGTACTGGTAATTTTTGCGGACGCCGTTCCTAAATGGATAGGTGTGATTACAGGCAAACGCCCGGTAATATTACCTCAAAATGAGGATGTCGGGGCATAGTGTTTTATTGATTCAATCAGACATTTAACATATATAACGTTAGGTGCCAGTTTTAACTAAAAAGATTCGCGGATGGACTGACATTTGTTATGCTAAGCTACTGAATTGCCTTTAAATTAAAATTAAACGGTGATTTGCGTATCCTCATACACTTTTTCAATACATTTGCTTCTTACAAAATACTTTCAGATTAAAATTCCATATCTGTTTATTCCGTTCTCATACTAAAATCAATTATCTATAATCACGCTTAAAAATCAATCCATGAAATAGCCATGATTGGAATAAATCACCAACCGGAGATGATATTAAAATCAATCTGGCGAACCTTTAGCTCACGCGGTGCACTGAGTGCTACACTGAGCCTGCCGAAGTGCTTGCCGAAGTGAACACCTTTAAAAATAAGCAATA
>JAURYB010000077.1 GCA_030654075.1 Bacteroidales bacterium | reverse complement strand
ACTGAGCGGAGCCGAAGTGCTTGTTTCCCCCCTAATCCCCAAATCCTAACCCCTAAATCCTGTTGATCAATTGAAACATCAATTCATCCGTCCACTTCCCTTCACGAAGCAACCATTCTTTTTTGATTCCACATCCTATAAAACCAGCTTTGGTAAATAAACTAATGCTTTCCATGTTGCTTTGCTCAATGTTGCAATACAACTGGTGGAGGTTCAGTGTTTTAAAGCAGTATTCGGTCAGTAAATCAATAGCTTCAAGCGCAAAACCTTTTCGCCTTGACGTTTCATCAATCAATATTCCGATACCGGCTCTTTTGTTTTGCGGATCAAAATCAAACAGGTCAATGGTTCCAACTGTCGTATTGTCAGTGCCTGCCGAATGCCAGTCGATCATAAGACGCAGTTGTTTTGAAGCAAAAATGTCATTGTCTGTGTTAAACACAAACTGTTCAATCGCGAATTTCGAATAGGGGGTAAGTGTATTGCCCAAATGCCAGATACGTGTATCATTTTCCCAGCGGAAAATAATATCAATATCAGTGGGTTCTGGTGCTCTGAGGAGCAGATTCGGGCCTATCATAGAGGTTATATTTCAATTGTACCTTCAAAAACCAGTTTGGCGGGGCCGGTAAGCTTAACATTTTTAATAGTGTCACCCATTCGTTTAAAACTAACAAATAACCTTCCACCGGCAGTATTAACATAAAATGAATCGCCTCCGTATTTTAACGAGGCAGCAATAGCTGAAGCAGTAACTCCGGTGCCGCACGAAAGCGTTTCATCTTCTACTCCTTTCTCATAAGTCCGGACATACAATTCTTTTTTCAAAAGCTTCGCGAAGTTAACATTGGTTCCGTGTGTTTCATACCTGGCATCATACCTGATTTCACGTCCTGTTTCGATAATTTCAATGTCATCAGGATTATCTACAAATTTTACAACATGATACGTTCCTGTATTGAGGTAATAGGAATTTTTATCCATGCTGTAGATCACAGGATCCTGCAGTTCCAATTCAACTATCATAACTGAACCGTTATTTTCGCTGATCTGTGCATGATGGATGCCATCAGCAGCCATAAAACGGCAGGTGCTTCCGATAATACCTTTCTGATGTGCAAAAGCTGTAATACATCTTCCGCCGTTGCCACAGAAAGTAGCCGGGCTGCCATCAGAGTTGAAATAGTTCATGCCAAAATCATAGCCTTCGCTATGCTGAACCAGTAAAACACCATCGGCACCAATGCCAAAATGTCGGTCACAAAGTTTACTGATCAAATCTTCACTGACCGGAAACTGTAATTTCCGGTCGTCGATCATGATAAAATCGTTGCCGGTTCCTTCGTATTTGCTGAATTGTAGAGTCATTTCGGTAACAAATTTACTGTTTTCCTTGTCAATATGTCAGATTGATTCGCGAATCTGACATTTTTTATGTTTTTTTTGATTAACTTATCCCAGGGTAAAATTGAGAATGTTTCTTATATCATAAACCAGGGAATGACTAAATATTTGATTAATAATAGTATAGATGTAACTAGTAATCATAATAGTAAGATATTGCCTGAGATGTTAACATTAATTAACAAGAGTACAAAAACTTATGGTATTATACTTGCGTTATAGATCGAAAATTACTCAAAAGAATGAGTAACTAAAGTGTAAATTTAACGTCTCATTATCAAAAACGAACGAAAAATGAAAAAGTACGCAGGTTTCTTTCTTATGGCAGTGTTAGGAGGATTGATTTCTTTGGGCGGTTATACTTTCCTGGAGAAAAGAAATGAAAAAACCCTTGGAATTCCTCAACAATCAACTCCGGTACAGTTAGCCAGTATGTCCGGATTAACTCCAGGCTATCCTGATTTTATTGAACCGGCAAATATATCCATTCATGCTGTTGTACATATCAAAACTGAATATTCCCGTAAAAACAATATGTATGACAATTTTTTTAATTTTCACGAATTCTTTGGCGACAGCCCTTACAGCCAGCAAGGTCCGCTTCAGGGTGCAGGATCAGGCGTAATTATATCTCCGGATGGTTATATTGTCACCAATAATCACGTAGTACAGGATGCCAGTAAAATAGAAATCGTTCTTAACGATAAACGTTCCTACGAAGGCACTGTTATAGGAACCGATGCATCCACCGACCTGGCGGTTGTGAAGATAAAAGAAAGTAATCTGCCATTCCTCACGTATGGTAATTCGGATGAGGTGCAAATCGGCGAATGGGTGCTGGCAGTTGGAAATCCTTTCAACCTTACCAGTACTGTAACAGCCGGAATTGTGAGTGCAAAAGCGCGTAATATCAATATCTTAGGCACTCCCGACGGAACTTCAATTGAATCGTTTATTCAGACTGATGCAGCAGTAAACCGTGGAAACAGCGGAGGTGCGCTCGTTAATACCCATGGCGAACTAATTGGAATAAACGCCGCAATTGCCAGCGGAAATGGATTTTATGCAGGGTATTCATTTGCAATTCCTGTTAATATCGTAAAAAAAGTTGTTGGTGATTTGATAGATTACAAGGAGGTTCAGCGCGCATTCCTTGGCGTTAGCATCCGCGATATTGACAGCAAATTTGCCGGTGAACAAGGCATGAAAGAATTGCGTGGTGTTTTTGTTTCTGAAGTTAATGACGGAAGCGCGGCCAAAGAAGCAGGAATACAAAAGGGTGATGTTATAACTTCTATAAATAAGATCACCGTTAACAGTACTTCTGAATTACTGGGACAGGTTAGTCTTTATCGTCCTGGTGAAACAATAGCTGTTGTTGTAAGCCGCGATGGTAGTGAAAAATCATTAAACGTTAAATTACGTAACCGGGAAGGCAATACCAGTCTTGTAAAGAATGAGGGAAAAGATATTGCCCCGATGCTGGGCGCAAAAATGAAAGTTGCTTCAGGCGATGTATTGCGCAAACTTGGAATTGATCATGGTGTTCAGGTTACAGAACTGAAAGATGGTTTGCTGCAGAATGCCGGTATCAGGGAAGGTTATGTAATTACTGAAATAGATAAAAAACCAGTTCGCAGCGTTGAGGATGTTAATAAGATACTCTCTAACAAAAGTGGCGGTGTATTACTCGAAGGAGTATATCCTAACAAGGTCAGAGCTTACTATGGCTTTGGAATAAATTAGATTTCCCTGTCCCAAAGAAATGCATTTACAGGATAAAAGATTTCACAAACAAACCTGTATTTTCTTTGTTTAATAGGTATGTAGTGTGATTTTTGGCATTACGACTTACTGGATAGTTATATTTTATAAGTTAAGCTGCACAAAATCCTTGTGCAGCCTGACTATATAAATCAAGATAATAAGTCATGAGACAATTAAAGATAACCAAATCAATTACCAACCGGGAAACTGCCTCTCTGGATAAGTATCTTCAGGATATTGGAAAAGAGGCACTTATAACCGCGGATGAGGAAGTTGAACTTGCACGGAAAATCCGTGGCGGCGATCAAAAAGCCCTGGATAAATTGTGCCTGGCCAATCTGAGGTTTGTAGTTTCGGTTGCCAAGCAATACCAGAACCAGGGTCTGAGTCTTCCGGACCTTATAAACGAAGGAAATGTTGGGTTAATTAAAGCCGCGGCACGTTTCGACGAAACCCGTGGGTTTAAATTTATTTCATACGCCGTTTGGTGGATACGTCAGTCTATTCTTCAGGCCCTGGCTGAGCAATCACGTATTGTACGTTTACCGTTGAACCAGGTTGGATCGCTTAACAAGATTAAGAAGGAATCCTCACGCCTGGAACAAAAGTATGAACGTCTTCCTTCAGCGGAGGAAATTGCCGAAGCCCTCGAAATACCCGGATACAAAATTGATGCTGCCATGAAAATAACCACGCGGTATGTTTCTATGGATGCTCCTTTGGTTGATGATGAGGATACAAGGTTTATTGATGTGTTCGTGGATGAGGATACTCCGTTTACCGATGCCGGGTTGATGAAAGAATCCTTGTCCCAGGAAATTCAACGTTCGCTTTCAACCCTGACTGAGAAAGAAAGAGACGTTATAAATCTTTACTATGGTATTGGTGTTCCCCATGGTTTGACCCTTGAAGAAATTGCATTAAAGTTTGATCTTACCCGTGAACGTGTACGCCAGATAAAGGAAAAAGCAATCCGTCGGCTGAAACACAATTCGAGAAGTAAATTGCTGAAATCCTATCTCGGGCAATAAAAGAGGGCTGTCATGTTCCTGCTATAAATATTTTCTTTAATGTCAGTAAAATAGTTTGTTAACATGTATGTGATATACAATCAAGATGTTAATGTGCTTTATTGACCCGAACAATAAATAATTTTCAAAAATGGTATTACCTTTGTAGCGTTCTTGGATTAAGGTATAGAGAGAAAAATGTTTAATCCTTTATGTTTTTAGTATGAAAATTCTGGTCGCTGAAGATAATTTGATGAATCAACATCTCATGAGCAGGTACATGAGTAAACTTGGATGGGACTGTGAAATAGTTGAAAATGGGTTATTAGCCACTGAAGCATGCAGAAACGGAGAGTTTAATGCCATTTTAATGGATATCGACATGCCGGTTCTTGATGGAATTGAAGCTACCAGGTACATCCGGGTTTTTAATAAACAAATTCCTATTGTTGCTATCACAGCTTATGCCGATGATCAGATGCGAACAGAATGCGCTGAAGCCGGGATGAACGCGTTTATTGCTAAACCTTGCTCACGCGAAGATATAAGGGAAGTTATTACTGAATGTGTTGAAATCAGTACGTACAAAGTTGCTGGTTAATCAATTTTAAAATATATTTTTCAAGCCTGATCCTGATCAGGCTTTTTTTTTTATTTATTTTCAAGGAATTCATCCCAGTGATTCGTATTTTTGCACAGGTTTTAAATCCAGATCACATCATAAGTAAGCTTTTATCGGATACTTCGTTAACCGATAGAAATTTATTTTTTCCCTTAAACCGGATATAATCTACATATAAGTTATCATGGCTGAGATAAAATACATTTTCACAACCGGCGGAGTTGCCTCATCTTTAGGGAAAGGCATTATCAGTTCTTCGCTGGCTAAACTACTGATTTCCCGTGGATACAGGGTTGCTATTCAGAAACTTGATCCGTATATCAATATCGATCCGGGTACACTCAATCCCTACGAGCATGGCGAATGTTTTGTAACCGATGATGGTGCCGAAACCGATCTGGACCTTGGTCATTATGAGCGGTTTACAAATGTGCGTACATCCCAGGCCAACAATGTTACAACCGGACGCATTTACCAGGCAGTTATCAATAAAGAACGTAGGGGAGATTACCTGGGCGAAACTGTTCAGGTAATCCCACATATTACTGATGAAATTAAATACCGCATCCAATTGCTTGGAGCCAGTGGTAATTATGATTTTGTAATAACCGAAATAGGAGGGACTGTAGGCGATATCGAATCCTTACCTTATATTGAAGCTGTAAGGCAAATGAAGTGGGAACTTGGCACACGTTGCCTGGTTATTCATCTCACATTGGTTCCCTATCTTGCATCTTCCGGTGAGCTGAAAACCAAACCCACGCAACACTCAGTTAAAATGTTGCTCGAGTCAGGAGTACAACCCGATGTAATTGTCTGCCGTTCCGAAAAACATCTCAACCAGGCCATACGAAATAAAATAGCATTGTTCTGTAATGTAAACCCATCGGCAGTTATTGAATCAGTTGATGTAGAAACTATCTACGATGTTCCCATGCTGATGCGCGACGAACGACTCGACCAGGTTGTACTCGAAAAAATGCAGGTACCTATACGTAAACAGCCGGACCTTAAACTTTGGGAAGAATTTCTGCATAAATTAAAAAATCCGGTAGGAGAAGTTCATATTGGCCTTGTCGGTAAATACGTTGAATTAAGAGATGCCTACAAATCGATTACCGAATCCTTTATTCATGCAGGAGCCGAAAATCAGTTTAAAGTGGACCTGAAGATGATTCACTCTGAATCCATCAACGACAGTACTTATAAACATTTACTCAAAGACCTGGATGGTATACTTGTAGCTCCTGGTTTTGGGGAACGAGGTATTGAAGGAAAAATAATTGCCATTAAGTTTGCCCGCGAAAACAAAATTCCATTTCTGGGAATTTGTCTTGGTATGCAATGTGCTGTAATAGAGTTTGGGCGCAATGTTCTGGGATTTAAAGATGCTCATTCAACCGAAATGAATCCCGCAACTCCATACCCGGTAATTGATATTATGGAGGAACAGAAGAAAATTGATAAGAAAGGCGGAACAATGCGCCTTGGTTCTTATCCTTGTACCCTGAAACCGGATACAAAAATATGGGATGTATATAAATCTTCCGAAATAGTTGAACGTCACAGGCACCGCTTCGAATTTAACAATGCGTATAAGAAGGAATATGAAAACGCCGGTATGATACCGGTAGGTATAAATAAACAAAATGACCTGATCGAAATTATTGAGTTAAAAGATCATCCCTGGTTTATTGGCGTACAGTTTCATCCTGAATATAAAAGTACTGTTGCGTCGCCACATCCGCTTTTTGTGCATTTTGTCAAAGCGGCTATACAGTATAAAAAACTTCAGACAAAGTAAAATACCGGATGAATGTTTCTGCAACGTTTTTGAGCGAAAAGTAGAAAGGTCTGCTTATTCTCTTTCTACAGAATATCAGTACTAATCCAACATTTTGTATCTTTGCCATCCCGAAAACCCCATCGGATCGTTAAATTATTGATAATCAGTTTTATTTGGGGAATAGAATGAAATAAGTAATCTAGTACATACATTTTATTAAATGAGTAAGAATAACATTATTGGCCTGGTAATCATTATTGGATTATTGATAGGTTACAGTCTTTGGATGACTCCTTCGAAAGAAGAAATGGCTGCAGCCAAACACAAAAATGATTCCATTGCGTTGATTAAATACAGTGATTCACTAGTTGCTGCCAGGACCGAATCAAATAAAAAATACATTGCCGATTCAGTAGCAAAAACAAACCCTGTAGCAGCAGTAATAGCTGGTTCTGATACGGCTTCAGCTGAAGGATTTGCTTCTGTTGTCAAAAGCGAAGAGAAGTTTTATACCCTCGAAAGTGATCTTCTGAAACTCAAAATATCATCGAAAGGCGGCCGGATTTGGTCAGTCCAATTAAAAGATTACCAGACATTTGATACATTGCCACTGGTTCTTTACAAAGGGGATTCATCGGTTTTTGGATTTGAATTTAATACCGAGGACCTGCGTACCTTAAATACGGCTGACCTGATGTTTGTTCCGGTAACAACTTCCGGTAAAGATTCAATTCGTGTTTCGGGCAAAGATTCTGTACAGTTTGCGCTAAGAGTTTACCC
>JAURYB010000066.1 GCA_030654075.1 Bacteroidales bacterium | reverse complement strand
GGTTAAAATTGATTTACACGATGTTATTTTGAGCGAAATTGAAAATTTCAATACCTCGGCCACTCAAAAACTAATAACACTCAATCATTCCATCACACCTGCTTTATATGCAACTGCCGACCTTCAGATGGTTAAAACCATACTCCGCAACCTGATCAACAATGCAATAAAATACTCATACCTGGGTGGCGAAATCACCATAACTGCCTCAAAAAAAGTTAAATTTATTGAAATTGACGTAATAGATAATGGAGTGGGTATTTCTCAAAATGCTCAGAGAGAACTCTTTCAGCAAAATGAGTTGCATTCAACCCGAGGGACCAGGAATGAGTATGGCACAGGCCTGGGCCTGATGATTTGTAAGGAATTTGTCGAAATGCATGGTGGAATTATCTGGATTGAGAGCGAATCAGGTAAAGGAACCAAAATCAGGTTTACATTGCCTCATTACATTTAAAGTTTCAGTTAATCCACGAATGAGCCAGCCAGACGCTGGAAGTTTAACTCGTTTCAGTTATTAAAAAATTGCATTCATCCAAGGTTTAGGAGGTTTTAAGCAGCGGATAACCTGAAAATGTGTGAATGATATAACTCTATACTACAATTATGTAACACTCCCCGGAAGTAAAGAGTTCAACTTTGTACCCTTGTGATAATTCATTCACAACCTAACACAAAAGCTATGAAAAACAAGGAAGAATTTGAAAACAACGTTCAGAATACAATCGCACCGGAGCCCAATTCGGGCAGTACTGAAATAAGTGCAGTCCTAAAAGTAGGCAGGCAAATGAGAAGGATTTTTTATATAACAAGCCTGGCAGGTATTGGTCTTTGTATCAATGCGTGTACATCCACAGGGTATGTTTCAACGGAACCAGTTTATATTGAATCAACCAGGCCACCTCGACCCAGCACAACACATATCTGGATAAACGGCGGCTGGCAGTATAATCAGCAAAATCACGTCTACATTCAGAAAAACGGGTATTGGGAAAAACCCAGCCACCGACGCACACATGTTTCAGGACATTGGCAAACAAGCCCACATGGTACATATTGGGTATCGGGTCATTATCAAAGAAATCGTCGTTAATATAAACCGGGAACCGCTGATTTTGTTACCGGTTTAATGGAACAACACGAAAAAATCAGCTGGATGCTCCGATCATCTGTATATTATGTTGAAACTGAATCCGAATCCAGCAAATCCGCTTCAAAATAAAGTCACATTTTCTATAAAAAAAGACGCAAATGAAAACGACAAAATTGAATAAAGTACTGATTGCGCTGGATTATGATCCAACCGCGCAAAAAGTGGCATCCCTTGGATATTCAATGGCCAGTGCCATGAATGCCGAAGTAACTTTGCTGCATATTATTTCCGATCCGGTTTATTATTCATCAACAGCTTACTCCCCTATCATGGGTCTGATTGGCGAAATGGAAACATTCCCGATGCAACTGGAAAATATTGAAGGATTGAAAGTTGTATCGCAACAATTTCTGGATAAATTCAAACACCACCTTGGCGATGAGGCCATTAAAACATTAGTCGGAGAAGGTGATTTTGCGACAACCATATTAAAAACCGCAAAAAGCATTCATGCTGACGTTATAGTCATGGGATCGCACAGTAAAAAATGGCTTGAAAATATAGTTTTGGGAAGTGTTACAGGTGATGTGCTGAAACATACGACTATTCCGCTTTTCATTGTTCCTACAAAGAAACAGGAATAATTTGTATCCTGAGTCAAATCCTGGCAGTTTTATTTACTGTCAGGCTTTGATACGCCCATCCTTTTGATTGAATAAATAATTGATGAATTATGACACAGAATGAAAATAACAGAAACCTACCGGTTAAACAGGCAGGCAAAGAAGTGAAAGAGAATCCTCCTGGCTACCCGGCTTCTCCGGCAGGAGAAGATATTTACAATAAATACCAGGAAGAAAAGGACATCAATCCTGAAGATATTTCAATGGCAAAAGACTTAAATGAAAATGATTCGGCTGATCCTGACAACGAAAAGAATTATACGGATGATGAATCTGGTGATGACCTGGATGTTCCCGGTTCAGAACTGGACGACGAAGAGGAAAGTGTTGGAAATGAAGACGAGGAAAATAACTATTATAGTTTAGGCGGCGATGATCATAATGATCTGGATGAAGATAAGGGAGAGTAAATAGCTTAAACAATGTTAAAACAGTCAAAAATGAAAACTACAATAAAGCCGAAAGTACTGATCGCTCTCGATTATGATCCGACCGCGCAAAAAGTGGCAAACGCAGGCTATGCATTGGCAAAATCAATGAATGCAGACGTTACGTTATTACATGTGATGTCAGATCCTGTGTACTTTTCTTCGGTAGAAAATGTGCCCATAACCGGGATGACCGATTCCCTTGGTGTGGATCCCCTGGTATTTGATGCCGATGACCGGCTGAAAGAAGTATCCCAGCATTTTCTGGACACAATAAAGCACCATCTCAGAGATAATTCTATTGAAACAGAGCTGGAGGAAGGCGATTTTGCTGATACCATACTAATGAAAGCCAAAGGATTGGGTACAGATATTTTAGTGATGGGATCCCATAGCCACCGTTGGCTCGAAAATATAGTTATGGGAAGTGTTACAACGAAAGTTTTACGTCTTACTTCTATTCCGCTTTTCATCGTGCCAACAAAAAACCACGATTAAGACCAATCCCCGTACGATGTGGTTCTCTAAATCAATAGAAGAAGTTCTTGGTGAAATTAAAGTCGATCCTTCGCAGGGCCTGTCTGACAATGAGGCAAAAATCCGCCTCGAAACTTATGGCCCGAATAAACTGCATGCGAAAAAGAAAAAGAGTATTTTCCGGATGTTTATTGCCCAACTCCAGGATTGGCTTATCTATATCCTTTTTGCTGCTGTAATTATTACCATCTTTTTAGGCCAGTATACTGATTCAGTTATCATTATACTTGTTATTACCATAAATGCCATACTGGGTGTAGTTCAGCAGGTGAAAGCCGGTAAAGCAATTGATGCATTGCAGAAAATGGCATTCCCGAAGGCGCTGGTCCGCAGAGGAGGAATAGTCAAAGAGATATCTTCGTGGAAAGTAGTGCCCGGCGATATCCTGATCCTCGACGCCGGCCGGATAATTGCCGCGGATATCAGGCTGATTGAATCGGCAAATCTGCACATAGACGAATCGGCTCTTACCGGTGAATCTGTTCCTTCTGAAAAAGACGCTACACTAATTCACGATGATCCCAAAACCCCGGTGGGCGACAGGGCCAATTCTGCTTTTATGACAACCGTTGTAACAAACGGAAGAGGAATTGGTGCGGTGGTTGGAACAGGAATGCAAACCGAAATCGGGCAAATTGCCGATATTATCAATACTGAAGTTAAGTCTATAACTCCCCTCGAAATCCGCCTGGATAAACTTGGAAAAACGCTTGGGGCCATAGCGATCGGAATCTGTGTAGTAATTTTTATCATTGCGTTGCTTCAGGGCAGGCAGCTGGAGGAAATGTTCCTGATGTCGGTTTCTCTGGCTGTTGCTGCTATTCCCGAGGGCCTGGCGGCTATAGTTGCGGTGGTCCTTTCTATAGGAGTAACCGGAATGTCGAAGCGAAATGCTATTATAAAGAAATTACCTGCGGTTGAAACACTTGGATCTGTAAATATTATCTGTTCCGACAAAACGGGTACTCTCACCCAGAATAAGATGACAGTTACAACTTGTTTCAACCTCGAAGGCGAAATTCCAATTGTCAGGAACCAGGTAAATGTCTCTACTGAAGATGCAAAATTACTCGCGAAAGCCATGTTCCTCTGTTCCGATGCCACTTTTGCAAAAGGTCATGGAACCGGCGATCCTACTGAAATTGCATTGTTACTGTTAGCCGATGACTTTGGTATTGACAGGGAAAAAGTAATGGCTGCGAATAAACGGGTGGATGAATTCTCTTTTGATTCGGATCGAAAACTAATGTCTACGCTCAACATCGAAAACGGGACGCATACTGTTTATACCAAAGGGGCGCTCATCAGCCTGTTGAAAATATCCACTCAAGTTTTATACAAAGGGAAAGTTGTTCCTATTACCGACGGATACCGAAAGCAATACCTTTTAGCCGCGGAAAGTATGGCCAACAATGCGCTTCGTACTCTGGGAGTCGCATTTAAGCCTGTTGATTCTGCCATTGATGCTTCTGAATTGGAAAAAGACCTTATCCTTGCAGGGCTTGTGGGAATGATAGATCCCCCTAGAACTGAAGTGAAAGCAGCCATACAAAAAGCCAGGTTAGCCGGTATTACAACCATTATGATTACGGGTGATCACAGGAACACCGCTTTCGCCATCGCGCATGAACTTGGAATTGCTGAAACCCTCGGTCAGGCTATCGCAGGTCATGAAATTGATGATTTTTCGGATAAGGTATTTGCCGGCAGTGTTGACAAATATCGTGTATTTGCCCGTGTTTCGCCCGAACATAAAGTAAAAATTGTACATGCACTGAAGTCGAACGGCAATATTGTTTGCATGACCGGCGACGGGGTGAATGACGCGCCATCATTAAATGCCGCGGATATAGGCGTTGCCATGGGAATAACCGGAACCGACGTTGCCAAAGGCGCAGCCGATATGATTCTGACCGATGATAATTTTGCCACTATTGTTTCGGCTATTGAACAAGGCCGGAATATATACAATAATATCAAAAAGACAGTTATCTTTCTTTTAACCTGTAACCTGGGAGAAGTAATAGCTGTATCTGTTACCCTTCTGATCGGCTGGGAAGCCCCGCTGATTGCTACCCAGCTTTTGTGGATTAACCTGGTCACGGATTCATTTCCTGCCGTGGCCTTAGGCATGGATCCCGGAAGCCCGGATGTTATGAACGAAAAGCCACGCGACGCGAAAGAGAGTTTCTTTGCGGGCGGTGCAGGAATTCACGTTGTAACCGGAGGTGTTTTAATCGGGGCACTAACCATTTTTGCTTTTTGGTATGGATACTACGAACACGGATTCAGCCCTTTCGACCATTCAATTCCAGAAAATACCGTAGAGTATGCGCGGACCCTGGCGTTTATGGTACTGGTTATCTGCCAGTTATTCTTTTCGTTGGCGGTGAGGAATAGTTCAAAATCCATTTTTCAGATCGGAATTTTCTCCAACAAATATGTTACCGGCTCCATTCTACTGGGAGTGCTTTTACAGTTGATTGTGATCGGAATTCCGGTAATGCAACGTGCATTCCATCTGCAAATGCTTGATCTGCGCGGCTGGCTCACGGCTATTGCCCTGGGACTGGTTCCGCTGGTTATGAATGAAATTGTTAAACTATTTATCCGGGCAGGAATTAAAAAAGCTGCAGTATAAAAGTTCCGGAAAATTCTGAAAAGCCTTTAACTTATATTGGTATTCTGCATTCTTCTTCCATGTTTAAGGCCTGTTGGTGATTAATCGCATACATCCTGAATAGGTGTGAATGATGTAACTCTAATCCAAAAATATGTAACACTTCCCGGCAGTAACACAACCACCTTTGTACCCTTGTGAAAATCGTTTCACATCCTAATTTTTATATTATGAAAAGCAATGAAGTCCTCCAGAAAGATGTTCAGGACGCAATTAAATGGGAACCGCTGCTGAAAGCAGCCGAAATTGGTGTAATCGCAAAAGATGGTATCATCACATTAACAGGCCTTGTCGACAGTTTCACAAAAAAAGCAGAAGCCGAAGAAGCTGCCAGGAAAGTTGACGGGGTTAAAGCCGTTGTTGAAGAAATTGAAGTTCAGTTTGGGAGCTGGGGCAAAACCACGGATACCGAAATTGCCACCGAAGTTTTGAGCGCATTTAAATGGAATTGGGAAGTTCCCGGCGACAAGATAAAAGTAAAAGTGGAAGACGGTTGGGTTACTCTTGAAGGAGAAATATTCTGGAAATACCAGAAAGACGCGGCTAAAAAAGCAGCCGGCAGCCTCCTTGGTGTTAAAGGTGTTACAAACAACATCAAAATCAAATCTGAAATAAAAGAGGATATTGAGAAAAGTGCAATTAAGCATGCTCTTGATCTTAATTCGGCTACCAACGGCGAGGACATTACAGTTCTGGCTGAAGGCCATACCATTACCCTGACAGGGTTCGTTCATTCGTGGTACCAGAAAGACGAGGCTGAAAAGATTGCCTGGAATGCTCCTGGCGTATGGATAGTTGATAATGAATTGATTCTTGACTATAAATAATCAAAGAACAGATAAAACGGGAAGAAATTTAATCCGTTTTTACTTTTTCCCAAGTTAATTACCTGAAAGTCGCGTCACATAAGTTGGAGTATTGAAATGGCAACACCTTTGGGTTAAATTGACTGTTTACAAAAACAAACTCAACTAAATATTTACATCTAAAATTAAAAATTATGTTTTACGAAAATTATTACTGGGGTATGAACCTCGTGTGGTGGATAATTTGGATTCTGCTGCTTTTCTGGATTTTTGCCATTCCTGTTGCCATTCCCGGGCAGCGTAAAAGGTCAGATTCGCCTATCCATATTTTACAAAAGCGATATGCAGCCGGCGAAATCACTACGGATGATTACATGGAGAAGAAAAAAATCCTTAGTCATGATAAAGCATAACAAATCGTATTGAAGTTTAAATCAATAGGACAACATGGTTTCTGACAACAATCCGGGTAAGATTCCCTGATTTGCCAGTAACCATTTGTGTTTCTACTCGTGCTGGTTTTGGGATTGTTTCCTTTTGTTTCGACATAATTGGGTTCATGCAAAGCATTTAACGTAAGAAAAAAATTCAAATGTGTGAATCATGTAACTCTTCCCTGCAATTGTGTAATCTTTTCTCCTTCCAATGAACTCAACTTTGTACCATGATTTTTCACTCACTAAATTACACTGAAATGAAAACTACAGAAATTCTGCACCAGGCTGAAAAAAGCGATGCCGCAGCAACCCGGAAAAACTCAAAATCAAGCAAGGGATTAAAATATTTGCTATACTTTTTTATGATTTCGTGGATTTCTTTCCTGCCTGCCTGTGCAGTTGCAATCCGTACACCCGAACCTTCAATTACTGTTGAATCCCATCGGCACAGGGTATTCCACAGGAATCACTACCGTCGCTCACATATTGAATATCGTGAAAACGATCATCATAACAGGTAGGTTTTAGCGCCTGGTTATCCGGTTCTCAGGAAAACTATCTGCTGACAGACCACAAATTTTTACCAATAGAATAAGAAATACAGATTTAAGATTCCATACAAAATGCAAAAAGAAAAATTTGAAAAGCTTGCTTCCGAAAAAAGCAATCCCAGTGTTACCATTTCAATGAATACACATAGAACACATCCCGAAAATTTGCAGGATGCAATCCTCTTAAAGAGATTATGCAAAGAAACAGAGGAAAGACTTATATCGGAATTTGGTAAAAGGGAAATTCTTCCTTTGCTCGAAAATCTGGAACTCATTCCTATGGAAATTGATACCAACTACAACCTCGACAGTGTGTACATTTTCCTTTCGAACGAAACGAAAGAAATTGTCAAATCGGCCTGGCCTGCTAAAGATGATAGGGTACAGATTTCGGATACTTTCGCCATCGGTTCACTGATTAAATCTTCCATCCAAGATTTCGAATATTTAATTGTTCTTCTCTCGCAGAACGTGTTTAAGATATTTGTCGCGTTAAATAATGCTATTGTTGGCGAAATTGAAAATGATAACTTTTTTGTCAGCGAAAATACTTCTTCGGATACCGAACGAAATAACATCAGTGACCTTAGATCTGCCGACAATACGAAAAGCGAGTATTTTAACAAAGTGGACAAAGTCATTGTAAAAGTATTTAATCAAACTAACCTCAATTGTGTGGTTATTTGTACCGACGATAACTACAGCAGTTTACTGAAGGTAGCCGATAAACCGGCAATATACAAAGGGCATAAAAGCATGGATCCCAATAACCAGTCGAGCCTTCAGATAGCGGCGCAAGCCTGGGAAATTATACACGAGCAACAGGAAATACGTGAAATGGAAGCCATTGAAGAAATGAAAGAAGCTGTAGGACACGGCAAAGCAATCACAGACCTGAGATCAATATTTAAAGCTGCAAAAGAAGGCAGAGGTGATTTATTGATGGTATCAGGCAGTTATAGCCAGGCGATAAAAATGACTGGTGATACTACCTTCAAATTAATGGATGATGCCACCCAGCCGGATGTGATTGACGATATTACAAGCGTAATTGCACGCGAGGTACTTTCAAAAAAAGGACGGGTACTATTTACTGACCTTGCCGAATTTACGGAATTGGGCGACATTATTCTGAAAACCCGTTACTAAAAAGAGGTTAATCGTTAATAGAAAATAGAAAATAGTGTGCTGGACAAGCGGGTGATAATCAGCCCTGTTTTTGGCGAATCTTTGAATATTGACTAGAAAAGCCTGGAATACTTATTACACTGATCTTTATTCCTGTACTATTTGAAATCTCTTATCATTTTGGATTTGAACCTCTGAAACTTTCCGCTTCGGCTTGCTTCGGGGGTTCGACTCCGCTCACCCACCTTCAGCAGCCACCCTACAGTACCCGGCTTTTTAACTTTTAAACCGTTGAACTTTTAAACTTTTGGATTTTTTAAACCATTTTCTATTTTCCATTAACCATTAACTTTTTCCAAAAAAACCATGGATTTCGTCGATTATTATAAAATTCTGGGTGTAGAAAAAACGGCAACGGCTAAGGACATTAAAAGTGCTTACCGGAAACTCGCCCGAAAGTATCACCCCGATTTAAATCCGAATGATAAGGATGCAAACAGGAATTTCCAGCAAATAAACGAAGCTAACGAAGTACTGAGCGATCCGGAAAAACGGAAGAAATTCGACCAGTACGGCAAGGATTGGCAACATGCTGATGAATTTGAAAAGCAGAATCAGTATCGGGAAAAATCATCAAGCCAGGGAGGACAGAGTTTTTCAGGCGGGCAATCCGAAGGTGATTTCTCCGACTTTTTTGAAAACTTGTTTGGCGGTGCTGCAGGTGCTGGCCGGAGCAGGCAAGCCAAATATCGCGGCGAAGATTTTAAAGCTGAACTACAGTTAAATCTTATTGATGCCTTTAAAACCCAAAAACAGACTTTGACGGTAAACGGCAAAAAAATAAGGATTACTATTCCTGCCGGCATCGAAAACGGGCAAACTATAAAAATTCCGGGTCATGGTGGTCCGGGCAGAAATAACGGGCCAAACGGCGATCTGTATATTACATTTTCAATTGCCAACCACGCCAGCATTAAAAGATTGGGCGATAATTTATACTCAACAGTTGACCTCGATTTATACACAGCTTTGCTTGGTGGCGAAATAACAATAGATACATTAGACGGCCAGGTAAAACTAAAGGTAGCGCCCGAAACGCAGAACGGAAGTAAAGTAAAACTGAAAGGCAAAGGATTCCCTGTGTATAAAAACGAAGGCCGTTTTGGTGACTTTATTGTGACCTGGAACATCAAAATGCCAACACATTTAACCGACAGGCAAAAGGATTTATTTACCGAATTATCAAAATCTTAAAATAGTAACCATGCAAACCGAATATTTAGTTGCTGTTGATGAGTTCTGTGCCAGTCACAACATTGAAATTTCATTTATCAGTTCGTTACAGCAAAACGGGCTGATAGAAATTACCACCGTTGAGGAAACCGGGTTTATTGATTCCGGACAGCTTCCGCAAGTGGAAAAATTTATCCGTTTTTACTACGAACTGGATATTAACATCGAAGGCATAGAAACCATTTCGCATATGCTCGACCGAATCCGCTCCATGCAGGACGAAATAACTGCACTCCGCAACCACCTTCGCCTTTACGAACTCACAAAATAATATGGAGAATTACTGGAGCTATTCGCTAACTGTATTTATGGCATTTTTTGCCATCATGAACCCCATTGTAAATATCCCGATTTTCGTAAAGTTAACCGAAGGTGCCGACGAAATCAAGAAAAAAGAAATCTCGAAAACCGCTACTCTTGTCGCTTTTATTATCGTACTGGCATTTATCCTGGTTGGGAAATACATTTTTGAAATATTCGGATTAACCATTCCTGCATTTAAAGTTTTCGGAGGAATCCTGATTTTCTTTATTGGCTTTGAGATGCTTCAATCCAGGAAACCAAGCATGCATCAGAATGAAAAAACGGCATTTGACGATGCGGTTACCATTTCACCCCTGGCAATCCCCATACTGGCCGGTCCCGGAACCATTGTTACTGCTATGAATTTTGTTGTAAAAGCTAACTTTCTGCATGTACTTATAACGATATTGATCTTTGCGCTGATCACCTATCTTACTTACCTGGCGTTTATTTACAGCAAGTATATTATTAAACTTGTTGGCGATAAAAACTTCGTCATCATCGGCAAAATCATGGGTTTGATTTTAGGTGTGCTGGGTGCAAATATGCTGATCGAAGGAATCAAATTAGCATTTAATATCTGAGTTCTAATCCATATTTTGAGATTATAAATTCCGATTCTGTGCTAAACTAGCACTTGCTTTGCCTCCAGGATTTCATTTTCTACTCCCCTATTCTATCTTCAAGATTCATAAATCCATATCTGCATTTTAAAATAAGTAGCCTGATACACTGAGAATTTAAATACATATCCATTTCCGGATGTGTGAATTATGTAACTCTTTTCACAAATTATGTAACGTTTCAGTGTGTGATGGTTTGCACCTTTGCACAGTGAAAATAATTTCACATTTGTCCCGCCAGTACGGGAATTAAAACAGAACATAATGAATACTACCGAAGTAAAAGGGAACTGGAATGAGCAAAAAGGCAAGCTTAAAATGAAATTTGGATATCTGACCGATAATGATCTTATGTTTGAAGAAGGAAAAGAGGAAGAGATGATGGGACGGCTCCAGATTAAACTGGGAAAAACTAAAGACGGTTTCAGGAAACTTATTGCTGATCTGTAGCATTGAAAATTAAAAAACTAACTTCTTATGGGACTCTTAGCTGAATGGCAGCTTCGAAATCCGAACAAATAAAATCCAATCCCCCAAAAATAAACTAAAATGAAAAAGACCATTATTACCCTTGTGGTTGTTGCAACACTTATTTCAGGTGCAATCTTCACCGGTTGCGGGCCGTTAACACCAAAAGAAGATGCCGCCAAAACCGAGGTGAAGGAAGCCAAAGAAGATTTAAAAGATGCCCGGAAAGCTGCTACCGCTGAAGAATGGAAAGCATTCAAGGACGAATCTGAATTAAAAATCAGGGATAATGAAGTCCGTATTGCCGAATTGAAAGCAAAAATAAAAAAATCGGGGAAGGAATTGGATGCGCTGTACGAGAAAAAAATTGATGCCCTGGAGCAACAGAATAAAGATATGAAATCAAGAATTGATGTCTACGAAAGAAACAATAAAAGCGACTGGGAATCTTTTAAGCTTGAATTTAATCACGATATGGACGAACTGGGAAAAGCACTGAAAGACTTAACTGTGAATAACACAAAGTAAATCAATAAGTCTTTTAGAAAATAAAAGGTGGGCCGCAAGCCCGCTTTTTTTTTGCCTTTCAAAATCAATATCAAAGAAACAAGTGATATTGATTCCGCATCTTTTATCTGTTAAAACCTGTGCAAATGTGTGAATTATGTAATTCTTTCCTTTAATTGTGTAATGCTTCCAACCCATAACAGGATCACCTTTGCAGAGTGAAAACTAATTTACTCTTGTCCTACATGTTGCAAAATAAATAATAATAATAATAATAATAATAATGGAAATGAATACGACAAATACACATGGAAGCTGGAGCGAACGAAAAATAAAGCTACGTCAGAAATTTGCCTCTCTAACCGACAACGACCTGATATTTGAAGCCGGTAATACTGAAGAGATGCTGGAAAAACTTCAACTCAAACTTGGAAAAACTAAAGAGGAATTACGCAGGATACTTGCAACACTTTAACGATAGAAGTAAAAACAAGCTTGCCCCGAATACCCAACAAGAAATTTTAAATACATTTTAAAAAATAAAGCAAATGAAACCATCCAAATTAATTACCCTGACAAGAAACATCGTACTAACTGTTTTTACAATGGCAATGGTGTTCACATTTTCATCCTGTGCCACGAAAGCAAAATTTGCAATTTCAACAGTTGCTCCCGCCGCAAGAGGTGATATAAAAGTTACAACAGATAAAAACAAGAATTACAAGATTAAAATAGAAATTTTTGAACTGGCTGAAGTTGAACGGCTACAACCCGCAAGAAAAAGTTATGTGGTTTGGCTGGTTGCGGATAATTTCGAAACAAAAAATATCGGACGAATTACCAGTTCCACAGGTACGTTTTCGAAAAAGCTAAAAGCATCATTTGAGACTGTGACTTCGTTTAAACCCACAAAAATATTTATTACAGCTGAAGATGACTCGGATGTTTCCTATCCAAGCACGGAAGTTGTACTCTCAACTGATACGTTTTAAATTTTAGCTATATCACATTAACAAAAGCAAAACCAGATAAAGCATTAAACAAAGTTGAACAAACATAAAGGATTAACTTTTTTACAAATTACACAAAACGAAATTTAATAACAAAACGCAATGAAAAAATCAATAATTCTTATTACCGCTACAATACTGCTGAGTTTCGCCGCAAGCATTTCAGCTAAATCTCAAAATTCTTATCCTACCCAATTTGGGATAAAAGGAGGTGTTAATTTTTCAAATCTATATACCAATGATTCCGAGAAGGGCAAAACACTGACCGGGTTTAATGTTGGAATTTTCAGCAAGTTACCATTCTCAGGTTTTTTCGCGTTTCAACCTGAATTGCTGTTTACAACCAAAGGAGCCGAAGTAACCTATGATAATACCTTCGTTAACGGCATTGCCCGTTTCCGGTTAAATTACATAGAAATGCCGTTGTTATTTGTTGTAAATATAACCGACAATTTCAGTATACACGCGGGTCCGTACGCAGCCTACCTGGTTAGCGGGGATGTTAAAAATGAGTCGAGTGTTGATCAGTTTAACTTTGAGGATAATATCAACGTTGATGATTACAACCGGTTCGACGCGGGTGTTGCAGCAGGCGCAAGCTTAGACTTCCGATCAGTCAGTTTCGGAGCCCGTTTCACGTATGGATTAACCAAAGTAGGAAAAGAAAAAACTTACCTGGGAACAACTTACACATTCCCTGATGCCAATAATGGCGCATTAAGTTTTTATGCATCCGTTCCGCTTCGTAAAAATTAAATCTCGCTCCACAGGAATAAAGTCATACTTCCCATAAAGTCAGGCCTGGTATGTCCCCGGTAAATTTATAAAATGCCCGTCGAACCAAACAAACAAATCCAGATGAACAAACATTTTGTCAAAATGACCGTCCTGATGTGTATTGCAACTGCTGTTATTACAAGTTGCAATTTCACGACCGAACAAAAAGCTGATACACTTGAAAAAGCAAAAGCCAATTTAGAAGAAGCCAGCCAGGACCTAAACATAGCGCGTGCGGATTCAGCTGAATTCGCAAACTATAAAATTGAGTCAGAAAAAAAACTCAGGGAAAACGAACTTCTTATTGCCGATATGAAAGACAGGATGAAATCGGAAAGGAAAGAAACCAGGGTGAATTATAAAATGCAGCTGGATTCGCTGGATATGCAAAATACACAACTGAGAAATGATATGCATTTCTATAGTTCGCAGGGTAAGGAAAACTGGGAAAAATTCAAAAAAGAGTTTAATACGGAATTAGATGCCCTGGGTAAGGCAATTTCACAGCTGGCGGAAAGAAACATGAAGAAAGCCTCGTAAGTTTAGACTTAGAGACTTAGAGACATAGAGATGGAGAGATGGAGCGACTGGGAGATGAAGAAACTGAGTGACTTAGAGATGGAGCGATGGAGGAAATGCGAAATAGAGGTAGTGTTTCAAAATCAAACATTCGACATCAAACACCCAACATCAATCTTTACAGCCTGGCAATGTGTGAATTATATAAATCTTACCCGGAATTGTGTAATAGATCAGATTTGTGACCAAAGTACCTTTGTCAAAAATAAATGAACTGTTTCGCATTTTCGAAATAAAACTGATTACACAAATAAAAACTACTCAGATTACTAATCCCAAAACCCAAATTAAACAAACATTATGAAAAAACTACTTTTCGCCTTGGTAATTCCAGTAATGCTTCTTACCGGCGGTTGCAATCAAAAAAATGAAGAAATTGCCAGATTAAAGGTATCAAACGATAGCCTCAGATCATTAGGCGTCACTAAAGACTCAACGGTAATTGACTTCGTTAATGCGTTTAACGATATTCAGTCGAACCTGGATTCTATTAAAATGAAAGAAAAAATCATCAACAAAGCCGTTGATGGAAGCTCTGAAATCAAGACCAGGTCGAAAGATCAGATCAACAGCGACATTAATATGATTTACAAGTTACAGCAGGAAAACAGGGCAATGGTTGCCTCCTTGCGCTCGAAACTGAATAAATCTGGCGTACATTCTGTTCAGCTGGAAGCTATGATCAATAACCTCACCAAACAAATTGAAGAAAAAGATGTACAGATTGCGCAGCTTAAAGTTGATCTTGCGAAAGTAAATGTTCAGGTAACTGATTTAACCACCAAAGTTACTGATCTGAATGCCAATGTTGATAATCTGAATACACAAAACACACAGAAACAACAGCTTATCGATGAAAGAACGGCTGAACTTAATACCGCGTATTATGTGGTTGGATCAAACACTTACCTGAAAGACAAGAAGATAATTACAAAAGAAGGTGGATTTATTGGTTTAGGAAAGTCGAAAGAACTGGCTACCGATATGAATAAAAGCAATTTCACTAAGGTTGATATTACCACGCTTAAAGGGATTAAAATCATGAAGAATAAAGCAACCATTTTAACTTCACATCCCAAATCCTCCTACCGCCTTACCGGCAAAAATCAATCCGACAGTTTGGTTATAACCAATCCAAAAGAATTTTGGAGCCTGTCGAAAGTGCTTGTAGTAAACGTTAAATAACAATCTCGTATTACATGAAGAGATCCGGCTCACAAGGCCGGATTTTTTTTGCGTTCCAGTTAACCCACTTTGCAGCTAATCAAAAAAAAACAATTGCTGTTCAATGAATTGGCAATCGTTGAGTTCAGATTTGGGTACTACAGATTTTTTCTTTTTGAAGGGTGCGTATTTATATATTAAGGCATCATAACTCTTTCGTACTTGTGGATTTGGCTCTGTCCTTCCTTTCGCCACAATTTAATAATAGAAACATGTTAGTAAACGTCTTGGTGCCAAATGCAGGAACTCTTAATCCTCCTAGTGATGACCTAATTAAAAAAAATAGCTGCTGGTATTCTCTATACTGATTGCACCACAACTAACAGGGATGGTGAAATATTGCTATTTCAATTGAAAATTACAATTTGGTAAGGGTAATGCGAAATGGACAGAAATAATGCGTAAAATGGAAATTTATAAAATTTCTATAGCTTAAAATTTTTCTTTATTTCTCAGTGTACAAATCTGCAAAAAGTTCCCTATATTTGGGTAAGCTTTTTCGTCCATTGTATTTATACTATATTAATCACTAATTTCAGCTACTATTTCTTGTATTCAGCTTAAAAAGCGAATTTAAATTAGTTTTTCAATCAAAGGACTAACAAATATTTAAAAAAATAGTCCCCGTTCTTAAATAGTAATTTGATCAAGTAACCGATAGATTTTTAGTTTTATCTGTTTGCGGTTTTAATTCGTTTTAAATATCACGCACGAATTTAATTGAGAACTCGACTTCATCATAAGATCTATTTAAGAATAGTACCAAGTATACCTCCACTTAATAAAAACGCGACTCTTAATATATCAGAAATGGATGAGCTTATTGCGAACCTATTAGCGAAAAATCGAAAGTATCTTACTATTACTACCCTTTTGATTCTTATACTTCTATCATGTAAATCATCTGATACTCAAAATCTGTCACAATCGAGCTCTATGAAGGACGAAATGATCGAAATAAAAGCATTACTCGATAAGGCAATGCTAAGTGATGACCCAATTCAGCATTTTAAAGACGCATTGCCAAAAGTTCAGTCATATTCTTCTGTTGACTCAGCATGGATCACCAATACAGCAATATTTGTTAAATTCAAAAAAGGATCTCCGCTTTCGTGGATTGCTGAGCCTAAAAGCCATAAGCCTTAATATTTCTGATTTGCTTTTTATAGTTCACAAAGGTCAAACGTTAAAAAAATCTTAATTATGAAAAAGTTTATTTGGATTTTAATTATCACTATCTCCATTTTCTTTTTTTTCTGGTCATGTAAAAAGGATTCCTCAGAATCCAAACCTTCGCTGACTGAAGCCCAAAAACAGTCTATTACAAGCAGCTACGATCAAATAGCAGCAGTTTCCAATACCCTGCTGATGGGTGATATTTCACTCAAAGATCTTAACAAACAGATAAATACATTTAAAAATTTACCGGAAGTTGAGAATGTCTGGATACAGGACAGTGCACTTTTTGTCAAATTTAAAAATGCGGGAGTTATTGAGTGGTATCTGGCAAATAATTTCATAATTCCCCCTTACGGGAAGAAAAAAGCGTTAGCAAGTATATCGAATAGAAAACCCGTCGGTAATACTAAGGCTTGTTTGATCAACCAGCAGTTTAATGACGAAAATCGACAATACTGCAGAGATATAATTAGTGATTTGCAATCCTCATTTCAAACCGCCGGGTATGAGGTTAACGTAGTGAATGGTTCTGATGCCAATCTGAACTTTTTTGAAAATAGTCTTAACCAATATGGGGCTATTTTTTATATCAGCCATGGTATGTACGATGGAACAAGAACATGGATCTGCAGTGGTCAGGAACCACCGGATCCTAAAAATAAGCTCGATGAACTCTTTAAAGACTTATATCTTTGGTGGGTTGATGGCAAAATCAGTATGGCAAGTTGTAAGGAAACAAGAAACGGGGAAAAAGTACCAGTCTCATTTTATACTTTTTCTGATAAGTTTGTGAGTGATACATATGACTCTAAAAGTTTCCCAAATTCTTTGATTTACCTGGTTGCTTGCCAATCTTTTAAAGGAACAAATCAGCTGGCAGCGGCTTTCAATAATAAAGGTGCGGGTGTAACAATTGGATGGGATGAAACGAATTGTTTAGGACAAGGAACCGGCAAATTACTCTTTGATTTATTGCTCAGTGGAGCTAGCGTTGAATCCGCATTTCAGACCCTACCGGAAGCTTCGAAACTGGATTATTGTTCTGTTAGTACTGGTGCTCGTCTTACCTATTTCCCTTCTGAAGGAAAAGATATTTGTCTGGTCGATACAACAGATTTAGATATAGTAATTAGTTATCCTATGGCTGGAGGTTCCTGTACTGAAAGAGTCTTAAATCTCAGCGGATATGTTACTGGAGCTAAGAAAATCCTTAGCGGGGTGGTTGAAATTAACTCTATACCTACGACCTTAACTTTTTCGGGAAATTATTTTGAACAACCAGTTGTAATCAACAATGGGGCTAATAAGATAAAAGTAATTTGCTTTGGCGAGATGAATAATGGAAAAACCGGATATGGAGTTAAAGAAATCAACGTTGTTGGTGATATTCCCATTTTAGATTTATTCACTGAATTAAGGTGGAATACCGACTATTCAGACGTTGATTTTCATCTTTTACCTCCAGGTTCCGGATTAAGTGAATTATGGACATACAAAGATTGCTTTTATTACAACAAGGGGACAACATGGGGAGGATATCTTGACGTTGATGATGTTGATGGTTATGGACCTGAACACATAACTATTCCACAATCCAAGCTTAATGGCAAATACAGGTTATTTGTTCATTACTATGACGAGCAAGGAGCAGGTACAACATCGGCTTTTGTGAGTGTGAGTGTAAAAAATGGTCTCTTTCATAATTTCGGGCCGTATTCACTGGTAAATAGTGGAGGTGACTCTTCTGGAGATCTCTATGAAGTATGTACCATTGAATATCCACTTGGCACAATTACCCCGGTAAACAAATACTACAACCTGGGAAAGAAAAAATCCAGTTTTATGCCACCTAAAAAAGAGCAAAAGAACGCATTTTATCTATTGAATAGTCCATCGAGAAAATAAGTTCAGAATAGTTGCTTCTTGTCACTATTATTAAAGCTAAAACCGACTTAGGCGTAAAGTTCTAATTTCTCGTATAAGCTTATCTGATTTATCAATCAGAACAAACCTGTTATACGCAAGCTAAATTGATTTAACCTGGCATCCTTATTATCGATAGGTATAGTAAACATTGGTACAAGAATCATCTACTTCCAAATTCCTGTTCATTGATTTAGGAACAGCAGGTAATTTGTACCGGGCAAAAGGATCATTCTTTATTTGTATATCACCTAGATCATAATCATTATAGAAATTCTTTGCAAGGTTAAAAGTAGCTTTGATGTTGCTCATATTCTGATTCACACCGTCACTACTCATTTGAATGATAATTGGATGACCTTTTTTATCTGTTGATTTATGACTTCTCAACCATAATTCAAAATTAGTCAGAAACTTAGAAGTAAGAAATAAAATGGTAGTATCGCTAAGCCAGTATAAGCCTCTAAATTATTCCTTGCACCCTGATAGTTCCTACTAGTTTTAATGCGGTCTTGCTTCTTAATGGACTTAATAACGGCATCCATGAAAGCATAGAAGTCTATATATTCTCTTTCATTCCTCTTCAATACCTTTACAATCTGATTTACTGTATAATCATCAACAACACTTCCGAGATCACCTTGGGTTCTCCAATAGTTTTGAATAGCCCTTAAATGCTTGCATAGATTCCGGAATCTTCCAGAATATCCTTTTTCTTATTCAGGCTTTTTAAAGTAACATAGTCATTTGTACCTATGTAAGCTATATCTCTAAAATGAGTAACACAAATTTTTACATTCCAGGTATGATCACTTTTCTCTTTTTGCTTATTAATGCAAATTTTAAACGTTGCCATAATTTTGGGTAAAACAATTGACTAAACAAATCAAGGTAAATATACGTATATGTACACTGTTTTGGTTAACCCTAACCAAATACAATCCTAAATATTTTTATAAAAGACTATGAAAGCCTTGATACTATTGACTTATAAAAGAGAGCCACTAATGGGACTCGAACCCACGACCTGCTCATTACGAATGAGCTGCTCTACCAACTGAGCTAAAGTGGCAAAAAAGCCTGCCTGTTTAAATCAAGCAGACAATTTCATTAGTCGGGATGAGAGGATTCGAACCTCCGGCCTCTTCGTCCCGAACGAAGCACGCTACCAGGCTGCGCTACATCCCGAAAATAGTTATGGCACTCTGTGAATTTTGCCTTTGTTAAAAGGGTATATCCTTGCCATGCATTTTACAGGGCAAAATTAAGGAAATATTGCATTATATACTATGGAATCTTTAATTTATTCGATTCCCCTTCGTAAAAATCGATTTATCAGGAAACTATTTACAGACCTAAACAGTCTATTAATTTAAACTCTTAGCATTTAGTAAACTAATTATATTTTTAACTGTATTTTATATTACTTTTTTTACATTTACTTATTAACTACTAAACATTAAGTAAACTTTACAAAATACCGATTTTTCAATTTAGAACCCTTCTCAATAAGCGACTTACTTAAAGAGAATTGTCTCAAAAAGTTAAACCAGACCTACTTACTATAAAATCATACAATACTCATAGCCAATACATTAAAAGCAATGGCACAATTCTTGACAACATGAATCTTTTAAAACCAAAAACAATACTAACACAAACATCAAAAATGAAGAAAAGAATAACTCTGCCGGTAATAATTGTACTTGCTGCGCTGATATCTTTAACAGGCAATTCATGTCGTAAAATTGAAGGTGATCCGACTCCCCAAACAAAAAGTATAGAGAATCTTGTAGTAAGTCCGGATTTTAAATTTAGCACCACCCAGGATGTAGGAATAAATGTTTATACTCTCGACAATACAGGAGCGGCTGTCCCCAATATTCGGATTGACATCTACACTGATATGCCGGAGAATAACGGAGCCTTGCTCCTCAGCGGAACAACTGATTCCAATGGCCTCTTTAGCTCCAACTACAAAATCGCTGCCGGAACAGATTCCCTGGCCGTAGGTACTACCGCTTTAGGTTTCTGTACTATGCAAAAAGTGAAAGTTAGTAACGGCTTAATAAATTTAACCCTTGGCGGAAAAGCTTTGAAACAAGGATTGAAGAGCGGTGAAGAGATGTATTTCAAATCAACAAATTCAGTCATTTATCCGATTGGAAAATATAACAGTGATGGCGTTCCCGCCTACCTTGAACAATCAAATGACATTATAGATGCCGAGATGCTTAAGGATATAAATGCCACTCTTCCTGAATCGAAGGTTGCGTATGATACTCATCCTCTTTACTTTGCTTCTTCCAATGAACACAACCTGGTACTCAATGATGCCTGTAATGTTTGGGTTACTTTTGTAAGTGAAGGTGCCGGATACCGCAATGTATTAGGCTATTACACCTACAAAAAAGGAAGTCCTCCAACTACAACTGCAAGTATTGATTCCATTCATATTATTTTCCCTAATGTTTCATTTGCAAACAGCGGTGGCGGTTTAAATTCTGGCAACAGGGTTCACCTGGGAATATTTGCACCTGGGACTGAAATAGGCTGGGTACTTATTGCGGATGGTTTCCGTAATGGTGTAATAACAAATGGAAACTGGATTTTGTATTCGGATATGAACCTTAATCCGGAAGTAGCCGCAGATAAAAAACAACATACCATATTGTGCAATGACATAGGACGCGGTAAATTCCTCCTGAGTTTTGAGGATGTACGTCGCGAAAATGCTTCAAGCGATAATGACTTTAATGATGCAATTTTTTATGTGACAGCCGATCCTATTACGGCTGTTGAAACATCAAATATTCCTCTACCTAGTTACGCGGCTGCTGATGCAGATAAAGATGGCGTTTCGGATAATTTTGATAATTATCCAAACGACCCTTTAAAAGCATTTGATAATTATTATCCGTCAAAAGACAATTTCGGATCTCTGGCATTTGAAGATATGTGGCCTTCATTGGGTGATTATGATTTTAATGATATGGTGGTTGATTATAACTTCAACCAAATAACCAATGGACAGAATAACGTTGTTCAGATTGAGTTGAGAGCCAGCCTGGTAGCCATGGGAGCCGACTTCAAAAACGGCTTTGGAATTCAATTGCCTGTATCACCGGATTTGATATCCAGCGTTACCGGAACTAATATAAAAGAATCATATGTTGTACTGAATAGCAATGGCACTGAAGCTCAGCAGTCGAAAGCCACCATCATAATTTTCGATAACGGATTTAATTTGTTACCTGATCCGGGAACACCCGAAGCTGGAGTAAATACGACTCCAGGGGCTGCATATGTTACACCAAAGGAACTTACTATAACCATCAACCTTAAAACTCCTGTAAGCCTCAGCAGTATGGGACTTCCTCCCTATAATCCGTTTATGATCATAAACAGGAACAGGGAAAACGAAGTGCATCTTATCGATAACCCGCCAACTGATCTGGCTAACGCGAAATTATTAGGCACTTCCAATGATGACAGCAACCCTGATGCAGCACGCTACTATGTAACGAAGAACAACCTGCCATTTGCCATTGATATTTCAAGTCGTTTCGATTACCCGGTTGAATTAGTTCCGATAACGGACGGATTCCTGAAATTTTACGAATGGGGCCAATCCGGCGGAAGCCAGTATTACGATTGGTTTAAACCAAATACAGGTTATCGCGAAACGAAGAATATTTTCTCTCATTAAGAAAAAGTGAATTCACAACTAAAAACTGCCGGGCCTGAGGTCCGGCAGTTTTCATTATAAGCCATCAGAATAACTTCAGCTGTCCATTTAGCCGATTTTTTAATCTGCCTTGATAAATTTTCCGCTTACAAATTGTTTTCCTGAGTGGAGTTGATAAATATAAACCCCGGGAGGTAAATTACTCACTCTGACAACAATTTCATGATCTTTGCCTTTATCCGGATTTTGACTTTTTTCTATAACCCGGCTACCCTGCAGGTTGTAAATATTTAATATCACGGCTAATTGACTTTCACTGTTGTAATGAATAGTCAACATCGTTTTCACCGGATTAGGGAAAACCGCTGATTCTAAAACCAGGCTTTTCGCGGTAACCGGAATATTCACATAAGCCGGGTTAAATTCAAATGCACCTATATCTGGCGCTGATCCGAAAATCCGGGGTTTGCCGTTGGCATCAAAGTCAATATTTTTAGTATCTGGAAAAGCGTTATCAATTAGTACAGAACCTACTTTCAAGTAATAACCCGGTCCATCAAACTCAGTACTATCGGTATTTCGCGCAAAGTAGTTGTTAGTGATCATTACGTCAGAAGCTTTGTTTGGAAGCATTATGTATGAATCCTCACCGGTAAAACTGGTCTGAATATGTTCATAATAATCGTAATTCCCCGGATTAATGATCGCATTGGAGGCAATCAGGCTACCTTTGCTTAGAACACTTGTAAACCTTATCCCATCGGACTTTGGATTAATAATATCGTTATGCAGGACGTAAAATGCCGAATCTGTCTGTACTGAAATGTCGGTAATATAAATGCCGTATTTCATCTGTGTTGTGTCGAGAGGCTTAAAACTTCGCCCGGCATCAACTATAATATTGTTGAAAACCCGGTAACCTCCAAGGCCATGACTTTCAATACCACATCCTTTCCCACTACTGATATAATTGTTGTAACAATCGCATTTTGATCCGCCTCCAAGCATAATTCCCGACATTTGAGAAGACAGTTCCGCCTGGCTGTCGTACATAACCAGATTATCATAAACCTGGCAATCAGAAGATGCTGAACTTACCTGGATTCCATCCCAACCGGCATATTTTACAATATTATTGTAAATCCTCACTCCTTTCAGTAAACCTGGCATGAGCAAAGTGTCTTTCCCGTCACAGGTTATAAGCTGTCCGAAATATTTTGTGCTTCCAATATACATTCCTTCATTACCCGTATTTGCGATATAATTATCATGAATAATCGTATTAAACTGGGTAAAATTATCACGTGTAGGAGCGAACGAACAGTCGGGATCAGTTTTTGCATAAATTCCGGCAATCTTAGTATTTTCGATTGAGACATGATCAATTTCAAAATCGGAGCTCAGATATCCGGCGCCAATGCCAGAACCATAAGGGATTCCGGTTATTTTAAAGCCGTAAAAATTTGCTTCATCTCCGGTTCCTGTAAGGCGGATGAACCTAGAGGTTCGGATAGAAATACCAGTAGAGTAATTACCCGATATAGTAACAACGCCCTTCTTATTCATAAAAATAATTGGATTTTCAGCTTCTCCTGTAAAATTACGGATAAGAATAAAATCACGCCTTCCAGGCTCAAAAAAGATAGTGTCACCTGGCTGAATCTGATTGAAGGGAGCTGAGATTCCATCAATCAGATTAGTGAGTGTATCCACAGAAATACTTGTGCTTTGCGCAAAAAGCTTCTGCGAAAATAATAAGCCGATTATTGTGAGAATTGAAAATAGAAAGCCAGATCTCATTCAGCAATTTTGAGTTGAAATGTAATTATCCACGTTTAGCTCTTTCCCAGTTTACGGATTGCGAACCCTTCAGAAAGCGCCTTAACCCGAGAAAAACCGATAAATTCATAATAAAGAAGTAATAGGGAACAAAAAGAAGCTTCACTTTAATGGATTTATTTTCAAGATACCAACCCAGCAAAGCGGAGCAGTAAAACAGTATCTGCATCCAAAACAGTATGCTGTAAAATCCGAAATTAAATAACCCTTCATTAACCGCCAGCATTAACCCGATTGGAATCAGTATCAAGAGAGAGAGCGGAGCCAGTGTCCACCGTAAAACGCGATGGGAAATATACTGAAACGATAATGTTCCGTATTTGAAAACATTCAATAATGATCGCAATCGTACAACCGACTGAAGTCCACCGGCGGAAATCCGGATTTTACGTTTCAACTCTTCTTTTACATTGGCCGAAGCTGTCTCGATAGCATACGCTTCGGGATCGTACTGTATGGTATAGCCGCTTTGAGCTACACGTAAGGATATGATAAAATCATCAAGCAGTGTATCACGCTCCACTTCCTGGTAGAGTTCGGTGCGGATGGCAAAAAGCTCACCGGCAGCTCCTACAACTGAATAGAGTTCGGCATCCCATTTTTTTAATGTGGATTCGTATTTCCAATACAGACCTTCGCCTGCTCCTGCGGCAGCATCTTTCTCCTTGCTAAAAATGCGCTTTTCACCCGATACACAACCTACTTTCGGATTGCTGAACATCCTGACAATCCTGCGGATCGATTCTTTTCCAAGCATGGTGTTGGCATCACAGAAAACCACGATCGGGGTTTCAACAAATTTCATTCCCCGGTTCATGGCGCCTATTTTCCCGCTGCGCCCGGGCTGGTGATGAACCGTTACCCCTGAATACTTTTTCAATTCTTCGGGAGTTCCGTCATCCGAACCATCAGTGACCCAAACCATATGAAGTTTTTCATTGGGATATTCCAGCTCAAGAGAATTCTGAACCTTTGCGGCAACAAAATCCTTTTCGTTATAGGCGGCAATGAAGAGAGTAACATCAGGTTCGTAATCCTTCACTACAGTTTCTGCTTTTCCAAAACCTAGCATTCGCCGGATTTTGATGATGATGTACAGAAGGATTCCATAGCCAACATAGGCATAGAAGATGATAAAAAGCAACGACCAGAATATAATTTTAAGAGCGATCATATGTTGGGAATTTAAAGAATCTGATTTATCTTTTTGGCAAAAATGTTAAATTCGTCAATTATTCCAAATTCGAATGGAGCAAAAGAATTGAGAGTTTCTTTGATTGAGCCTGCACCGGAATGCTTGTCCTCAATCACGAAAGTAATGTTAGGATAGTTTTGGATAAAACTTGTTGCGCCGCGCAATGCCTCAGTTTCCATTCCTTCCACATCAAGTTTGAACAGAATACGGTCATCTGTATTAATCCTTAAATCGGGCAACACGGTATCAAAAGTCCGGATTTCGGCAAGTAAATCTCCGGCATTTTGTACGGAAGCACTATGCGAAGCGCCTGTATTTACCGGATTAAAAACAAAGCTAAGCTGTTTGTTTTTATCTCCCAATCCAAAAGGGAAAGCTTTTATCTTTACACTTAACTTATTCAATTCTATGTTTTTAGTGAGGACATCAAAAGTATTTGGGACAGGCTCAAAAGCAAAGCACCGTATATCTTTATTTGCCAGCATAATACAATAATCACCTGTACAAGCTCCTCCATCGATAATCACCGTATATTCTTTATAATGATCAAGGATATACTTTTTTACATTCCATTCGTAGGCTAAATTGGCAAACTGAAAATCATTGGTATTTTTCCGGCAAAAGAAAGTGCCCATTGAAGTTCTGATAATCCTGTCGGATTTATGCGATTTTCCACTTACTATGTACCTGAAAGAAACCCCGATTGAAATAAAGTCACCAAATTTCAGGTACTCATAAAAATAGCGCAAGTAGATAATTAATTTATTCATAATGATTTACTTACATTATCATCAATTGCTTTTCCCAAAGCAATTGTCACCTATAAAACGCCAAACAGATGTCTGACCCGGATATTTCACCACTCCGATCCTGATTTAGTCTTTCACGATAATGTATTGATTAACAAATCTTTGCCAATAACCTGAGTGACCTTTCCTGAGACTTAAATGGATTAACAAAAAGACACACTTACACTTTTCTGGTTCCCTTTCATTTATCAACTAAGATTCAAATAGAATCCAAATAATTTAATAAGTATGAATAATTAGAGACTAACAGATTACGTCTTTTTAGAAGCAACTTTTTCCCATTGGTTGGTATCAAAATTAAATTGTTTGATCACTCTGGCAGGATTTCCGGCAACAACCGAATATGGAGGAACATCCTTGGTAACCACGCTTCCTGACGCAATAATACAATGTGTGCCTATCTTGAGACCCTGAATGATCACGGAATTGCCGCCAATCCAAACATCATTATCAACTACCGTACGATTTGGAAAGACACCCTGATCTTTGATAGGACAGGTAACATCCTCAAAATTATGCGTAAGCCCGGTAATTTGCGCACCACTTCCGATTGTTACCATATTCCCAAGAGTTACAGGCCCGACCAGCTTAACGCGGGATGTAATCGCACATCTGTCACCTATGATAATATCTCCCATTCCGTTGTTGATAATGGTGTAATCTTCAATAACTGTTCGGTATCCGATTGAAAATGTCTTCGACGGGAAGATATCTAACCTTGCTTTACGTTTGATGATGGATCCTTTGCCCCTTTTAATTATAAAAGGGTAAACAAATAGCCGAACCCAAAGGCGTGGACGGGTTGCGTAAGGATGTACCATCAGATAATGAAGGACTTTTTTTAATCTTGGTCTGTTTTCTAACATAGCATTTAAGTTTAGCAGTAATAAATTATTGTTTTTAAAATTGGTTAAGCTTTATTTTTTTGTGAAAGTTCCAACGCCTTCCATATCTCTTTCAGGTTGTTTTCCCAGGAATGCGTTAGCGCAAACTCACGGCGTTTTTCGGCTAGTTCAGGCGAATCTTCGTCTAGGGCTTTCTGAATCAATCGCAGGTAGTCTTCATCAGACTCTCCCAGGTAAGTGTAGTCCTGAAAATACTCCATTGCCTTAGTGCTGGTTGCAACTACAGGCTTTCCCATGGCCAGGTATTCATCAATTTTTCTGGGGTAGTTCCCGATTGTAGTATTATTTAATACCTGTGGATTTATGCAGATATCAAATCCTTTGATGTACTCCGGCAACAGATCCGGTGATTTTGATCCAAGAAAATGTATGTTTTTAAAAGCGTGCAGATCCGAAGCTAAAAAAGTTTCATCTTCGGGACCAACCAATACAATCTGCCAATCCGGCTTTGATTGAGCTAAAAATCTGAGTAACTTAAGATCTAATCGCTTTTTTGTAAGAAATCCTACATACCCGATCAAAGGTTTTTTGATTGCGTTTAGTTCTTCCGGTACATTTATTATACGGGCCTTGTAATCAAATAATGTCGCATCGCAACCCTGGCCAACCATAAAACTATTGGGATTGTACTCTTTAGCATATTCAGTATAATAAACCGAATTCGTAACAACCACATCTGCTTTTTTTATCAAACTGGCTTCAACGCGTTTGCCATGGGTATTCCAATAGGGATTGGGGCTATTAATCAGATTGTCACGAATATAATAAATATAATATTTTATATCCAGGTATTCTTTCATATAATTCCCGAGGAACATAAAACTGTCGTTGAACAAGATGTAATCTTTAAATCCCAATTCCTTTACGGCTCTGTTAATCTCTTTGGCAAAGCGTTTTGATTGAAGCTTATTGAGAAAATCAAACACGGATATTATTGGCAGTTTATTAATGGGCTCAAGCACCATTTTAGGATTAAACTCCCACAGATTGTCTGTTATCTTGGTTATAGAATTCTTCTTTCCTTTAAGTACATTAATTCTGTCGGAATTAGCCGGATCATTTTTACCCTTAATGCTCGCTATTCTGTTTAAAGGCTGATTTACATATAAAACCCTGTTATTATTTGCCATCTCCTGGGCAATATTCTTGCAATTACTACCAATTTCGATGTTCCAGGGTTGAATCCCTATTACTACAATATCATGGTTCTGGATCATATCTTCGATTTATTTATGTTAATTCTCCACTTAATTATTAAAAAAATTCAGCAATTGGTGTTCTAAATTTATGCGCTTTCTGCCTGAATTTATCCCTATACCATTTTCATTTAAACAGGATTTTATTTCAAGTTATTTAAACAATAATCCATCCCATTATTGCAGGATAAGAAACCAACCATTGGCAAAATAACATTAAGAATTACTTTTTTTTATGAAAAAAAATACTGAAACGTTTTAAATCCTTCACCACTCTGGATAATATGACATTGAACATGGATCCGCTTTTTTCAACAGTACGTGTTCCGGTCCAGGCCATAGAAGAAAGTGTTGTAACACGTTTCAGTTTCCCTATTTTGAGTAATGCCAAAGCCATTTTCCCATCTTCCATACGTGAGTCATTTTTAATAAACCCGATTTTCAATGCTTCTTTCCTGGGAAAACAAAAATTCATACCAACTACAATTAATTCGGGTCGTTTAATTTTGCGAAAAGCATGAGCCATATCCCTGAAAAGCTCATAAAATGCATAACTCAGACGTGATTGATCTTTGCCTGGGATGAAAGAATAAGTTCCATAACTACCCAGGCTCTTTCCGGCAAGCATCGGCCTTAACATGGAGTCAACCCAGGTAGGCGGGTAAACAGTATCGGCATCACCGGTTAAAATATATTTCCCATGCGAACTCTCCATAGCTGTCTGCCGGGCAAATCCATAACCCTGTTTCAATTCGGAAATCGGTGTCAATCCACACTTCCTGATGATTTCAGAGGTTTTATCTTTAGAATTGTTGTCAACATAAACGAATTCAACCGGATACTTACTTTTCATTGCGCTTAACGATGACAGGTTCCGCAGTATGTTGGATTCTTCGTTCCAGGCAATGATATTGATTGAAACAAGAGGTTTATCCGTTCGCTGAGCGGCAAACCCTTTCCTGATCCGTTCGAACATTTCCTCTGAAATATCTTCCAACTTTTGGTATTCATACCAATGGATACGGACATTTGATGGTACTATCGGGCGAAACATAAACTGATATTTTATTGTTGTTTATTCCTGAATTATAAATTCACTGGGTAAGCTTACATCTTTTAATTTCAATGCGTTGATGAAATTCAACATCATTATTTTACTATTCTGCACCAATTTCCCGGTATTGTTCCAGTACACTTTGAGCAGTAATTTTCCATGAGAAATCCGACACACGCTCAAATCCTTTTCGAACCAACGATTTCCTTAACTGTTCATCATTCACCAGTTTAATCATGGCTTCTGTAATTTCTTCAGCTTTGAAAGGATTAATTAAACAAGCTGCATTACCTGCAATCTCTGGCATTGATTCCGTATTGGATGAAAGAACCGGCACTCCGCACGACATGGCTTCGAGCATCGGAATGCCAAAGCTTTCGCGCAGTGATGGATACAGAAATACCTTACTCTGGCTATAAATGGAGGGTAGTCTGTCGTTGGGAATATAGCCGGCGAGTATAATCCGGTTAATCAAAGATTTATTGTCAATTTCATCAAGCAGCTTTTGAAGTTTGTCTTGCTCATAATCCGCCATAACCAAATAGTAGTTTAGTCCGGTCCGCTGCAAAAAGTCAGAAAATGCTGTTAATGTTCTTTTTACATTTTTCTTGGGATCAGTATTCCCAAGAAAGAAGAAAAAATTTTCAGGCAGGTGATATTTCTCCTTTGCCTGGAGCAGTTCCATTTTATCTGTAACCGGTTTAAAGTGTACCCCAACTCCATTATACACAACGTTGATCTGTTTGTCACCCGTTAACCCGAAGAATTTGTCAATGCGATTCTTCTCCGAATGGGAAACAGTGATATTTTTCAGGCTTTTATTAACTAAACGCGGTACAAGCAATTTCCTGTAAATGTTGCCGAATTTTTGATACGGTGTAGCGCTTCCGGATAAAATCCCAGCATAACTGCTTTCCATATAAATGATATCATGCAGTGTTATGACCATTGGAATTTTACAACTGACCGGAGCAGTATTGCTTGTACAATGCAAAATCTGGCAACCGGCTTCCTTTGCGGCTCTGGGCAGGGCATACTGTTCCCAGAAAGGGTAGAAACCACCATCAAGTTTTACAATTTTGAAATTTGATGTTTCTTTTAGTACTGAATCATCAACATCCGGCTTCACAAAAATCACATATTCATTTTTATGGTCAATTTCCTGCAGGTTGCGAATAAGCTCCAGTGCATAAATATCCATACCATGTTTCTTTTCCCTAAACACACGCTGAGCTTCGATCGCTATCTTCATTTTCCTGATTCCTTTCTGATTCTGACTTTACTTTTTTCCATTAGTTATTACTCCATGCTGAGTATGAATAAAGGTTTTATTGGCTCCTTTGAGTTTGAATAACAATGTAAACATCAGCCAGAAACCCATTGGCAGAGTTAATACTGCCATTAAAGTTTGTTTGGTATAAAACTTTCGTTGTACCGAAAAAACAAAAGCTAAAACAACCAGTGCCCAGATTATAAACCAGTCCACAAAATTCAGGGCCAGGGTTTCCGAAATCCAGGGAATATGAATCAAGGATAGAATTCCCATCACTGCAGTAATTATGGTGACCACTCCCAATAAAAGAATGCGGGGAGGCATAACCATCTGGTACACTTTATCAAGGAAATCGATATTAAACCGGGTTACAAATTGTACAATTCCGGCCCCGACAAATCTTTGGAAATAAATAAACTGGGCTGCCAGCCAACGTTTGCGCTGATTCTCGAAAACAACTTTATCCTGGACTTTTTCATCCAACACAACCGCGTCGTCGAGGTATTCAATTTTGATTCCATCGCGCAGCATGGTCAGTTCAAGTTCCTTATCGAAACCACCGATTGCCTCAATGGCTAACATGCGTTTTTTAAACATTCCGTATTCAAAAGCCATTCCTGAGCCTATCAATCCTGAAGCTAAACCGGCTACCCTATGGCCTTTACGGAAGATATGGTTATTGATTTCTTCGCTGATTGAATCGAGCACAGCCATGGAATTGTTCATGTTTTTTGCCATACGGTGACCCTGCACAGCCGTAAATCCGGATTCGAATGCCTGGTTAATTTTTTCGAGAAAATCATACGCTATAATGTTGTCGGCATCAAGCACAACAGCCACATCATAATTATCACCGATAGCTTCCATGGCGGCATTGAGCGATTTTGATTTGGTGCTTTTTTCGAACACCACTTCTACAACCTTCAACGGCATTTTTTTCAATGCCTGAACAGTTTCAGGCTTAAACGAATCGGCTACGATAATCACATCGAACGATGCTGACGGATAACTTTGCTTAAGCGAAGCTTCAGCAACTTCGAGAATCACAATATCCTCTTTATACCCGGGAATAAGCACAGCCATTTTTCGGATAGCCGGTGCCGGATGGACTTTTCTGCGATAGGGAAAGATACCCATAAAAGCAAAAAACAGAAAGTAAACTGCTGCCACGCTGAGGTAGATATAAATAATCACCTCCATACTGTTAATCAGAAAATTTAAAATTCCCATTTGGTTATTTTATTAAGTCACTGAGACGTTTTGCTGAACTGCCATTCAATACGGTTTCCCACCAGACTGCCAGAACCAGTAAATTGAAAAGTTTAAATGCCTGTAACTGTGAGTACCAGAACCAGTTTGGCGTTTTCTGGCTTTCGATGCGGTAGCGCCGGATAAATTCTTTAATCCAGTTCATGTTGAGCTGTGAATTTGCCAAACCCGATTGCAGTATCACTTTTTCGGCCAGATCGAGGTTTGCTGCTGATTGGAAGAATAAAGGAAGCGGCGCGAATCCACCTTGTTTCTTTTTCTTCGAAAGTTCGTCGGGCATAGCAGAGGAATAGAGTTTCCGGTGAGTTATCTTGCTCTTTCCGCGGCCTTTTATGATATCCATATATTCACCTTCAAACCTAAGATTGCGTGGTAACCCGGCTATGAACGAGGCAACATCATTATCCATGTAAGGAAATGCAATATTGAGTCCCCGAAGCGCCGCATTTTGCCCGGCTTTAAAAAGGATGACCTCGTTGATTACATGTTTTACATCCACATAATACTGCCGTTGAAAGAAGAATTCATCATAATTTCCCGATGATTTAATGCTGTCGGGTACTCCGTAGTTACTTAATTTCACATCCTTAAGCCCGATTGCGCCAAGCTCGCCATCCGAAAATCCAAATGCATCCATATACAAGATATTCAGGATCTTGCGGTTGTGAAAACCATACCTGAAAAGATTGTCATCCTGGTAACTGGTTTGTTTACGGGTATAATTATATAAACCTTTTTGAAGGAAACCCATTCCTGAACTGCGTATCAGGTGATTCATGGCCAGTTCTTTGGCAAAAGTGCCGTGATGCTGATCATTTCCATCGCCGCCTAAAACCACGTCGGGATTAAATCCGGCAGCCAATCGCATGGCGGCAAAATTGACCATTAATCCGCCTTCCTGGAAAGGATCACCCAGTTGTTTGATCAACTCGGGAATTTCGTTCAGTTCGGAGCCGTCAATTTCATACTGGTGAAACTCCGCTCCTATTTTGTCGGCCATTTGCTTTGCCAGCGGAATTTCGGACCATGGATTATCTTTAAATCCAATGGAAAATGCCTGGACTTTTCCGTTATAGATTTCATGCAGAGCTGCAATATTCCCGGCACTGTCGTAACCTCCGCTTAATAAAACGCCCACATTGGTGGCACCGGCTATACGTTTTTTAATGGCCTGCTGATGAAGGAATTTATATTGCTCAACAGCATCATTCAAAGTCATTTTTGCATTCTGATCTACATTGTGATAATCTTCGAATGAGTACAGTTCGGAGGTTGATACTTCTATGCCGTTCCATTTCAGAAGCACGCCAGAAGGCAATTTATTGATTCCTTTTATTCCTGTTCCGGGAGCCGGGATATATCCAAACTGTAGGAAACCGGAAAGGGTATCCCAATTGGGTTCAGGCTTAGTATTGGTTAATTTCAGGATATCTTCAAGGGAAGTTGAAAATCCCTTTTGATTAAAATAAACCTGCTGACCACTTCCAAAACGGTCGCGGACCACGTAAATGCTTTTTCCATCTTTGATTACCAGAAGATAAGTTCCGTCAAGTTTGCGCAAACAATCCAATCCTGTTTTCGCGTATAATCCGGCAATATGGCCAGCCGGGTCTTTGCAGGGATTTTCTGTGATTTCGGATAGAAAAAGTGAACCGAAGAAGTAAAAAGAAATTTCAGGACTTATGCTGGTCGACCAATCCTGGCCACCGGTAATTATCCCTGAGGAAAAATCTCCGTTAAGTGTAGTCATGTTATTTAAGAATTTGGTTTTTATTTAGATCAGAGAAATGGACAAAGTTCCAGAAATAGGCGCGCCAGGTTGCTTTGGCAAGATCGAAACGCTTGTTCAGGGTATGGGTTATGAGTCCTTTTGGAAAAGCGATGAAAGACAAATAAATGAGGGTTATCAGTTTGCTGAAACCTTTGATATTCCGTCGCGCAAAAAGGAAACGGTTCCGTGTAATGTAATAGGTTTTGAGGGGACTTTGCTTACCGGTTGAAATGGATTCCTTATGCATTACCAACGAATCCGGAACATAAAAAATCCTGTAACCAGCTCTTTTAATACGCTCAGTCCAGTCATGCTCTTCGTAATACAGGAAGTAAAGTTCAGCCATTAAACCGACTTCTTTAATTACTGATACAGGGATCATCATGGCCGCGCCGTGAATTGAAAAGGTTTCGCAGCTGGTATTATACTGGCCTGAGTCTACTTCACCTAAACCAATTAAATATTGTCGTAATGTAACCGGAGTGTATGGGCTGATACCGGCATATTGTATAGTATCCGGAGTGTGGAAAAAGCGGATTTTCGGACTAACAGCCCCGATATGAGGATCTGATTTAAGTTTACCCAGCAATGGCTCAATAAATCCCGTATCAACCTCCGTATCGTTATTCAACAACATAATATATTCGCCTTTTGCCTGGCGAATTCCAAGGTTATTGCCTCCGGCAAATCCAAGATTCTCTTTACTTTGAATAAAAACTACCTCGGGATATAACCGGCTGATAATGGCGGGATCATCTTTTACGGAAGCGTTGTCAACTACAATTATCTCAATATTCGGGTATGTGATATGCCTGAGCGATTCCAGCAACGCACAGGTTACATCCGGATGCTCGTAGTTGATCGTAACAATTGAAACCAGGGGATTTTCCATGGCATGATTTTATTACTTGATTATTAAAAGGCAGTTCTCAAAGAAATACAATCAGTATTTCCCGGTGAAATAAGTTTTTGTTGTGATGGATGTGTTTTTCCACAAAACCATATATGAGTGTGATCAGTTTACTAGTGTAATAATTTTAAGTAATAAAATCATCCATGATAAACATAAATAATTTTAAAAACAGCATTACCTGTCGCGGTACATTTTTTCGTAGTATTTCAGGTAATTGCCCGAAGTTACTTCATCCAGCCATTTTTCGTTTTCGAGATACCAAATTACTGTTTTCTCAAAACCATCATTGAACTGAACTTCCGGTTGCCAGCCAAGATTTTCATAAATCTTAGTAGCATCGATGGCGTAACGCAAGTCATGACCGGCTCGGTCTTTCACGTAAGTGATCAGCTTTTCACTTTCACCTTCAGGGCGACCAAGCTGGTGATCGATAATACGGCAGAGAGTTTTCACGATATCAATATTCTGACGCTCGTTGTTACCGCCAATATTATAAGTTTCGCCATCAACACCTTTTTCGTAAATCAGATCAATGGCTTTGGCATGATCCTCAACATATAACCAGTCGCGTACGTTGGTGCCTTGCCCGTAAACAGGTAATGGCTTGTTATGCCTTATATTATTGATGATGAGCGGAATAAGCTTTTCGGGAAACTGGTTTGGACCGTAATTATTTGAACAATTGGAAATTACAACCGGCAAGCCATACGTATGGTGATAAGCCCTAACCAGGTGATCGCTGCTGGCTTTGGAAGCTGAATAAGGGCTGCGTGGATCGTATGGAGTAGTTTCAAGGAATTTGCCTTCATCGCCGAGTGAGCCATAAACCTCATCGGTTGAAACATGATAAAAACGTTTTCCATCGTAATTATCTTTCCAGTAAAACTTAGCCGCATTCAGGAGGTTCACTGTACCAACAATATTGGTCATAATAAATTCCTTAGGGCTGGCGATTGACCGGTCCACATGCGACTCAGCTGCCAGGTGAATTACGCCATCGAATTGATAGGCATCAAATGTTGCCATTACAAATTCTTCGTCAACAATATCACCTTTTACAAACTCGTAATTCGGTGAATCCTGAATATCTGTCAGATTAGCCAGGTTTCCTGCGTATGTAAGCAAATCCAGGTTTACAAAAAGAGTATCCGGATATTTTTTAACGAGTAACCGTACCAGGTGTGATCCAATAAATCCGGCTCCGCCGGTAACAAGTATTTTCTTCATGTTTTTTTTCAGGGGTTAGGTTTTAGGATTTAGGGGTTGGGGATTTCTGCTCAATATATTCCCCGTTTTTCTATTTTATATTAACGATTCACTTGTGTTTCTTTCTACCGGGCAGAGACGCGAGCATCGCGTCTTTACCGGGTTTGCCTGTCTTCCGCCTGGAGACGCGAGCATCGCGTCTTTACGAAGACTGTTTTTCAGCCAGGGCCTTCTCCCATTTCCAGGCGGAGAGCATCATATCATCGATATTTTTTTCTGCTTTCCAACCCAACTCTTCATTTGCAAAACGAGTATCAGCCCATACCATTTCGATATCGCCCGGCCTGCGTGGAACGATTTTATAGTTCAGTTTTTCGCCGGTAACACGTTCAAATGCGTTGATAACATCCAAAACGGAAAATCCCGTTCCGGTTCCGAGGTTAAATATTTCGAGATCAAGTTTTGATTTTCCATTAAGCATGCGTTCTACAGCAACTACATGAGCTTTTGCAATATCAACCACATGGATATAATCACGAATTGCAGTTCCATCAGGAGTTTTGTAATCATCACCAAATACGCTGAGACAACCACGTTTACCTATGGCTGTCTGAGTAATAAACGGAACCAGGTTATTGGGAACTCCAAGAGGCAGTTCTCCTATCAGAGCCGTTTCGTGCGCACCAATCGGATTAAAATACCTGAGCGCTATGGCATGAATCGGATGAGCCAGGGTGGTGAAACGCAGAATTTCTTCACACATCTGTTTGGTATTGCCATATGACGACCAGGCTTGTTTGATTGGAGCTTGTTCTGTTACCGGCAATTCATCGGGTTGCCCGTAAACGGTACATGATGAAGAGAAAACCATATTAGAGATACCATTGGTTTTCATTCCTTCGAGCAGGTTGATAAGCGACTGCAAATTGTTCCTGTAGTAGTTAAGCGGTTTTTCCATCGACTCCCCTACCGCTTTGAAGGCAGCAAAATGAATAATCCCGCTGATATCCGAATTCCTCTTTAAGAAATCGGCTGTAAGCGCTGCATCAGCCAGATCAAACTGCTCAAACGCAGGCATAATACCAGTAATCTTTGCAATGTTATCAAGTACGTCGATGGTTGAGTTGGAAAGATTGTCGACAATAACAACTTCATATCCATGCTGTTGTAACTCAACAACAGTATGCGATCCGATAAATCCGGTACCTCCTGTTACTAATATTTTTTTCATTTCAATACTGTTAATAAGTTAAATAATGGTTTATTTTTTTGCAGATAGTTGTTAAAATTGCACTAAAAGTTTATCTAATTGCAAAAGTACCAACTTATTCAAAGGTATCATAAATCTTTCATTTCTATTTCTACCTTAAGCAATGCTCTGTGTTTTTCACCCCAATGTTGAAATGTTCTTTGCAAGTCATCAACTTTCAATGGTTTGGTTATGTAATCGTCCATCCCGGTTGCCAGGCATTTCATTTTATCACTGTGCATTGCATTGGCTGTCATCGCAATGATTATCGGCCTTTCGCTTAGCATGTGTTCAACAATAATCCTGGTCGCTTCGTACCCATCCATTTCAGGCATTTGAATATCCATAAAAATAAGTTCATATCTCTTTCGTTTAACTGCTTCAATTACTTCCAATCCGTTGGCAACCAGATCGGCAGTATATCCCAGTAATTGAAGCACATTCCGAATCATTTTTTGATTGATGACATTATCTTCGGCTACAAGAATATCGAAAGGATATTGTTGTGCCATCAGGCTCAGGCTATTATCAGAAGAAAGTTGATCCGAATTTCCTGGCAATTCAGGAAACAGCACTTTAAGCAAAATATCAGCCAACTGGGAATGTTTAATTGGTTTGTTGACATAATACGCAAAAAGGTTTTGCATATCTTCTGTTTGAATGTTGTACCCGATTGAGGTAAGCATTATGAGCGGTAGCTCAGTTTTTGAATATATCTTCCTGATCTCACGGGCAAGCATGATGCCATCCATTCCGGGCATCTGCATATCGAGTATTCCGACATCGAATTTATTTTCATTTCTGAGTAGTTCCAGCGTTTTTTCACCCGACTCAACTGTTGTAGCTTTCATTCCCCAGAATTCGCACTGCAAATCAAGAATTTTCCGGTTGGTTGGATTGTCATCAACAATTAAGATGTTTTTGCCAGGTAAGCTCTGAAGTATTTTATAAATTGGATTAACTTCAGCAGTTGGAGTAGTAAAGCGGGTTTCGATGGTAAACCTGAAATCCGATCCTTTGCCTTCCATACTCTCAACCCATATATTTCCGTTCATGAGTCGTACCAGGTTCGAGGATATTGCCAGACCCAAACCTGTTCCGCCATATTTCCGGGTGGTAGACGCATCAGCCTGCATAAAAGGAGAAAACAAACTTGCGATTTTGTCCTTTGGAATTCCTATACCGGTATCTTTAACTGAAAATTCAAGGATAACATCTTTATCAAAGGTTGCTTTCAGCATAATATGAATATAGATTTCTCCTTTTTCGGTAAATTTAATCGCGTTCCCAATCAGGTTAACTATAATCTGGCGCAAGCGGAAGCCATCACCAAAGATGAACTGATTTACTTCGGGATCAATGTAATAAATGATATCGAGATGTTTCTCCAGCGCTTTGGGGGCAACCAGGTCGAGAACATCTTCCACACACCTGCGCAAATCGAAGGAAGTATTTTCCAGATCCATCCGGCCGGATTCTATCTTCGAAAAATCAAGAATCTCATTTATGATATTCATTAAGTTATCGCCTGAGTTTTCAATAATCTCGACGTATTCGCGCTGTACCTCCGAAAGATCAGTATGCAGCAGCAGGCTTGTCATTCCGAAAACGCCGTTCATGGGTGTACGTATCTCGTGGCTCATGGATGCCAGGAACTCTGATTTCGCCCGGTCAGCGGCCTGAGCCTGGAACACGGCGGTTTTTAGTTTTTCGTGTGACTCATATCTGCGTAAGGCATTCCGTATATTATTGGCCAGCATCCGGAGCGAATTTTCCTCGCTTATCGACCAGTCCTGTTCATTGGTACAATCCGCAAAGCCAACAATTCCCCAAAAGGTATCATCTTCCTGATCGATGATTGGCACTACAATTAGTGATTTTATCAGTTGCCTTTCAAAAAGCAACTTCATTGCGCCAGGCAACTCAGATGTAATTCCCTTCAGTGCTTTCCGTTCAAACAGCGGGTAATACCATACATTATCAACATGGATATAAACAAACTCCTCACATTCCGTTTTATTAATTCTATCAGCAACGGCGGGTGTTATCCATTCGTAAATATGCTTTACTTTTCGCACTCCTGTTACAGGATCGCTGTCATTTTTATAGACAAATATCCTGTCAATCTCCGATACTTTGCCGATAATCTCCAGTGCTTTTAAAATACAAACATCAGGGTCTTCACCAGTAAGCATAAGGTTTGATGCTTCAGCCATACCCTGAAGTATATTGCTTTGGCGCAACAACCTGGCTTCCGAAAGACGGCGTTCGTTATTTTCAAGCTGTAATTCTGTTTTCTGGTGATTAAAAATCTTTATTAAATCTGCTACCTGGCTAAACTCATCCTTGTTTTTTTTCAGTATTTCCAATTGCGATGTTTCACCTGTGCTCAGGCTGCTGGCAATAATCCGGAGTGGTTTATGTACCCACCTTGAAAGAACAAAAAGGAAACATACAATAATAATCGTAAGAAATGAGCACAAAAAGATAAAAACAAAATCGGTAATTCTGTTAAAACGTGCAAGGACCATGTTGGATTTACTAAATGCCATATTGGCAATAATTTCATCAGTATCATTATATAAAGGCTTAAAAACAACAAGTGAATCAATTTTCATTAAAAAATGGTCCTGAACCGATGAGCTGCACAAACTGATACGACTTGAAGTATTTTTCGATAGATCCTGCATATAGTCCGAATCCCAAAATCTACTAATTATACATATTCCCTTTGCCGGAGTTATATGTTTACTATCAGAAGTGGGATGTATAGTAGATGCCGTTATTTCGAATATCCCTTTTGGTGAATTATAAAAATAATGCAAGTTGCCGCTGATCATAATTTCACCAAGAATCCTTTGTCTTTGGGCCGCATCCGCAAAAATTGTTTCCGGCGGACTACCGAAATTATAAACAAGCTGGCTTTTCAGGTTGTAAACACTAATGGTATTCAACTGAAACGATTCGATACCTGTACCCATATTATCCAAAGCCCATTTCTGATCAGGGTATTCGAGATGGTATATTAAATCATCCCAAACCGTATAATCAGCAAGGAGATCATTCAATTGACCAGATTTCACGTTAATAGCTGTATTCACCAACTCAACCTGTTGAGCGACAGATGATCGCAGCATCAGTTCATTCTGCCTTTTCTGTGAGGTAAAAAACAAAAACAGTACTCCACAGAACAGTATAATAATAGCCGAAAACAAGAGTAGCATTCTGTTACGGATAGTCATAATTTCAGTTGCATTTAAAAAATTAGTTAATCAGGATTTCTGATTGAAGCGTTGCATCTGTTTGAAAATGGAACAACTTAAGATGTATAAATACAAAACAGACCATTTACTTCTATTTCTTTATTGATAACAAAGATAAAAGTAATAAGAAATTTATTGGTAATTGTAAATTATAAGGATAATTAAGTAATGTTATTTTACATAACTTAAAATTCAGAGTGAAATTATTTTTGATCACTCAACATTCATATTTCCATTATTCAGAAATCCGATTCCAGCCTAAGGATAAACTTTTACTTTCAAGAATAAGCTCAAACAAATTAATTAGTTCGCAAATACCACAAACCAAAAGGCGTATCTCACTGTAAATCTATCACTTACTGTATCATTGCAACAACCTATTTGAGTTCAGATACTGGTACCCGCCAATCTTCGGTACCAATTAGTTGTTTTTATATCAACAAAAACACAACGTGAAATATTTTTTAACCCAATCGGATCCCAGATATCAGCTACTTTTTCACTTATTACTTATTTTATAATTTTCAATTAATGTATATTTGTTCCTGTCAGTTAAAAGTAAAGTATATTTACAATTAACAGACAAAGTTGTTGCGAAACAGTTTCTGGTCATTTTTCAACCGGACACGAATGAATACCCGGAAGAAAATAATTAAAGTGCCATTTAGTAAACATTACATTGCAAAATAAGTATGGAAAACATAGTTAGCAAACCAGCTAAGGAAAAAGTGTATTTCCCAGGCATGAACGGGATCCGCTTTATTGCTGCATTTTCAGTAATCCTCCACCATATTGAACAAACAAAATTCTGGATTAATAATCCGGCAACAAATAATTATCCTAATATTTGGGGAACCATGTTTTGCGATAATATAGGTCATAAAGGGAGAATCATCTTTTTCGTGTTGTCAGGCTTTCTGATTACCTATTTGTTCCTGGCCGAAATAAAAAAGACAGGAACCTTAAATTTGCAGAAATTTCATACACGGCGGGCACTGAGGGTCTGGCCCGTATACATTTTAACCGTTTTATTCGCATTTTTACTACTTCCACAATACACCAACATTTTTCATTACAATGGCGTAAGTTTCAACGATCAGCTGTATAATGGATATTGGGTAAAATTCGGCGTTGTACTTTTTATGATGGCCAATTTTGCCCGGTTTTTATTCGACCCGGTTTTGGGCGCTACTCAATTATGGTCAATCGCCGTTCAGGAACAATTTTATTTGGTTTGGCCGTTTTTGACCCGTTTTTCCAAAAAATACTTTCTCAATTTCGTAGTGATCTTTATTATTTTTAAAGTTTCAATGGAAATTTTAATGAAAGTTTACCTCGACCATTATTCCGAGTTTCCAAATTCAACAATTACCATGGCCAGGCTTGTCACTATAATTAGGTGGTGGGATATTTTCGCAGTTGATCAATTGGCAATCGGCGCTTTATGTGCCTATATTTTTATTAACAGGAAAGATAAAATCTTAAACATCATTTACCACCCGGTTTTTGTAAGCCTGATTTTTATAATCTACGTTTACTTGTTTTTTATAAAAGTTGATTTCTACGGGCATACCTTTGTCGAAGGCCTTATTGCCGCAGTGATAATGATGAATATTTCGACCAACACTAAATTTCCTGTTAAACTGGAAAATAAAGTCTTCAATTACTTAGGTAACATATCGTATGGGATCTATCTTTTCCATAACATATGCGTTATCAGCATACTTAATCTATTAATTTATTACACTAACTTTTCCGAAAATGTATTTCTCTTTAATCTTGCTCTTTACGCAGGATCGATCATTGTAACCTTAATAATTTCAGGATTATCGTACAAATATGTTGAAAATTATTTCCTGAAACAAAAGGTAAAATTTGAAGTGATAAAGAGTGGCCGGAACGAAGGAATGAAATAAGGGAACAAAGGCATTTCAGGCAAATTTCATGGGAAGGCATGGAATAAAAGAATGAGCTGAAATTTAATATCTGTCGAATTTAAAGCCTCAAATAAAAGACAGTCGAAAGCGAAAATGCAAATCTCGTAAAACGTTGTTTACTCATACATAACATTAAAATCATGGCAGGAGAAACCAATTATTTTAGCGAAATCACTCTTTTAACAACACATTACAACAGGAGTATCTCACTTGAGCGATTGCTTATGTCGTTCGAAGAACGACATATACGTTTCAAAGAGATTGTTGTTTCGGATGACGGCAGCAAAACCGAACATCTGAAAAACCTGGAATTATTTAAAGAGAAGTACGGAATCAGGCTTATCCTTACTGAGAAGAACAAAGGATTAGCAAATAATATTAATAAAGGACAACAGGCAGTAAAAACACCATTCACTTTATATGTACAGGAAGATTTCATCCCCACCGAACGTTTCAGCCAGGCGTTAAAAGATGGGTTAACGTTTATCAAGGTAAACGATCAAATTGACCTGGTTCGCTTTTATGCCTACCGCAAACATCCCTATTTAAAGCCGCTGAAAAATGGATTCTCAGAAATGGAATTTCATTTCTGGCGCCCTGATGCATATCAGTTCAATTGTTACAGCGATCATCCGCATCTGAGGAGAAGTAGTTTCCCGGATAAATTCGGCGACTACATTGAAGGAATAAAGTCAGACAGGGCTGAATTTAAAATGGCAATGTCATTTGTTCAGCATAAAGGCAAAGCTATAATCCACGATGATTACAGGGAGCTTTTTATTCAGGAAAACAGTTCTGCAGAACCAAGTCAGGTAGTCCGAAAAAAAATGAAACAGCAACTCCAATTAACAGACTCCTTCTTCATTAAAATAATCCGGATTATTTACCGGAATATAAAATTCAGAATAGAATACCTTTTCCTGTAATTAATTAACAATGAACGCTATGTCAAACGCAATAACAATTTTTACCGTTTGTGATAATCATTTCTCGGTTTTGTTGGCGGCCCTAATAAAATCCATTGATGTTAATCACCATTCAGATGAGCACATTAACTTTTATATAGTTGGCGACAAACTCACTCCTGCCAACAAAGAAAACTTACAGAAATGTGCCGATTCTAAAAAAGTTTCATTTTTCTGGTTCGAAATTAACGATATAATCAAGGATAAATCAATGTTGCCCCTGGATGGATCTTCGTTCCCGCTAATTGTTTACATCCGCTTGTTTTTCCCGCTTTTTATTCCAGCCAACGTTGACAAAGTAATCTATCTCGATGTAGATATGATTGTAAGGAAAGATATTTCGATGTTGTGGAACACCGAACTTGGAGATAAAATTATCGGTGGAGTTCCCGACCGGTCGGAAGTTGTAAGTTGCTCATGGGGAGGAATAACCAATTATAAAGAATTAGGCATAGCTCCTGAATCAAAATATTTCAACAGTGGCCTTCTTTTAGTAAACCGCAGCAAATGGATTGAGGCAAAAATCACTGAAAAAATCATCAATTGTATTTCAAAAAACAAAAAATATGCCAATTTCCCTGACCAGTACGGATTAAATGTTGTGTTTGCCAATCAGTGGCTTGAACTGGATTCGCGGTGGAACAGTTATTCGATGCTCGAAAAAGAAGATCCTTTTCTTATTCACTTTATCGGGATAAAACCCATCTTTACCTCGTATAGTTACGTTGCCCGATATAAAGACGAATTTTATTCCTATCTGAAATTAACTCCCTGGGCGAATTATAAACCCATCGGAAACCATGTGCGGATTTTCAAGAAAATCTGGAATAAGTTGTATAAGAAGGGATATAGTTTATTTGCTGCATTAAAAGGGTAAAGTGACAAAAATCGTAGCCCAGGTCAAAACACAATGTCCTTACCCCAAAAACCAAACCCCAAATTCCAATTTCCAAATTCAAAGCCAAAATCAATCTTTCTTATAAGGAATAACTGATTCAACCGATGATTTATTGGACATAGCTTCTTCATCAAGTTTTTCGGAATTCAACATCAAGGCCATTGACGTATATATTAACATACTTGTTGGCACCTGGCCTAAAACGGCATTCCCATAAGATGCTACCATTACACCTAACATTCCCGCAGCCATTGCGGTAGTATTCATCTTTACTATCGGATCCCTGATTTTATACATTACCAGGTATGAGGCTTTTATTACGATATAGAAAAGTATAAACAAATGAAGTACAAGTCCAACAACTCCTTGTTCGGCCCAAATCATAACAAACCAGCTATCGGTAGCTATATTCGCCAGAAAAGTATTCGGAAGCGCTTTTTTTGCCTTTTTCCCTGCGTGACCCAGGCCGCCTCCAAATGGCCTGGAAGCCAGGTATCTAGAAAGAGTTTTTTGATTTGCAAGCCGGGTTTGAAGGGAAGCGTCATTCGGATCAAATGCGGTACGCATTCGTCTGATTTGCTGTACATCCTGGCCGATTGTAGTATATTTGAAGAAAATAAATACAACAACCAGGAAAGCGAAACCTGATATTAGTACAGCTTTATTTCCTTTTAGAATAAAATAAAGCATGAAACCTGCCAACGGAACACTTATTGCTCCCCGGGTTCCGGATAAGAACATTCCATAAATTCCTAAAAAGCCTACAACCAAATAAAACACTTTCTTTTTTATATCCTTTTGAATGAATGACAGAATTATAAAAACAACACCTGAGTATGCCTGTGTTGCGCCAAATTGGCCTGCATCGCTTAAAAATGAAAAAACCCTGAGTTTGCCAAACAGCATATGAGTAGAATTAGCACCAGCATCAAGCCAGGCTTTTTCCCAGTGATCAACACCAATAGTTACCTGTATAATTCCTTTCAAAGATGCCAGGACAGAAAAAATACCCCAAACGTAGAAAAAATAATTTACCCTCTTGTTTGTGGTCATCAACAATAAAGTAAGAGTAATGACCAGGAGCATATAAACTGAAATTCCACGAAAACTTGAAAGCCATGTCGAATAATTCCGTATTTCGGGATTTAAGAAACTTAGTAACCCATAAGCAAACCATATACCCGCTAAAAGTGTAATATCCTTTTTTGCAGGGGTCCAATCCATGTTAGTATAGAAATTTTTAAAAATTAATGATAGGAAGGTTAATAGCAGAATTGCATCTATTGATAATCCTGTCATCGGAATATCAACATATCGCATGATTCCAAGGATTACGAATCCAAGGCCAACAGCTGTATATACCCCAAGAATCGGCTTTTGAAAAAGTAATATCAGATAGGCTGCCATAAAAGGAAGTATCATAATTCCCATGCCTCCAACAATGCCTATATGACTAACTACCCACGCACATGCAATACTTACCGCGAAAAGCGGCAGGTAATACTTTGGTGATCCTAATTTAGCGGATCCTGAATCTTTTTCGAATGGATTAGAGGATGTCAACATTTATTTTTTGCTCAGAACTTCTGATTATCTGACTTAGGGATTCAATCAGGCACGAAGATGCTGCTTTTCCCTGAATTTTACATACATCGATTTATAGAATTCTATTCCGGCTGAAAATACCCGGCGATAATCGAGTTGGAGTTCCTTATTGAGGAAATAGTATCCTACCCATACACCAATTGCCGTGAACAGTATAGAAGCTATGGCAATAACAGCTAATGATTTAAAAATAAAAACTGCAATTAAATCGCCAATCACATTGGTAAGAACCATTAAGCCAACCTTCATTAAATTCCGGTCCGGCCTGTTGACACTTTCAAGCCCGATGCCTGTCATCCTGTCAATTGGTAAAAGCAGGCCATAGAACGAGAAAATCCTGACAATAGTTGTAGCGTTGAATCCCGATATTGGATCTGTTCCCAGATATTGGCTTCCGCCAAGTAATAACACGAAATATTCGGCAAACACGAAGGTAACCAGACTTATAAAAACAAATAAATAAGTCATAGCTCCCGAGTAGGAATAAAAAAGGGATTTAACTTCTTCAACCTTACCCTGTATGCTTGCTTTCGAAAGTTTCGGAAAAGCTGTTGATGCAAAGCTACGCAGAGGAATTTGCTGCAGTTCTGTTAATTTCAGCGGAATACTGTACAATGCAACAGCGGCAGTACCCAAGGGGCTCAGACTTATAATGAGTGTATCAGCACTCCGGAGCAGGTTAGTGCCGATTATGGTAAATGTTGTGTATTTGCCGAAATGCAACAAAGTCATAGTGGTGCGTCGCGATGCTTTCATAATATGGCTTAAACCGTCCCAGCGATTGAATATACAGATTGCGGATGTTAACATGTTAATACCGAGTTGTGCCCAAACCAGTTGGACCAACGACATGTTGAAAAATAAAAAGTTCAGAAGTAAAAAAAGGAAAAATCCGCCGCTGTTTATCAATTTAATCCATAATAGTTTACCAAATTTCTGATCAGCCTGCATCACGACCAGTGCGGTATTAAATGGTAGTGTGAAAAAAGCCAGCAATGGATACCATGTGAAAAAGAGTTCATACCCGGCATTCCTGATTGGTTCGCCGAATGCAAGGTGGCAAGTCCACAGTATAACCGATATTCCAACGGTAGCTACCAGGCCTATCAGACCGTTGGAACCAATAAATCTAAGTCTTTCTTCGTGTTCAACACCTGATAGATAGCGAACTACGGCTGTATTCGTAATTCCGAACCTGAACATGTCGACCAAAGTAGCGGCAGTAACATAAAGCACCCACTGCCCGAAGATATCAATAGGAAAACTACGGGTTAAAATCGCAAAACCGGCAATGCCAAAAAAAGCATTCGCAAAATTGCTAAGCAACGATAAAAAGTTCGCTTCACGTATTATTTTGCTAATAACAGCTTTCATGTTCGGTACTTTTATAATTGATTCCGGGTAAAAAACTGAAAACGGACAATTTTTTTGAAAATACGCCTGGCACGGCTCCGTTTTTTGGGTAGATCACCTAACACAGATTCAATTACCAGTAATTCAACGCCATTAATGAAGATCACAGGCTCATGCGAAGTGATTTTTCGTAACATGTCGAGGGCGCCCTGATCGGCTGATGACCAGATACGATTGGCCCGGCAAACCAAAATGGTTAAATCGGCGGAAGCTATTAACTGAGGCGGGACAGAATAATAGAGAATAGGTGGAATCTCTACAATTATGTAATCAGGTTTATACCCCGAAGATACAGTGTGTTTTTCAACAAGTTGATCAATGCTGCCTGTTGAATAGTATTCTGCATTGATATTGTATTTAATGCATTCAGCTGTGTTAAGAAAATTTTCAGTTTTTTGCAGAAACGGGCTGGATAAATTAATCCTGTTATCACTATAACCCAGTAACCGTCTGAAGAATTGTGAACTGGTTCCAGAATGAGCAAAATTCACAGTAGATTCATGTTTATAATCAGCAGGATAACCTATCTGGCTGGTTTCTGCATGGGAAAGCGATTCACGGGAATAATTAAGGGAAAGAACCTTTTTGCCTTGCATTTTCAGTTTCCAGGCTATGTTTCCGGCAGATATTGTTTTTCCTTCATTGCTTAAGGAACTAAAAAAAACCAACGTTCGGGGTTCATTCAAATCCGTTTTATTCGCAGTTATTAGGTCGATCTGCTGGATTGCAATTTCAAGCAACCTGTTTGAAACAAAAAGAAAATTAAGGGAGCCTGTTTTGAGATAGACTTTAGGGAATACCCCAAATGTTTTTAACCCGATTATTTTGGTTGCTATTACCGGATTTTTAAGTGTTTCATCAAAATACTCAGTTGCGACTATGGTACTAAGCACAATCAGGAAACCAATTAAAGCGGCTGCAAAAACCAACATTTTCCTTTTGGTAGGATTGGGTGATAAAGGAAAAAACGGAGGATCAACAGCTTTAATGGTTGAAGATAATTCAGCATCCTGCATTTTTAACTTGGCCAGGTTTAATCCGGACAACACCGATAGGAATTCCTGTTCCGAAACATTAATTTCACGCTCTATTCGTTTCAGATTTGCACCTGCCGGCGCATAAATGGCGTATTGTTTCTGAAATTCAATAATCCGCAGACCAAGAACTTCAATTCCGGCTTTAGTATCCTCATAAACAATCACATTAGCAAGCCAGTCACTAAGCAAACTACTAACAGGTAAGCCTTCGGTGGTATTACCATAACTGTACAAGCTGTTAACAGCGTTCCGCATTTCATCTTTCAGCTTATCCGCTTTTATTTTCAGAGCAGGAAGATCGCGTTCGTCTATAGAATCAGAAGCTCCTATGGTTTCTATGTTCGCAATTTTCCCATTAATCTCACCAAGTTGCTTGCGTTTCTCAATTATGGTCGCATTATTAAGCTGAACTTGTTTTTGATTACCCAATTTTTCTTCTATGCGTTTAATAGCAGCCTCAGTACCTGCAAGTTTAATCCGCATCTCATGGTAACTCACATCAAGGTTTTCCTTAACAATCGCGACAGCTTTACTCTGCTCGTAATAATTGATAATATTATGATCTTCATTAAATTTCAAGAGTTGGTCTTCTCCAACCTTAAGCCGGGCCGAAGCCTGGGAAACCTGGTATTCAAAATATTTTATCACCGCATCCGAACGGTTTTCTTTCACAAGTTTGTAGTTTTTAATACAAACTTCGGTAAGAATCAAAAGGGTTTGTTGACAGATACCCGGATCGTCTGAGTCATACTCTATTTTTACCAGATCGCTTGTACCTATCCTTTTCACCCGCGCCTTTGAAATCGCATTCAGCGAATAATGCGGGTGGTTGAAATAAAGTAATTTATAAACAAAATTCGAATCGCTGCCGGCCATAAACGCAGTAAGATTTTCAATCGTTTGTTCATATGCAGCCTTATTAATTGAAGCAGGTTGTAACTGGTTATCGGTGGTATCCAGACTACTAAATGAAAATGTTTTATTCGATGAATCCGGTGAGGCCTGGCCTTTTATTTTGGATTTTTCGTTCTGTGTGCTTTTATTATTCTTATTCTGAATCAAATTACCTTCTTTAACTATAAGTTTATTTATATTGTCTGGAGTTATTCGCCTCAGATCAATAAAAGATTGGCGGGAAATAAACTTAGAATCATATTTTTCCAGTAAAAGGTGCTGGGCTAACAGTCGAATTGCCACTTCCTGCTGTGTTTCGCGTGAGTTGATAACATTTATAAGGTTGTCGAAAGCCGTGTTGGTAGCAAAAAAACTTAACGACTTATCCATTTCCACTGTTGAGCCGGAAGCGATACCTGTATAAAGGGTGGTTGCTGACGAATATTCATAAACAGGTTTCCGTGTAGAATAAACCACGAATATCGCCATTATCAATGGTATCAATATCAATAACACCAAATGCTTCCTGAGCAGCTGTAAAATTTTAATTATAGTCATAGGTCTCGGGCGCGGTTTTAACAAGGTTAAATTTCATACCAACAATTTCTTCCAACATCATATAGGCAGTCAGAAAATCCATTCGCGCGCTTTCGAAATCGGTTTCTAAACCCGCTACATTACCCAACATCTGTGTATACTCAGTTAAAGGAATTACTCCATTCAAAAACTGTTTTTCAACCATTTGCATATTAATTTTTACTGTTTCCAGATTTTTTACTTTTATCCTGAAAATCCGTTGTTTAAGGATTAAACCATTATAATTAATTATTACTTGTTGTCTGACTTGGTCACGTTGTGCAACGGCTGAGCTTTTAGCTTGCTCAAGTTCCATTGCGGTTATTTTAATCTGATTTTTCCGGTCAAGAAACAAATTTAGCGGCAAACTCACATATACTGAAGCGCTGTATTGTACCTGGCTGCGGTTAGATGTTGTTGGTACCGGATCAATGCTTCCTGTAGAAGTCGAAGAGTAATTGTATAAATTACCGTAGCCTGAATTTGCCTGTACTCCCAAATTCCTCGTCCATTCAATACGCTTAGCCCTGAGTTTACATTCATCAATAATCAATTGCTGGTCTTTGTACTTTACATTTGCGCTATGTATAATGGCTGAATCAATCAGAACGCTCAAAGGTGGAAGCCTGTCACTGATATCATCCTTAAGCTGATCGAACGATTTTTCCGATTGAGCATATCCCGTTCCGGGCATACTGAATTGAAAAAATAACAGAATGGGTAGTAGTACTTTAATCCACATTATACCAATGATTTAAATGATATTTATAGTTATACCGTATCTTTCTGAAACAGTGCTTTGAATGTGCGCAATATAAGTTTAAAATCGTACCAGAACGAATAGTTATTCCCGATAAAGTGATCGGAATAAACATTATCAAGTCTTTTACGCTCATCTTCTGACATATCGCCGCCCTTCCCCCGTAATTCAACCTGCCAAAGCCCGGTTATACCTGCCGGTGCAAGGAACCGCCTCGACATATCACCTTTGGTTATCTGCTCCGCTTCATAAACGGGTAACGGCCGATTACCAACAATGGACATGTCTCCTTTTATAACGTTGATAAGTTGCGGAAGCTCATCAATGCTGGTATTACGGATAATTTTCCCAACCCTGGTAATTCGCGGATCGTTCACAATCTTTATAAACGCTGATTTAGATTTATCAATCTCGTGCTGCTGAATCTTATACGAATTTTCGCATATTGAATGTGATCCGATATGAATAATCGGAGAACAAAATTTGCCTTTAGGTAGTTTTATGCATTCCTCACAAGGTATTTCGAAATCTATTTCGGATTTTTCTGACACTGAAGCGTATTGATTTTTATCTTTTGCAAGTTTTGCCAGGTCGGCATCGGCACCCACACGCATTGAACGGAGTTTGTAAAAATCGAAGGGCTCGCGACCTACACGCCTTGAAGTATAATACACCTTCCCTTTCGATTCGAGCCTGATTGCAATCATTACAATCAATAAAAGTGGCGAAAGAGCTACAAGCGCTCCACCTGCCAGGGCAATATCGAAAATACGTTTTGACAGTGGCATATGATACGTAATTTCCTTTTCAAGCTCTGGTTCAACAGTAGCAATCTTTTGCCTGTAATCCCTCAGATACTCAATCCGGCCTGCCATACTTTCGGGCTGCTGAAGAGGAATCACAAAATAATCGTCCATTCTTCGTTTGAAGGCTTCTCTATACAAGTCTTCTTTAAATTCATGAGTAACAAGCATAAAACTAACGGGATTCAGGTCAGCACGTTGACGAACCCATTCGTGCATCTGAATTCCATCCCCTCCCGACAAAGTCATCTCGCATAATATGGCATCAGGGATCTGGCCTGATTTAAGGTAATTCTCTGCTGCAAGAATATTTCCCTGAACGGTTACCGATAACTGCCTGTCAGCAGCCAATAAATTAACAGTTTCGGTTGAGCTGCCGATATAAACAAGTCTGAGTGCTTTTTCCATGATTAAAGTGCTAGGCCAAATGATTGGATAAACAATTTTTGATTCTCTGAATTATTTCTCCAGCCATTACCATTTAACAGCATAATGAACTGGAAACAGATTCTTTTTAAGGATTTCATCCAGTTCTTCCGGATTAAAAGGTTTGGCCAGAAAATCCTGGGCTCCAAGCTTATAACATTTTACACGTTCCTTGCTGCTCTCAACACCCGAAAGCATCACAATAGGAGTATGCTTGGTATATCCCCGCTGACGCACTTTTTCAACAAACTTATACCCATCCATATTTGGCATCTGTACATCACAAATAATCAGGTCGGGCAAATTAACTTCCAGCCAATCCAGGGCTTCCATCCCATCACTTTTACTTACCACATCATAACTTTTTGAGAGAAAACTCTCAAGAAGTAAACGAATACTCCTTTCATCGTCGATAATCAGGATTTTGTGCTTCATAGTTATTGGATTTTTTGTCTTTTTAATTTATTAACTCCTCCTGGTAACATATATACTTTGCAAAAATGAATGCGCGTGATTGCTTTAGTGCATTAGTTCAAATTTCCTTTTCAAGTTAAACAGTGATTTTTTTTATCCGGCCTAAACTGTAAATTTATTTTACCAAATCACCCAAAAAGGTTCTATTACCATTAATTCATGAACTTAATTTGCATTTGTAATATAAATTACATGATTTTTATTGCTTTTTCTTAGAATTTAATCCTTACTGTAAAATATATTTACTCTTATTGCCAATTAACAAGCTAATATAAAACAAAATATAATGACACAAAATTCAAATATGTGTAAAATCATTTTTATATGGTTACTTTTCTTATTTTTGGCAATAAATGAACAAAAGAGCATCATATATTTCTAATTTTATACTACCAGCATTCGTCCTATATTTCCTATTCCAGGATCACTATTAAGAGAAAGCGAAGGGTAGACTGAACTATATTATACCATTTCATTAAAGTTGCAACCAAAGTTTTAACGTGCATCAAATATGAAGATCACTAATATTGAAGCCATTAAACGTTTAGAAACGTTTTCAACTGCATTTCCAGGCATCAATTCCACATCTGAATTGGTTGAATTGACAAGATGCCTCCTGGAAGCTATGTTTTACTTTGAATATTCTTTTCTTTATTTAAATGATAGCACAGTTAACAGATTTAATCTGCATTACTCAAAAGGATTCAATTTTAAAAAGACCGTAGCCGTTGAATCTATTTCAAGACATCACCTTTCTGGCCTTGTGCACCTATCAAAAGAGATGATCTATTCCCCGGATAGATCAATGGAAAATATATTACAATCCGGTTTCGAAAACATGCCTCAAGAAGTGCAATCGCAGTTGTACTTACCGGTAATGAACGGAGAGATCATTGTTGGGGTGTTTGGAATTGCGGATTCAGAGCCAGACAAATTGGGTGATGAAGAAACCTCTATCGTACGGTTTATTTGTAATCTTTTAGGCGCAAAGCACGCGTCACTGTTATATCAGAATACGTTAAAGTCAGTTCACGAGGAGGTTTTAACCCTTTCGAAACTTCCTGCCGAAAATCCGAATCCGGTATTAAGAGTAAGTCGTGATAGAGTCTTGCTCTACGCTAATAAGGCCAGTGAAAAATTATTAAAATATCACAAATTTAAAGTAGGCGACAAGGTAAACCATGTTTTCGTCAAAGGAATTTCCAAAGTTTTACAATCCCAAAAAGCGATTGAGCACGAAATATCGGATGGGAAATCCATCTATTTATTTCTATTCACAAAAGCTGAAGGAACAGATTACATTAACTTGTTTGGAAGAGATATCACCCGGCGAAAATCATTGGAAAATGAATTAAAGAAAATCATTGGAAAATGAATTAAAAAAGATGGCACTTATTGCCAAAGAAACATGGAATGCTGTAATTGTTTCGAATAAGGCCGGCGAAATTGAATGGATAAATGAAGCGTTTACCCGTATAACCGAATATACCCTTGACGAGATTAAAGGGAAAATTCCCGGGAGTTTTTTACAGGGCGAAGAAACCGACCCCAAAGCAGTTGCCCTGCTGGCAGATGCCATTAAAAACCAGCAGGCGATTGAAGTTGATATCATAAATTATTCAAAGTCTCATAAAAAATACTGGGTAAGGCTTCAGATCCAGCCAGTTTTCAATTCGCTTGGCGAGCTGAAAAATTTTATTTCCATTCAAAAAGAGATAACAAAAGAGAAAGAAACAGAACAGGAACTGGTAAGAACAACCGCTTTTCAGAAGGCGATCCTTAACAGTTCAGCAATTGCCATTATTTCAACTGATCTGAATGGAATAATCCAGTCGTTTAATCCTGCAGCCTGCAGAATGCTGGGCTACGCAGCCAATGAAGTGATTGGCATAAAAACGCCGCACCTCTTTCACGATGAGCAGGAAATCCGAACCCGCGAAGCTGAAAAATCTGACGCAGACTTCAGTAATTTCAGGGTATTCAGGATTGCTGATGATACCGATCCAAATAATATCAGAACAGAAACCGGTGAGTTTACATTTATTCGCAAAGATGGCATCAAATTTCCTGTATCACTTACAGTAACAACACTTCGTGATGAATACAACCAGGTCACAGGCTTTCTGGCCATGGCTGAAGATATCACTCAACGCAGGGAACAATACGATGCTCTGCAAATTGCAAATTTACGTTTCAGGTTGCTTATTTCGAGTATGCAAGCCGGAATAATGGTGGAAGATGAACGAAGAAAAGTTGTACTTGTAAACCAACGATTCTGCGATATTTTCTCAATTCCGGTTCCTCCCGAACAATTGGTTGGGATGGATTGCCAACAGGCAGCTGAAGCAGCTAAAGTGTCATTCATCGATCCGGAAGCTTTCATTCGTGACATTAACAATACGCTCGAAATACAACAAGTTGTTATTAATCATGAGCTTATGATGAGCGATGGAACTTATCTTGAACGGGATTTTGTTCCCATCGAAAATCCGGGCAGAAAAAACCAGGGGATTCTTTGGATTTACAGGAATATTACTCAACGGAAAAATTACGAAAGCGACTTGCTCCGCCAGAGCGAAATCCTGAATGGTACTGCCCAGGCAATGAATTCCTTGTTAACCATACCCGATCATGATCAGGCCATTCAGGATGCGATTGCGAAAATTGGAAATGCTACAGGAACAGATCGGGTTTATATATTTGAGAATCAGGAAGACCAATTAACCGGTGAAGCTTTTTTTAGTCAACGATTCGAATGGACCAATGAAGGCATAATCCCTCAAATTAATAATCCTGAACTTCAGAATATCCCTTTTAGTGAAGGTTTCCCGCGCTGGTACAAACTTCTTAGATCAGAAAAAACAGTATCCGGCTTAATCAAAGATTTCCCTGAAGATGAACGACATATTTTAGAATCACAGGATATTATTTCATTAATTGTTGTTCCTGTTTTTATTAAAAACCAGCTTTGGGGTATGGTAGGTTTTGACGATTGCACCAAAGGAATTCGGTGGACAACTAATGAGGCCTCCATTCTTACAGCTCTTGCCGCAAGTATAGGTGGACGTATTTCGAGAAGAATAATTGAAAATGAACTGACCGCCGCTAAGCAAATAGCTGAATATGCAACAAAATCTAAATCAGATTTTCTAGCAACCATGAGCCACGAAATCCGAACTCCGATGAACGGCGTAATCGGGATGACCAGCCTGCTGATGCAAACGCCACTTGCGCCAGACCAGAGGGATTTCGCCGGTACCATTAAAATCAGCGGAGAACTCTTACTTGATCTGATAAATGATATCCTTGATTTCTCTAAAATAGAATCAGGGAATTTGATCCTGGAAGAATCGAGTTTTGATTTAAGGATGGCCATTGAGGATGTTCTGGACCTTTTGGCAACATCTGCGTTAAAAAAGAAACTCGGGCTGTTTTCCCAGGTTGACCCGCTTATCCCGCAAAAAATAAAAGGCGATCTTACCCGTTTGAGGCAAATACTGGTAAACCTGGTTGGCAATGCCATTAAATTTACAGCAAGTGGCGAAGTAGTAATCCGCGTGAAACAGATTGAGAAAAAAGGCAATGAAGCATTGCTCCAGTTTTCAGTGAGAGACACCGGCATTGGAATTCCCGCAGAAAAGGCCGACAGATTATTTAAGCCTTTCAGCCAGATTGATACTTCAACAACCCGAAAATACGGTGGAACCGGATTAGGACTCGCAATAAGCTCACAACTTGTAAAACTAATGAATGGAAACATTTGGATTAATAATGAAGTTCAGAATGGATCAGAATTCCTTTTCACTATCAAAACATGGTATCGCTCTGATGACACTAACAAGGACTCGTTACTCCCGGAAAGAAATCTCAGGCAGGATAAACGCATTTTAATAGCTGAAAGCAATTTAACAAGCAGCCAAATTCTTTACGATCTGTTTGATAGCCTGGGAATGAAACCTATCATAGCGAATACAGATGTTGAAGCATTAAATATTCTTAAGAAAAAGGAACCTCTTGATATTCTCCTGATTGATAACAATATAGTCAAAACTGATAACAGTAAGTTATCCTCTGAGATTAAAGACTATACTGAATATAAAAATATCCCGATTGTTTTAATTTCTCATCCATCTGTAACGAATACGAAACAGGCTATATTTCAGAATTATACTTCACGGATCAACAGACCGCTGAAACACTCACAACTGGTATCGACAGTTACAAATTTACTTTCCAAGACTGAAAACATTCAGAAACAGCAAATTTTTGAACCAAAATCAATTGCAAAGATTAATGAAAAATTCCCTCTGCAGATCCTGGTTGCCGAGGATAATGCCATCAATCAAAAGATGATGTTAAGCCTTTTCGAAATATTAGGCTATTCCATTCAAATTGCGGCCAACGGGCTCGAAGCAATCGAAACAATCAAACGCATGAAAATTGATATCGTTTTTATGGATATACAAATGCCTGAAATGGATGGCCTGGAAGCCACCAGACAGATTATAGCGGGCTGGGGCAACAAAAGACCTTTGATTGTGGCGATGACAGCCAACGCACTTCAAAGCGATAAAGAAAGATGCCTGGCTACAGGAATGGATGATTATATCAGCAAACCTCTAACGATTAACCAGGTAAAAACCGGTATTGAGAAATGGGCTTCCTTGTGTAAAATTCCGAGAAAATAAGATCGGATTCAGTATTGGAAAATATTGACAAATAGTTCAAATTAAAATCCTTAAAATCATTCTCTGGAAACATATTAGGTTTTTGAGCTGTTTTTTTTCACAGTACTAATCTGTTCATTTTATACTTTGTATTCATAACCAGCAATATTACCTAAAGCCAAAACCAAATATATTAAGTTTTCCCATGAGAAATATTTTCAAAATTGTATTTTTTTCTACAAATGTGGCGACGGTTAAACCAAGCAAACAGGCTGAATCCAAAAACTCAAATTGAGATAAGTAAATTTTATTTACATTAATATTCGTTTTTGTAATATATTCAAATAAATCCGATTACTTATCCGAAAATTGGCAATACAGTTATAAAGGCAATAAAATTTAGAAGTACAATTTACAAAAAAAAAATAGAAGCAAACTATTTACCCTCAAAAAACCTATACATTTACACAGCTGAAAGTCAATTAAGTAAAGCCTATAGTCAAAAAAAAACGAAATATCGCAGACTTAGCGAGAGATTGAAATATTCTAAAATAAATTGTCGTGGATGTATAAACTTACTTTAGAAAGCGCATCAGTCTGTAAAATTATCCTGATCAAAATCAAATTTGTATTAGCCATGAACTGTAAAATTTCAATCAGATTACTTTTTCAGAATCCTGACGCGATTCATTCCGAATAGAAAGTATTACTTTTACATAAAATAAAGTTTCTTGAAAAATATTTCAAACAAATAAACCCTATACAAATGAAAGTAGCAATTGTTGGCAGTGGATATGTTGGCCTGGTAACCGGTACATGTTTTGCCGAAGTAGGTATTGATGTGATGTGTGTTGACATCGACAAGAAAAAGATTGAAAACCTTAAAAACGGGATAATCCCGATCTATGAGCCTGGCCTGGAAGAAATGGTTCACAGGAATACAAAAAAAGGCAGGTTGCAATTTACAACCAGTATAGCCGAAGCACTCGAAGATTGTGAGGTTTTATTCAGTGCCGTTGGAACACCTCCGGGTGAGGATGGCAGTGCCGATTTGCAGTATGTTTTAAGTGTTGCCCGCGATTGCGGCAAACATATGAAGGACTATGTGCTGGTGGTTACCAAAAGTACGGTTCCCGTTGGTACAGCCCTAAAAGTTAAAAATGCGATACAGGAGGAACTCGACAAGCGCGGTGTAAATATTCCGTTCGATGTGGCTTCGAACCCTGAATTCCTGAAAGAAGGCGCCGCTATCGACGATTTCCTGAAACCTGACCGTATAGTTGTTGGCCTGGATTCGCCGCGTGCCGAAGATCTGATGAAAAGCCTGTATAAGCCTTTCACGCTGAATGGTCATCCCGTAATTTTTATGGATATTACTTCAGCCGAAATGACCAAGTATGCAGCCAATTCAATGTTAGCCACCAAAATCAGCTTTATGAATGATATTGCCAACCTTTGCGAAATTGTTGGCGCTGATATCAATATGGTTCGTAAAGGCATTGGTTCCGATTCACGTATCGGGAATAAATTTATTTATCCCGGCATTGGCTATGGAGGTTCGTGCTTCCCGAAAGATGTAAAAGCACTGATACATACTGCAGAAGGTTTTAATTATGAACTCAAAGTTCTGAAAGCTGTTGAAGCTGTTAACCATGACCAGAAATCAGTTCTGTTTAACAAAGTCATGAAACACTTTAACGGCGACATAAAAGGCAAAACCATAGCTATCTGGGGATTATCCTTTAAACCTCAGACTGATGATATGCGCGAAGCTCCTTCGCTCGTTATTATCGAGAAACTCCTGGGTGCCGGAGCAAAAGTGAAAGCCTATGATCCTGTTGCAATGAAAGAAGCCAGCCATACCCTGGGTGAGAGCGTTACCTATGCCGAAGAACAGTACGAAGCGCTTATCGATGCCGATTGCCTGCTGCTTGTTACCGAATGGTCGGAGTTTAAATTCCCGAACCTGAAAATAATGCGTAAACTGTTAAATCAGCCGGTAATTTTTGATGGACGTAATATTTATGATGCCGCTGAAATGAAACGTAACGGATTTTCCTATTTTTGCATTGGTATTGATACTACCCGATAGGAAATTACGAATGACGATTTACGAATGACGAATGACGATTTACAATTTTACACTGAGCGCAACCGAAGTGTTTCGAATGACGATTTTACACTGAGCGCAGCCGAAGTGTTACGAATTCACAAACACGTTTAAATTCAGTTTAAAGCCTAACCCTAAAAATCTAATCCCTTACTAAAAATGATCAGGAAAAAAGTATTGGTTACCGGAGGTGCCGGATTTGTCGGATCGCAGCTTTGCGAACGGCTTTTAAACGACGGCCACGAAGTAGTATGCCTCGACAACTATTTTACCGGACAGAAAGCAAATATTGTGCATCTGATTGACAATCCGTACTTCGAACTGATCCGCCACGATGTAACTATGCCTTTCTTTATAGAAGTGGATGAAATCTATAACCTGGCGTGCCCGGCATCGCCCATTCATTACCAGTACAACGCGATTAAAACCATGAAAACTTCCGTGATGGGAGCTATCAATATGCTGGGGCTGGCTAAGCGGATTAAGGCTAAAATACTTCAGGCGTCGACAAGCGAAGTTTATGGCGATCCACAGGTTCATCCGCAGGTTGAATCCTACTGGGGGCATGTGAATCCGATTGGCGAACGTTCCTGTTATGATGAAGGTAAACGGGCAGCCGAAACGCTGTTTATGAGTTATCACAACCAGAATAAAGTCAGGATAAAAATCATACGCATTTTTAATACCTATGGTCCGAAAATGCATCCACACGATGGCAGGGTTGTTTCCAATTTCATTATGCAGGCATTGCAAAATGAAGATATCACTATTTACGGCGATGGACAGCAAACCCGAAGTTTCCAGTATGTCGACGACCTGATTGAAGGAATGATCAGAATGATGGCTTCACGCGAAGATTTTATTGGTCCGGTAAATATTGGTAATCCTAATGAGTTTACCATACTTGAACTGGCAAACAAGGTAATTGAACTTACTAATTCAAAATCGAAGATTATCCGTATGCCGCTTCCATCCGATGATCCAACACAGCGCCAGCCAAATATTGAGCTGGCGAAAAAAGAACTCGACTGGACGCCAAAAATCCAACTTGAAGAAGGCTTAATAAAAACGATCGCCTATTTTGATGCGCTAATCAAATCATAATTTCAAAACTATAAAATGAAAATACTGATCACCGGATCGAATGGACAACTTGGAAGCGAGATTAAAGCACTCGCGGACGGATACCCGCTGTATGAGTTTCTATACACCGATGTAAATGAACTGAATATAACTGACGAAGCCAGCGTAAATCATTTTTTTGCGTTGCACAGCCCCGATGTTATAATAAATTGCGCGGCGTATACCGCAGTTGATAAAGCTGAAACAGATGAAAAAACAGCTTTTCTTGTCAATGCCGTAGCTACCGGTAACCTTGCCAGGGCTTCATCCGATTGCGGTTCATTTATGGTACATATTTCCACAGATTATGTGTACGATGGCCGGAATTACAGTCCATATTCTGAAACGCACAAAATAAATCCACAGTCGGTTTATGCTAAAAGTAAAGCAGCGGGGGAAGCCGCCGTGCAACAGGCCGGAGGTAAAGCTGTTATAATCCGGACTTCATGGCTGTACTCGGCTTTTGGCAATAATTTTATCAAAACAATGATGAAATATGGCAAAGAACGTGATTCGCTGAATGTTGTCTTCGACCAGGTAGGCACGCCAACCTATGCGCACGATCTGGCTAAAGCCATACTTGATACCTTGCCCCTGGCAATGACCGCTGATTTGATCGAGGTTTATCATTATTCCAATGAAGGAGTGGCCAGTTGGTATGACTTTGCCAAGGCAATTCATCAATTCGCGAACATTACATGCCAGGTAAATCCAATTCCAACCGAAGATTATCCACTGCCGGCTGAAAGGCCATTCTACAGCGTTTTGGACAAATCAAAAATTAAAAAGAAACTTGCTATTGAAATCCCTTATTGGAGGGATAGCGTTAAAAACTGCATTGACCGCTTGCAATAAAAACTCTAATACTCATACCTGCTAAAAATTACTGCCATGATTGACTTGGAAAACTTCAACGAGAATTTTAAATACTACGGTAACGATGTTGTGGTCCAGATTATTGATATGTTTGTGGAAGACCATCAGGAAGACCTGAAAATGATCGGACAAAACATAACCAATAAGGATTTCCTAAGCCTTAGGTTTAACGCGCATCATCTTAAAGGCTCAATAGCCAACTTTATGGATGCCGAAGCCACAGAACTTACCCGTAAACTTGAAGAAATGGGTGAAAATAAAACTGAAGAAGGGTTAGCCGAAACCTACGCGGAACTTCAGTTAACAGCTCAGATACTTCTTAAAGAGCTGCTGTTTCACCGAAAAAAGATCACATCCCGCCAAAAGTGTTTTAGTTAGTTTATCTTAACTACCTGCGCTTATTTCGCAAATAAAAACCATCTGAAACATTAATATTACAGATGGTTCTGTTCTGCAGGTTTATCCATGAATGGCCATATATTTAGGGCAAGAAGGATAAACAGAAGAATGCTTTACATGGGAAACTGTTTTCAAATCAATTCCTATTTCAAGGCATTTTTATAGATATGGAATTCTTTTGAATCCAGTCACTTTCAATTGATCCATTGTCAGTTACTACGATAACTTTATATTTTCGTTTTCCCTGTTTCAGAGCGCCTTCTTTAACTGTAATCTCAACTTTAACAACTGAACCACCCAGTTTTGCAGTAAACCCGGAAATCAGGAATTCCCCTTTCAGATACTGAAACCCATCACCGGCATCTTCGTAAAGCGTTCCGGTGGCTTTCCCGTTTTTATCCAACGAAACTATTAGTGTTAATGAATCGAGGCTGTATTGGGTAGTATTTTGAATAATTTTCCCCATTGGAATAATTGCGCCACCCTTAACTTTAACATCAGCCTGGTATTTATCAATAGTACTGTTTTCCCCGGTTATTGATAATGTTCTCCAGGAACCTTTAGGTAAGGATGGATTTACAGCCCATTTTGGAATTATTAATAAATTATCGCCAACTAAAAAAGTCTGTTCTTCATTTCTCAAAGTAACGTCTTTAGGATCAGCAAAGAATACGGGCCGCATTACAGGCATACCGGTTTTAGATGCTTCGTAAAATAAGGTGTAAAAATAGGGCAACAGCCTGTATCGTCTGTTTAAAGCTGTTCGTGACACATTTTCAATTTCCGTTCCGAAAGCCCAGGGTTCTTTGTTGTTTGTTCCCTTTTCTGCGTGTCCTCTCATAAACGGGAAAAACGCTCCCATGGCAATCCACTGTCCGAATAAATCAGAAGTTGTATTTAATGCGTAACCGCCCATATCGGGCCCACTGAAAGGCTGCCCTGACAATCCCAGGTTTAACGACAAAGGAACAGACATTTTCATATGTTCAACCGTGCCGCAGTTATCGCCGGTCCAGGTAGCAGCATACCGGCTACTTCCCAGGAAACCTGAACGGGATAGAATAAACGGGCGCTTATCCAGGTTTACTTTTAAAATTCCATCGCGCGAAGCTTTTACCATCAGCATACCATATACATTGTGATAGCGGAGATGCACATCAGCCTGCAGATCACCTCCGCCCCTGTGCCAGTTATTTTCGGGCATCGAAACTCCAGGTCCATCGAATACGGAAGGTTCGTTCATGTCGTTCCACACGCCATCGATACCTGTGGCCATAAAATCTTTGTATAACGCGCTCCACCAGCTCCTGGTTTCGGGCCTTGTGAAATCCGGGAAGGCGCATTTCCCTGGCCAAACCGTTCCATTAAACTCCTTATGTTCCGCATTCTGAACCCAATGGTTTCCAACTGAACCTGATTCATAAACGAAATAATCTTTTTCAACTTTTACTCCCGGATCAATCATCCAAACAGATTTAAATTCCTTTTGGTGAAGGTAATTGTTCACCGCTTGGGGATCAGGCATATTTATTTTATCAAAAGTGAATATTTTAAACCGTTCCATATAATTAATATCCATCCATATCACATCACAGGGAAGGCTTTTCATGCGCAATGTATCGGCTATTTCTTTAATACGTGTATCGGGAACATATGAGTAACGGCTTTGCTGGTAGCCGAGCGCCCAAAGCGGAGGCATCTCCATTTTACCGGTTAAATTAGCCAGTTCTTTGATAACTTCCTGTGGTGAATTCCGCTGAATAACTAGTACACGAAAAGCAGGGCCATCGGAAATAAACCGGATGCTATCCGAAAGTTCAACCTGTTGTTTCCACGAATTATCGGCAATCACACCAAATGCTGTTCCATCACGGTCAACGCCCAATACCCATGGATGGCTCTGGTAAAGGCGTTTACCACTGTCCATCTGATACTTGTAGTTGTCAGTATTCCAGAGAGTGATTGTTTTCCCGTTCCTGATTAATGAACCTGTATTTTCGCCGGTTCCATATAGGCTTGTGCCTTTTGCAATTGGCAAAGCAGCAATTGTTTTACCGTTTTTTGAATAGAAATGTGGTTTCAAACTCCAGTTTTTAGGAACTTCACCAATTGTTTTTGGCTCTTTCAGCAAAGCAAAGGAAGGCAGGTTTGGTTTTGCGTCATAATGCGCGGGATAAAATGCACAAATGTTCTTGCCGATAAGATTTCCGGTTTGTCCAATTACAGAACTAATCCCGCAACAACAAATTGCAAACAGGGAAATGATTAAAACTTTTTTTTTCATTGCGCCAAATTAAAATAATTGTAACTAATCAGTTAATTTAAAGTAGTGACAAACTGATATATGCCACAGACTTGTAGTGAGTTTGTCGAACTATCACATAGATTACCTTCGATGAGATTGCTTTGTTATTCGCTTCGCTCATGAGACCGCTACGCTAAGGTTCGCTAAGTTTTACAGACAGTTATTAATGTTTTATGATCAAATTTATTTTAAAAAACGGCTAAAAGCAGTTTAAATCTGTGGAATCTGCGAAGCGGTATCACGCGATGTACTGAGTGCTACATTGAGCCTGCCGAAGTGCCTGCCAAAGTGAATACCTTTGAAAAGAAAATATTATATGAGTAAATCTGTGGCAAAATCACCTTATAATCAAGCTGATTAGTCCTTCAATAAGGGCAATTTAGTCCCAAAAGAATAACTTTAGTACAAATTCAAAAAGGTTAAGGCTGAGATTAAGGTTGAGCGGATAGATACCAGACCTTTATCTAAATCTCAACCTAAGTTATATATGAGTTACTTCTAATTTAATTCTAAAAAGCACGTATAACAAATCAACCAATCCCAATTATTTCTTTTTCTTTTCTTCCGCTTTTCTTTTTGCTTCTGCTTCTTTCTTTGCTTCTGCCTCCTTCTTTGCTTCTGCTTTAGCCTTTTCAGCTTCTTTTATTTTTATTGCTTTGGCTTTGTCGGCTTCTTTCTTAGCTTCTATTTTGGCTTTATCAGCTTCTTTCTTTTGCGCTAATTTGGTCTTTTCTGCTTCTTTCTTTGCTTTTTCAGCTGCTTTTGCTTTTTCTAATTTTGCTTTGTCAGCTTGTTTCTTTGCTTCAGCTTTCGTTTTATCGGCTTCTTTTTTTGCCGCTATTTTAGCTTTTTCAGCTTCTTTCTTCACTTTTTCAGCTTCTTTTTTTTGTGCTATTTTAACTTTGTCAGCTTCTCTTTTTGCTTCAGCTTTTGCTTTATCCGCTTCCTTTTTTTCAACTAGTTTGGTTTTTTCAGCTTCCTTTTGAATATCAGCTTTTGATTTTGTGGCTTCTGTCTTAACACCTGATTTGGTTTCGACAGCTGCCTTTGCGGGTGTTTCATTAAAGCAAACCGAACATGGGGTTAATCCTTTGCCTTTGGCTTCATCCAGGCTCATGGACTTAACATCCCCTGATTTTACGTACTGGCAATCTTTTTTGTGATACTTATCTCCGGCAGAAGTAGCATAAACAGCCTGGGCCTGCAGTTGGGAGATCAATCCTAAAACAAATATGGAAATGAGCAGGATACTTTTTTTCATAATTCTTAGATTTAAAAGGTCGTTCGAAAGTAAGAAATTATCCGGTTGAATACAAAAAACATTTAATCGGGAAATTACAAATTTAGTTCTGAATACGGCTAAAATAGAAGTGATATTTTAGTATAGCCGGGCATACCATGTATAAGATCAACCTAATATGGTTCTCATAAAATAACCAAATAATATTTTTCTTTTTATTAAATACCAGGAAGCACAGTTATCCTACCTTGCATCAGCCAGCAACAGCATTTCTTCAACCGAGCGACTTTACTCAGTTAAATATTTTTTCAACACCGAGAATAATTGGTCCTGATTAATTGGTTTTGTAAGAAACGCGTCCATTCCCGCATCCATACACCTTTGTTCTTCACCTTTAACAGAACCTGCAGTTAAAGCAATAATAGTAACTCCGCCATCTGTATCCTTTTCACGCTTTCTTATTTCGGCAGCGGCGTTTAAACCATTCATTTCAGGCATTTGTATATCCATAAAGATGAGATCTGGTTGTTTTCTCTCAAACAAATCAATTGCTTCAATACCGTTTCGCGATATCACGAGTTCAGCTTTAGGCACAATTTTTCCAATCAGCGTTGTGATAAGAATCATGTTGATTGGATTATCCTCTGCAACAAGTATTACCGGGGTTTTGAACCGGGTTGATTTAATGGTTACTTGTCCTATAACTGCCTTTTTGCAGGTTTTGATTTGTTTGGTTGGCAGGCTCTTTATATTTCGGAGATAATGCAACAAATCCTGAGATTTAACCGGCTTTATCAGCTTATAGAGGACTCCTAATTTCTTGCTTTCCGAATAAAGGGCAACATCATCCGAAGAACTGTGCAGCAGGATCACAGGAAGTGTTTCGGGCGGGAGCAATAATTGATTCCGTATTAACCTGATAGTATCAATTCCGTTTAGTTCCGGCATGTGATAATCGACTATAACCACATCAAAAGCCTCAGAAGTTTCAATTATTTTAATAGCGTCATATCCGTTATTAGAGCCGGTAAAACCAATCCCCCAACTTTTGAATGTGTGCTCAAGAATAAGACGGTTATTGTCGTTATCGTCAATAACCAAAACCCGCCTGATATCTTTGAGCGGACTAAAATCAAACGCTTCTCCTTCTTCATAGTCGGTTTCTATAGCAAAATAAAATTCAGAACCTTCTCCTTCAATACTTTTGATATGTATTCCGCTTCCCATTTTTTCAGCCAACATATTTGATATAACCAGACCTAATCCGGAACCGCCGAATTTCCGGGTTGTAGTTGTATCGGCCTGCGAGAATGCTTTGAACAATTTCCCTTGCTGTTCCTTACTGATACCGATTCCTGTGTCGCGAACCGCGAAATTAAAAATACCACGATGGCCTTTTGGCTCAAACGTCACTTTTAATTCAACCTCTCCTGAATCCGTAAATTTTACCGCATTTCCTATCAGGTTAACCAAAATTTGTTTAAGTCGTATTGCATCTACAAAGGCATATCGTGGTATTCCTGGCTGAATGTTCAACAAAAGTTCGAGTTCTTTTTTTGATGAATGGTATTTTATAATATCCGACGCTTGCTCTGAGAGTTCAAAAATGTCGGTTTTAATAAGTTCCAGATCCATTTTGCCAGCCTCAATTTTCGAGAAGTCGAGTATATCGTTGATAATATCCAGCAACGAATGCCCGGACATGTTTACATTTTCCGCAAACTGTTGCTGGTTCGTATTTAGGGGTGTTTTTAAAAGTAATTCCGTAAAGCCAATTATTCCGTTCAGCGGTGTTCGTATTTCGTGGCTCATGTTGGCAAGAAACTCGCTTTTCGCGGAATTGGCATTGTCGGCATCTTCTTTGGCTTTAAAGAGTGCCGCTTCTGTTTTTTGTTTATAAATAACACCGGCAAGAACATTGGCAAAAACTTTGAGTAAAATAATTACCTGCTCATTCCAATGCTTAATCTCTGTCACAGAATCAAAGCCAATAAAACCAATCAGTGAAGGGCCATAAAACATAGGAACACAAACCAGTGATTTTATTCCTTGTGGCTCCAGGATATCTTTCTCTATTTGTAGTTCTTTGGGCAATTCACTTACTGATTCAATATAAATATACTCATTCTTCAGAAAAGTTTCTTTCCACCGCCGGACTGTTGAAAATGGAATACCTTGCAAATTATTTATTTGAGGGCTTACACCATCGGCACACCACTCAAATGAGTTGTTTATTGTATCTGTAACATTGTCAAAATCAAAAATATAGGTTCTGTCAACTTTATTAAATTTACCGAGTACCAGCAATGCCTGGTTTATTTCGCTGTCAAGTTGTTCAAAATCGGATTGGATTAAGCGTTCAGAAACCCTGGAAGCTATGCTGTAAAAATCATTTTGCAGGTGAATATCTTCTTCCAATTTCTTACTTTCAGTTATGTCGACCATTACTGAAAGAAAATATTTTTCATCCAGGCTTTCAATGATTTCACCTGAGAAAAGTCCATTCAGAATCATTCCTGATTTGGTTCTTAATTTCAGCTCACGATTGTGTGTAGCACCTTCTCTGCGAATATCATCCGAAATTTCACTTTGTACTTTACTCTCTGTATAAAGCCCGAGTTCGTTGGCTGTTTTGCCTATAACTTCTGCTTTTGAGTATCCTGTCTTGGCTAGAAATACATGATTAACTTCAGTAAATCTTCTATCCGGTATAGTGCTGATAGCCATAAGCGCGGGGTTATTGTCGAAAATTTTATTAAATTTCTTTAACGACTCCTTCTCTTTACTCAAATCCTTTGATAAACCGAACAAACACTCCTCACCACCCCAAGCCCCAAACCAAACCCTGGTTTCGACAGGTACAAGAGATTTATCCTTACGGACCAGGGGTATAAAACATGCATCCAGCTTTCCATCAAACATTTCAATACAAATCTGCTCGACTTCCGAACGTTTATCTAAAGGGTGGAGGTCAATGATTTTTAAACCAACTAATTCATTCAGTGTATATCCTAATTTTGCAGACACTGATGTATTGATATGAAATATTTCGCCATCCATATTTGCGATAAATACCATATCATCCATTGTTTCAAAGAAGTTCCGAAAGTTGGCTTCACTTTCCCGGAGTTTCCGTTCTACCAATTTGCGGGCAGTGATATCCTGTGTTACACCGACTATTCCTGTGATCTCTCCTTTTGTATTAACCAAAGGTACTTTTGATACCTGGAGCCAATGTTCTACCGAGTCCTGACCGGTAAAGGTTCCTTCCACATTTAATATCGGTTTCAGTGAATCAAGAACCTGCATATCTTCAGAGTATGCCTTTTCTGCGGCGTTCTCCGGGTATAAGTCAAAATCGGATTTGCCGATTATTTCAACCTCTGACCTTTTGCCTGCCAATAGAACTTCCTGTGGATTAGCCAGTATCTTTCTGCCTTCTGTATCTTTCACATAAACAGCTTCCGGTAGCAGGTCAATGATGGTCCGGAACAATTTTCTTTCATTTTGTATTGTTTCTTCTACTCGTTTGCGCTCAGTTATGTCTCGTCCTATAAATAAGATACTTATAGGATTACCTTTTGAATCACGCAAAACAGCCGAATTTACATCAATAAAAAAATGATCACCATTCTTTTTAACGGCCTGATATTCTGTTATTTCATCTTTCTTTTCTCCGGCTAGCAAACGCGTAATATTGTCTGTTAGTCTTTTATGATCAGAAGGGTGAATAAAAGTGAAAAACGATTTGCCATAATATTCCTCTTTATCTTTATTAGAAAAACCGTACATGGCTACCAGCTTATCCGACAAGACTTGTATGTTGCCGCTAAGTGAAACCACTCCAATTCCATCAGGGGATGCCGAAATTATGGCTTCCCACTTATTAATGCTATTGAGTAGTGCTTCTTCATTTTCTGCTTGTTCGGTAATATCACGTCCCTTGGTATAAATAAGATTTCCCCTGGAACTCATACTCCATTCAATTACGCTGTATTTGCCGTTTCTGCATTTGAAACGGCTAACAACTGTAGTTGGCTCAAAATTTACGCCAAGTTTTGTAATCAGGCGTAAAACGAAATCAATATCTTCCGGATGAATCAACTCAGTAAGTTTTTGGGTTCCCAGTTCTTCCGGCGGATACCCTAATAAACTCTTCCAGGCATCATTAAAACTTATAAAATTTCCCTCAAAATCTATAATTGCCAAAAGATCAAGGTTTAACAAAAAGAACTCTTCTAATTCCTCAAATTGTCTTTTAGCTTCTGTAATATCAAAATAGATAGTCGAAAAGAATAGTTTATTATTCGACTGAACCTGAACTTTATACCAGCGGCTTAGGGACTCCGAAAAGTATTCCGACTCCCTGGTTCCTCCATGCAACGCAATTTCACCATATAGTGCAATCTCATCGTTTTCACCCTGATATTTTCCGGGAAATAACTCTGTAACCCGCTGGTTTTTTATAACCGCTGCTGGTTTGCCAATCAATTTTTCAAAGGCAGGGTTAACCTCAAGAAACTCAAAGTCAACCGGCTTCCCGCAATCATCAAGTATGATCTTATGAAAGGCAAAACCAAATTCTGCATTTAAAATAAGTTGTTCGTAATTTTCGGTCATCGTAGCTTTTTGATAGCATGCAATATAGCATGGAGTGAGATTGAGCGTGAACTATTAAACAGCATCCTGGAAATAGGCCTTCATTTTATACGTTGAGAATATCTGCCTTTCCTCTTATTTAAATTAAGAGGCCGAAAGGCTGTAAATCTGTTTAAATGTACGATATATTTACACATAATGTACATATATTTACATTCACTCTTATAAAACAAAAAAAACATGAATAAAATCAGGATAAAAGCTTAGCAAATTAATTCTTTATTCCTGATATTATGGTAGTTAATTCATTTAACGCTGATTTTCCCCCGATTCACCTCCTCCCTCAGAATGTATATTTATTTTACTGTGATTTTAAAAAATTTAAAATTTAAAGTTTCAGATAATCAGCACCTTTAACATCTATGAATTTCCGTCACCCATTAAGGTTCCATCTCCTTAAGTGCCATATTTTAAAAAACAAAACAGTGAGAGACTCTCAGCATTTGTATTGAGCTCATCCATAGGGTATTCTGCTGCTTTCATATTATTTATTTCAGGAATTTATTAATCCGACATATTTGCAAGTCTCCGCAATGTATCAGGCTACATAATTAAATGTATTTGAAGTATTTAGCGTTACTTGTTTCTGAAAACAAGTTGCATAATTATCACATTTTGTATTCTGAAACAGGTTTGGACAATCCCTTATAAAAACCAGTATAAAAACACTCCGGCTACCAGGAATGACTACTGAAATTGCAAATTATGGCTTTACTTTTGACCCCGGTTTGACTTAACTCACCATTTAATCAATGCGGGTAAAACCTGCCAGGCATATTGTTTTAACACCATTAAATACAGTTTCGTTTTGAAACAAGACTTTCCCACAGATAGCCAATTAAATAGCGCTATCTATCTATTAACCAGCGAAATAAAGAATTGGAATAATTATTGCATTTAAACATTTTAGTGTGATTGTAAATCTAAAAGATTAACCGAAAAAAATTCGGGATAATTACAATCAGAGATAGAATGAAAGACTTTATATGATAATAACCAGGTTTATTTTTGAAAACCGGGTTTCTAAAAAACACAAAAATGAGTAAATGGGAAAAATTATATAGTAACCTGTGGATCAGGATTTCGGAAGATAATTTTGATAAACTGTTGCAAATTCAAAAGGATTACCAGCTAAAGAACGTCGAGGATGTTTTGGAACTACTGGTTAACACCCATACTATCAACAACCTGGCGAAAGAATCAAATGAGTATGCTACCCAAAAGGATATAAAAATCCACTCGAAGGCATCATAATGTTAGAAACATACAGGTAAGCGCCGTACTCGACGTGCAATCCCAGTCATGTATATTTTTCGATAATGTTCTTTAAATGTGGGTATTGCTGAATCATATTTTCTCTGCCTGCCAGTTCAAAATCCGAAAAATCGAATCCTGGCGAAACTGTGCAGCTAACCAGCGAATAGCCCACCGCATTTTTAACCGAAGAAGCAAACCAACAGTTAGCAGGAATAATAGCCTGGGGAACTTCCCCTTTATCAATTTCATTACCCAGGTGGATAATAAATAATTGATCACCAAGAATAACGCAGATTTCCAGTGGTTGTCCCTGGTGAAAAAACCATAGTTCATCGGATTGAATGCGGTGAAAATGAGATTTGTCTTCGTTTTCCAGTAAATAGTAGATGGCGGTGCTGGTATTCCGCACCATTCCGCTATCGGCAGTCACAGTTCCGGCTGAGCGGTATGTTTCCCTGTAATATCCACCCTCCGGATGAACTTTCAGTTGCAGTTTAAGAATAAGCTCTTTAACATTCATAATATTCGGTATTCGGTATTCGATTCCAGGGTTTTGTTTAACGCTTTAATTACCCCCAAACTAAAATTAGATTTAGCGAGGGTGATATACCTCTCTGAATAAATCGCATCAAACAAATATTACTATCCCTTAGGTTCAGCTAAAACAGCGGTACCATAGCAGATAACTTCAGTAACATTGCTCATAACCTCAGCCGATTCATAGCGGATACCAATCACAGCATTAGCGCCAAGCTGTGAAGCGTGCATCATCATTTCCGAATACGCATCCAAACGGGTTTTTTCGCAAAGTTCAGTGAGTAAGGTTATGTTTCCACCAATAATGGTTTGCAATCCGGCTCCAATCGTACCAATAATTGAACGTGAGCGTACAATAATTCCACGGACTACACCCAGGTTTTTTGTAACCAGATAACCTTGAATTTCAAAGGTAGTAGAAGTCATATTCTGTTCCATTTCATTGTGTTTTTGGATATTACTTTCAAAAGTACGTAATAATTAAAAAAACAATAAGTGAATATTGATAATGGCAAGATATTATTTTGATGTGCTGGGACATATTTCCACCTGAAGTAGATTTTTTTATTGATTTTGATTTGGTCCTTTTGTCTTGATGTAAAAGAACCAAATCAAAATAAATAAAAACTTCCTCAAGAGAAAATTGCAAAAATAATAGCACCTCAAAAAAAAGAATTAGCCACCATACTTGGTTTTCCCTCATAATTTCAGTAGCTTTGTATCACTGCGTTAAACTTGTTTGCATTTTGATTTTTATCTGATTAGTCCGTCATTATGGGCAATTTAGTTCCAAAAGAATAACTTGAGTCTGAATTCAAAAAGTGTAAGGCTGAGATTAAGGTTGAGCAGGTAAATATTAAACCTCTACCTTTACCTTTACCTCTACCTTTACCTCTACCTAAACCTTTACCTTTACCTTTACCTTTACCTCTACCTCTACCTTTACCTTAATCTCAACCTAACTTATCTAAGAGTTATGCGCCGGTGGTTAAAAGTATCAGGTTTCATTTTAATACTATTCGTGCTCATCTATTTAGGGCTGGTAGTAGAATCGATAATCGCAAAGCCAAAGATTGTACCGTTAACGTACGGGAAACGCGGGGGCACTGCCGTAGTTATAACCGGTGCTGCTGCCCGTATTGTACAGGAAGCTGCCCTGCTGGAGCATCTGGATAAAACCGGTTGGCTGGGCAATGTTTGTTTTATTTCAGGAACCAGTTCGGGCGCATTAAATACAGTAATGCTGAACGCGGTTCTTGAAAAAAAAATCTCATGGGGACATTACAATTCCTTATTATTCAACTTGAATAATGATGATATTTATATCAGAACCGGCAAATCACTCCCTGTAAATAATGAGCCCTATCATAGCCTGCTTACCCGTGTAGTAAACGACAGCCTGGGATACAGGATTATTGGAGATTTACCTTATAACAGTTCGATATCAATCTCGGATGTTGACTTATTCCCTCCATTTTCAAAAACATACCGGCTAAGCAATATAAAAATTAACGGAGAGAGCAATCCTGAATTCAACCTTGTTGATGTATTAATGGCATCGACAGCCATACCTGTCATTTTCCCTCCTGTCAGGTTCAAACAATCTTTTGGCTTACCAAATTCTTCCTTCATTGACGGAGGTTTAGGCGAAGATCATATTCCTTACACAGCCGTGCTGCAATTCGAAAAACACCGGAGTTATGGCGTGGATACGCTGATTATCATCAGCCGCAAGAGTGATATCAACCCGGAGTTAAAAAATGAATTATTGGATTTAGGGAACAACGATTCCCGGATATCCGGGAGATTAAGCTATAGGATTGAAAACCTGGCAAGGAATAGTTTCATAAAAAGCATGCGGGTTTTGCAGCAAAAATATCCTGAGCTGGCAGAGCGGACTTATGTTTTCATACCCGATTTTCCGGAAGATTTTGCGCTGTTGAATTTCAGCAATCTCAAGAAACAATATACGGTTAGTGCCAACTGGGCGGAATCGCATAAGCCTGTTCCACTCAACCAATTCCTGGCTGATAGCGCACAGGAAGAAAAATCACAGGAATGATTTGTTCAGACTAAAACTCCTTGTAATAGAATCAGTTCTACGCGTATTCAATGCGTATACGGTAATGCTGCGGAATCTGTTGCCCGGGTCTCTGCTCAAATACGGATGTGGTTAAAGGACGGTTTGATTCGTCGTACGTACGCTCAATGCTGCTATGCAATTCGCCGTCCTCGGTTTTCTCTTCCTGAAGTATAATATTTCCCGCAGAATCATACCCTGTATATGTAATTTCAATACCCGACGATGTCTCATCCAGTGATTCGGAAAGCCTGCCTTCGAAGTCGTACGTAAACGTGTTACGTTCCATCAGGTGTTTTTCTTCATTGTAACGTCGGCGTACCGAAGCAACTCCTTTCTCATCGTAACTATAAAGAATGCTATAATTTGCTTCAGGAGTTCTGAATACTTCTTCGGTTATATTTCCGGCCTCATCATAAATAATCTTTCGCTGTGTAATTATTTCACCGGCAATATCATATTCGGATTCCGAAACCACATGGGAGCCTTCGTAAACATTTACCAGGTAGTTGCCTGTTTCGCCATCACTGTCAACGCTTCTGCGACTTATGAGCCGGCCTTCCTCATCATACGTATAAAGCAGTGAATCAGCAGTTCCATCGAGATAATGAATATATTCTTTAACAAGCTGCCCTTTCTCATTATATTCCATGCTGCGATGTTCCGCAACTTCATCGTCGCTTTCAATTAATATCTCATCTTCTAATTTTCCTTCGCTGTTGTATTTATATTGATACCTGTGTTCAACCGTTCCATCGGGGTTGTATGTAATAGCTTCGACAGGATGACCGGCTTCGTCAAATTCAGTATACTGATGCATGAATTCTTTTTCCCTGATTTCAGTTTCGTCCAGATCAGCAATATTATTTACCCTGAATGACTTGATGTATTTCATAACCAGTAGTTTAGGTATTGATGTTTTTAGGATGAGCTTTGTGCAAATATATTAAATAATTAATCAGGATAAAGTTGAAATGTGATAAGAATAGTCCTTGTTTTGCTAAAAATGGGATAAGTTCTAAAATCTGTTACGTCTCAAATTCCAAATCACAAATCACAAATTCCAAATTCCAAATTCCAAATTCCAAATCACAAATTTCAAATCACAAATCACAAATCACAAATTTCAAATTTCAAGTCCCATTTACTATGTCCGCAATCACCGCCGGGTGTGTCAGTAAAGTAAGTTAAACCTGAGAGGCGCTTTTGAATTTGAAATTTGGGGTTTGAGTCTTGGGTCTTGGAATTTTTGTATAAATTTACCCCCTTCAAATAACCAATTATGAAGAGAATCATAGTAGTAGTAGCTGCAATTACTGCCACAGTAGCAATGATCAGCTGTAAAAACAACAAACTTGTGCAGGAAAAAATAAACTATCCGGTGACGAATAAAGTTGCCCAATCCGATGATTATTTCGGTACCCAGGTTGCCGATCCATACCGCTGGCTCGAAAATGACACCTCTGCCGAAACCGGTGCCTGGGTTAAAGCAGAAAATAAGGTTACCAATGACTACCTGGCTAAAATTCCTTTTCGTGACCAGATTCACAAAAGGCTCGAAGCGCTTTGGGATTTCCCGAAAATGGAAGTTCCTTTCAGCAAGGGAGAATGGGTGTTTTTCAGGAAGAACGATGGAATGCAAAACCAGAGCGTAATTTATGTGCAGAAAGGTGTTTCCGGCGAACCACGTATTTTACTCGATCCTAACACACTTTCAGCCGATGGTACCGTTGCTGTACGGGATCTGAGTGTTTCGCACGACGGCAAATATATGGCGTATTCCATCAATAAAGCCGGCAGCGACTGGGCTGAGTTCTTTGTGATGGATATTGCGACAGGTAAGAACCTGCCTGATAAAATTGAATGGGTGAAATTCTCAGGTGCTTCGTGGCAGGGCGACGGTTTCTATTACAGCCGGTATGATGCTCCATCCAAAGGCAAGGAGCTCTCGAACCGGAACGAATACCATAAGGTTTATTTTCACAAACTGGAAACTCCGCAAAGTGATGACAAGCTTATTTTTGAAAACCGTAATTTCCCGCTGCGCAGTTATTCTGCAGGCACCACGGAGGATGAACATTTCCTCATCCTTTCGGAAAGTGAAGGCACCAGCGGCAACTCGCTTTTCTGTAAAGATCTCACTACAAAAGGATCGCAATTTGTCAAATTGGCACCCGGTTTCGAAAACGAATACAGTGTTATCGACAACATTGGCGATAAGCTCCTGGTGCTTACCAACCAAGATTCTCCATGCCGCAAGCTGGTACTTATCGACCCCAAATCTCCTGCTTCGGCAAACTGGAAAGTAATTATTCCTGAAAAGACAGAAGTACTTGAAGGTGTTGTTCTGGCAGGCAACCAGATGTTCGCGCAGTATATGAAAGACGCTACAAACCGCGTTTATTCCTATGACCTGGAAGGCAAACTACTCCAGGAATTGCAATTGCCCGCCTTAGGCACCATAGCCGGATTTAATGGCGAAAAAGGGGTAAACACTTTATTTTATGGTTTTACTTCATTCACTTTTCCAACAACCATTTACACCTATGATGCAACTAAAAAGGCATCCATCGAATTCTTTAAGCCCAAACTTGATTTCGATGCTTCCGCTTACGAAACAAAGCAGGTATTTTACGAAAGCAGGGACAAAACCAAAATCCCTATGTTTATTGTCCATAAAAAAGGGATTGTACTTGATGGAAATAACCCGGTATTACTCTATGGATACGGTGGTTTCAATATCAGCCTGACGCCAAATTTCAGTGTCAGCCGGCTGGTATTCCTCGAAAACGGCGGCGTATATTGCATGCCTAACCTTCGTGGCGGTGGCGAGTATGGTGAAAAATGGCACGAAGCCGGCACCAAACTCAATAAACAGAATGTTTTCGACGATTTTATCGCCGCTGCGGAATACCTTATCAGCGAAAAATATACAAGCTCTGAAAAACTGGCCATCTCAGGCGGTTCAAACGGCGGTCTTCTCGTCGGAGCCTGCATGACCCAGCGCCCTGAGCTATTCAAAGTGTGTTTACCGGCAGTGGGTGTAATGGATATGCTGCGGTATCACAAATTTACTATCGGATGGGCATGGGCCGGCGATTATGGCACCAGCGACGACAGCACTCAATTTAATAACCTCCTGAAATATTCGCCCGTACACAACATCAAGGACAATGTTTGTTATCCGGCAACCCTTGTTACTACTGCCGATCACGACGACAGGGTAGTTCCTGCGCACTCCTTTAAATTTGCGGCTACACTTCAGGCAAAACAAGGCTGCGATAATCCTGTGCTTATCCGCATCGAAACCAAAGCGGGGCATGGCGCGGGCAAACCAACGGCCAAAATTATAGATGAAATGGCGGATATGTATTCATTCCTTTTTTATAATATGGGGATAAAACCGATTAAATAAATTTTCGTAAATACGCTAAAGGCTATCATATCAATACGATAGCCTTTATAATTATGATTACGCTCATCTTTAATTTAACCATTGTACAATAATTAATTGCTTTCGCAATTAATTCAATAGGTAAAACTTTTGCGCTAATGATAAAAGACTTCAAAAACAGCTTTTTGCACGGCATTGCGTTGTGTGTATTTATTGTTGCGGGTTTGCAGGGATTTGCACAGCAGGATACTGAAGATAAAACCGATAGTATTTATGCCGCGCGATTAATGCAACAGAATCTTGAACTATTCAGCCAGGTTGATAGTCTTAACCTGCTGATAAAAGGATTTAAAAACAAAAATGCAATACAGAACCAAGAAGTTGACTCGTTGCAAAAAGTGATTGCACAGATACAGGCGGATATGGCAATGGCTGTGACTAAATCGGATACGCTGGCGCAACAAAGGCTGAGGGTTAAGCAGGAGCTGCTCGATGTAAAACAGCAAATGCTCACGATAAGCTCTACCCTGGAACAAAAACTACAATTACTCCGCGACCAGGAATACCAGCTTTCCGACTGCAAGATTAAACTGCGGGAAGCACAGATGGCCGCATCGCTCGACCAGGCCAAACTTGAGGGAAAGAACGAAGTTAACTCAACCAAAGTGGAAGCTAAAGAACGGGAAATAGCCTATATGAAAGAATCCATGATGGAAAAGGACCGTATCATCGCTGAAAAAACCAATGAGCTATCCACCTATTACAAGGATAAAAGCAGCTCGTTGCGCATAGTGGATTCGCTTAACCGCGCGCTTACTGCTTCGCAACTGGAACTGGCCAAAGTGAGCGAGCGTTTAAAGGTTATTGAAGCACAATATAACCAAATGCTTGCCCATCAAACGGAAGCAACCAACAAAAAGAAAAAGGTTCGCTTTGTGCAGGGTGTGGCTTTAAAGTTTTATCGTACCCCTGACTGGCAACTCGCGCCGCAAAGCTCTTCCTCTATCGGAACCTATGTTATCTCAAATAAGAACAGCGGGAATATTGAGTTTGATTATATTACCGGCATCAGCCTGTCGTTATACGATCTTAGCAAGCCTGACGCGAAATATACCTCAGATTTGGGAATGTTCCTGGGATTTGGCGGCAGTAACCTGTTCAAAAATTTTTACCTGGCACCCAGTTACAAGGCCTTTGATTTCTTTCATTTTATGATGGGAATGAATATAGCTGAATATCAGCAGCTGAAAACCGGGTTTAATGAAGGCGATCCTTTGCCTTCAACCATGACCAACATTCCAACCGTAAAACAATGGAAGGCAAATATCTTCTTCGGGATGACTGTTGATTTTGAGTTACTTTCGAGTATTACGAAAAAAATGTAGCTAAAGGAGTTGGGATTTAGGGGTTGGGATTCAGGGGTAAGGGTTCAAGGGTTCTATTGTTCAAATGTTCAAATGCCGGGCGCTGAGCGGCGGTTGCTGAGCATTTGCCGAAGCAAGCCGAAGTGCAAATGTTCAAGGGTTCAAATGTTCCCGATTTAAGATCAATTCCCTATTTCCCCATTTTGTCACCCTGAGCGACGGCGGCTGAAGGTGGGTGAGCGAAGCCGAACCCCCGAAGCCAGTCAAAGAGCCCCTTTTTCTATTTCCCATTTTCTATTTCCCATTTCCCCATTTCCCCATTTCCCTATTTTCTATTTTCTATTTTCTATTTTCCCATTTCCCATTTTCTATTTCCCATTTCCCCATTTCCCTATTTTCCATTTTCTATTTTCCATTTTCTATTTTCCTATTTTCCCTCCTCCCATCAAACCAAACGAAATTGGCACTATCTTTGCACCCCTTTAGAAACACAATCAGGGGCTGACCGGTTTTGACAGCAAGGACAGTGGGATTGTAAGCATGCCGGGACTTTGAGTGAATGGCCCGCTAAAACCAAATACTCACGCCAACTAAATGGCAACAATTACGATTACGCATTAGCCGCTTAATCACAGTATTAACCTGCTAATTGTCCTCCGGGAAGCCTCGCCATCCGGCGTTCCGATTTAGGGCATCGAAAAGGGAAGGATAAGGTTGCCGGAGTCCTGACGGCAGCTCGAAAACCAAAGGGAATAAGGCAAGGATTGGGTGGCTTTTTGCCGGTTCCTGCCCGACAATCAACTGAAAGCTAAGCATGTAGAAAGCGGTTTTGCTGCTTGTTTGGACCCGGGTTCGACTCCCGGCAGCTCCACAATTTGAAAACGAAAAAGCCCGTTAACATTACGTTTGCGGGCTTTGTCTTTTATTAGGGTAACGTTAAGGGTAACGGTTTACATTTCTTTTATATTTCCCGGCTGTTAATACTTAATTTTAAAAGTAGTAACAAAAAGCGAGCCGGAATAAGCGCTCAACTTATCCGGCTCTAAGTAGAAGAAACAAGGAATGGACCGTCCCAAAACTTCTACTGTATTTTAAATTTCTTTTTAGCGACATACCCCCCTCGAATCCTGGCCCCCTGTGATTTTCATATTTAGGTATTCACTTTGGCCGATTTTGAAAAGTTCGTTTCACACGTGCGCTAGGGGTGTATCCTTCTGTTATTAAATAAGTATTCAAGTACTTTATTTACAATTAGTACCCCCTAGCGCACAACATTTATTTTAAGCGATCGGTTATTGTGGGTATATGTACTCATCCATATTTTGAAGACCCCCTTAGGCTTCGTTATTCATTGGTAAACAGGTAGTTAAGTAGTTTTCATTCAGTTTAAACATGTCGGTATTGTATCCTGCCAGGTGTGAACCTTACCACTAACAGGGTTAAAATACAACTGCATACTACTATAAACAGGCTCCCAATT
>JAURYB010000062.1 GCA_030654075.1 Bacteroidales bacterium | reverse complement strand
AGATGGAGAGATGGAGAGATAGAGAGATGGAGAGACTGAGAGACTGAGAGACTGAGAGACTGAGAGACTGAGAGACGGAGAGATGGAGAGATGGAGAGACGGAGAGACGGAGAGATGGAGAGACGAAGAGATAGAGAGACGGAGAGACGGAGGGACTGAGAGACGGAGAGACGGAAAGACGGAGAGATGGAGGGACTGAGAGACGGAGAGACGGAGAGAAATGGCGAAGAGGGTAGGTTGTGTGGAAACAGTGCGAGATCCTTGAAACCTGGAATTTGAGATTTGTGTCTACTATTATTCTATTTACCCAAAAGATTCTGTTTTCGCCATACTTCTTAAACCAATGATAATCTGCGTTTTATAAAGTACACGATCAAGAAGAAGTAGTTAGAAAATTTGAATTTGGCTGAACTCTCACTATCTTTGTATAAATAACGCCCTTCTGCTATGAATCCTTATACATCATACAACAGCAATGATACTATATGCGCACTGTCGACACCGCCGGGAATTGGCGCCATAGCAATTGTAAGACTTTCGGGGCCTGAGGCTATTTCAATCAGCAGTAAATTTTTCAAATCGCGAAAAATCAACTTTACGGTTCAGCAATTTGAAACCCATACGGCACATTTTGGCTATTTCTCTACTGAAAATGAGGTTATTGATGAAGTAGTACTCACTATTTTCCGTAATCCGCATTCGTACACCGGTGACGATATTATCGAGATTTCGTGTCATGGTTCGGAGTATGTTCAGCAGCGGATTCTGGAAGTGCTTATTGATGCCGGGGCTCGAATGGCAAGGGCTGGTGAATTTACAATGAGAGCCTTTCTGAACGGGAAACTCGATTTGTCGCAGGCTGAAGCAGTTGCTGATCTGATTTCGTCACGATCAAAAGTGGCACATGATCTTGCCTTATCGCAGATGCGTGGCGGATTTTCGCAAAAGATAAAAGATATGCGGAACCAGTTACTTGACCTGGCATCCTTACTTGAACTGGAGCTTGATTTTAGTGAAGAAGATGTAGAATTTGCTGACCGGGGTAAGTTGAAACAATTGATGAATGGTATTATCGACGAAATGAATAAACTGGCTACGTCATTTTCGTTGGGAAATGTTATTAAAAAAGGTATTCCGGTAGCCATAATCGGGAAGCCCAATGTCGGGAAATCGACCTTGCTCAATGCATTCCTTAACGAAGAAAGAGCCATTGTAAGCGAAATCCCGGGTACAACCCGCGATACAATTGAGGATACATTTACCACACAGGGAATTACATTCCGGTTTATTGATACAGCAGGCCTCAGATCACATACCACTGACACTATTGAAACCATCGGCATAAGCCGTACGTATGAAAAAATCAAAGAAGCCTCTGTAATTCTGTACCTTTTTGATATCAGCACAATTACTGTTGATGAAATCGACGAATTAAAGATAGAGTTTCGCGATCATATTGATGATCCTGAGAAGCATTTTATGCTGATTGGGAACAAAACAGACCTGATGCTTGAAACGCCTTCGCATATTACTGCCCTATTCGACCTCGAAACTATTTTTATTTCAGCTAAGAGGAAAGAAAACATCAATCTGATTATAGAACGTCTTCTGAAAACAGTGCAAACAGCCAATATAGGTGACCAGGCAATTGTGAGCAATGCCAGACATTACCATTCAATCAACAGCACCTTAAATGATTTAAATGAAGCCGCCAAAGGGGTTGAAGATAATATCCCAACCGACCTGATAGCGACAGATATACATTCAGCGTTGCACCATCTGGGTGAAATAACCGGGGAAGTAACTACGGAGGAAATATTAGGGAATATTTTCGGGAAGTTCTGCATTGGCAAATAGAAAACGGCCACATCTCTCAATGCGTTGAATGCACCGATGCCGACTTTGACTCAGCTCTTATATTGGCAAACCTCTGCCTGCTACATAGCCTGCTTATGTTTCACAATTTACCAAAGCAGGGCGATTCAGCAATCTTTAAATCCGACGACAACAAACGTAAATTCTTTGAGGCTCTGCCTCATGATTTCAAACGTGCCGATTCTACCGAACTGGGTAAGAAATTCAACCTTTCAACACGTTCAGTAGATGCTTTATTAAAAGAGTTGAATGACCGATACCTGGTGCAGCCTCAGTTTGGTTGTTATTCAAAAACATAACATTGATCAAGGGATACATAAAGAATGTTCGTTGCCCGATGTTTAAAACTTTGCAGGTAATTCACGATAACTTCCCCAGTGTTTTACTAAATTTGCCAATAGTGGCGTTTAAAATAAATAACTTTTAAAATGGAAAAAGAAACCATAATAAGGCTCAATAAATCTTTCGAAGAATATGCCTACGAACAGGACGGTATTGAATACTGGCTCGCCCGCGAATTGCAGGAGTTGCTGGGATATGCCGACTGGCGCAATTTTCTGAACGCGGTTGAAAAAGCAAAAGAAAGCTGCAAAACCACTGGTGAAGAGGTTTCTGATCATTTCGTTGACGTCAACAAAATGATCGATATTGGCTCAGGTCCAAAACGAAAACTGGATATTATAAATACTTTTTTTACTTTTGAGTTTCACTTTAGGGAAACATCCGTATCTTTGCAACATGGATAGAAATCCGAAATATAGACAGATTTCTTTTTTCAAAGAATACTTCCAAAGCTTCTTTGACAAACAAACTAAAAAAGTAAAAGCCAAAATTGTTTGGACTTTCGACTTAATTGAATATCTTGAACGAGTGCCGGAAACGTATCTCAAGCACATTGAAAATACTGACGGGCTGTATGAAATCAGAGTTCAGCTTGGTTCTGACATATTCCGTATCTTCTGCTTTTTCGACCAGGGACAATTAATTGTTTTGATGAACGGATTCCAAAAGAAAACTCAAAAGACACCTAAAAAAGAGATTGAATTAGCACTAAAAATAAAAGCTGAATATGAAAGCGAAAAAAAATAACTTAACTACTCTTGAAGAGTTTAAAGAAAAAAATTACGGAAAAATCGGAACTAAAGAGCGTGACGAACTCGAAGCAGGTTACGAAAATTTTAAAATTGGAGCTTTAATCCACGATGCCCGAATTGAAAAGGGGATGACACAGGAACAGCTTGCTGAGAAAGTAGGAACGACAAAATCGTATATTTCTAAAATTGAAAACAATATTAAAGAAGCCCGTATTTCGACACTTCAAAAAATTATTGAACTGGGTTTTGGTGGTCACTTAGAGCTTTCAATTAAACTCTGACAGGTTCCGACCAAAAAACAAGAGAATTAAAAGGCAAATAAGCCTTTTCCTTAACAATTCTATTACCAAACTGCACACTTTGCAAACTTTGCAAACTTTGCAGTTTTTATTTTTTTATTGACATTTCTATTCTTTTGTTTATTTTCATCAAAACCATTATTACTTGATAATCCGCAATTAATACAGGAACTCACCGACCATGTATATCAATTCAGCCGCATGTAATGGAAAAGCGTAAGCCAGCAAAGCCTCCCGTTCACTGTTTTCTACCCCAAACTGGTTGCTGAAACCCATATTACTCATTAACTAATTGAAAAGGAAAATTGTACTCTTTCGAATAGTTCCACAAACATGAAAACACGCCCGTCTTATCTTATTGACTGCGATACTAGAGATTTATACCAGCAGTCGTACGAATCTGTGTTGGAATATTACACCTCACCTCATCAGAAATTATTTGCCGTATATGATCCGATCACTGATTTTAAAAAAATAAAGTGCGCTGTACTCATTCTGTTTGGTAAAAAGGACAAGCGTGTGGTAGTACAATACCATTTGTCTTAAGTTGCACAGGCCATTCCTGGTGCAGCAGTTACTGATTTAACCAATCGTACCATTCCGTTGGCTGATCATGGAGATTCAACTAGTGAGCTGATGAAAAATGGACAAATGGTTCCTGGCGTTGTTGAATATATTACGAACTGGATGAACTTCAGGGATTAACAAATTTGCAGGCTAAGGGGATTGAACATTGGCCAAAATTCAAAAGTTAAGCGAATTAACTAAGACCTAGCCTGTCATTCTGGGCTAATGTAAATTATGAATTAGCTGTTATAAGAAGCATATCCCATAACATCTGTCGGCCTGAATGATCAATTAATATTAATCAAAGCTAAGTTATTCCCCTGGAAAAATCCTTTCAATTAATTCAATTCGCCCCTAAATCCCCTCAGTACTCTCTTTTTTATCCTCCTCCGCCTTTTCCCTTTTCCTGATTTCATTATTCAATTTATCCCAATAGGTTATTGAAATAAATCCGTCCTGGACTTCCATAAGTAAAATACCTAAATCAGTGTTGTATCTGGAATAATCTCCTTTCATTATACGCCGTTTAAGCCCTCGCTCATTAAACATAAACCTTTCAGGATTTTTATATTGCTTATATCTGGTAGTTCCATTTCCATATGTTGAAGAAAACAGCTTTTGCATTTTTTTGAAACTTTGTTCAAGTGAATCATTAACTTCTTGCGGCAGTTCTGCAATTACTTTATAAGCCACGTTATTTTTGCTTGTCCCCAAAACAGAAATCTTACACTCTTTATTTAAGAATTTCCCACGAACAATGATTTCATTTTTTAATGATGAGTCAGACAGTATAAATCCTTGTTTAGTCAACTCACTGGCAAATTTATCAATACGGCCATCAATCGGAACATCATCAAAACGCATGTGTCCCTTTGAGCTACAACTACTTAGAAAAACAACTATTACAAAAAGGAAAATAGTATGTGGTTTCATTTATCAGGTTACTATTTTAAATATTTTAATTTTTCATTGGCTGTTGTTAAGAGTTGCTTGGTCACCTTTTTGCTTTCTTTGTGTTTTAGTGCCTTCGTGGCTAAATATAAAATAGCTACAAAGAATCACTAATTCAGACCGAAACGCTTTTAAAAACTCCAGCCTTTTCATTCTATACCTGCTGAATATCGTTTCAAACTTCCATTTACTAATTCTTTAAAATTACACATGCAAAAGTAAGTATTCTAATTGTGCTAGTTTGTTCAGGGCATACTGTTTGTATCCTATAAAAGCATGAACTTTACTAATTTAAAAGTTGTGCAATCTCAAGAAACTACTTGTTTAGGTATAATTTTAGATTCATTTTTATAGATGAAGTCAGTCTAATTTTGCATAGTTATTCTAATCTAAAAGGTCAATAAATGAAAGGTAACTTCGAAACAATAATCAACGATACAAAACCCGTTATTGTAGATTTCCACGCCTTGTGGTGCGGGCCATGTAAAGTACAGTCACCAATAATAAAGGAATTTGCAACCGAACTGGGAGAGCGGGTTAAAATTATAAAGATTGATGTAGATCAAAACAACGCCATATCCAGTAAATATCAGATACAGAGTGTTCCCACCCTTATAGTTTTTAAAGACGGTAAACCGGTCTGGAGGCAATCGGGTTTGGTAAGCAAAGCCAATCTTTACAGCGCTTTAATGCAAAATATTTAGACAGGCTATGACCGAAAATAAAACCCATTGGTATGATGGCTGGTTTTACGACATCTTTATAGCACCGAACCAGGATAAATTATTCAGCAAGATAAAAAATCTTATTGAACCAAAATCTTCAATATTAGATGTCGGTTGTGGAACTGGGCGTTTAGCATTCAGGCTTTCAAGTAAAAGCAAGTCTGTTTTAGGAATTGACTTATCAAAACGGAACATAAACAGAGCCCGGCTTTCATTATTCAGACGGCCTGATGCTAAAATTTCTTTTCAGCATTGCAACCTGAGACATATACTTAATGTAGATCATGCACACTTTGATTATGCAATATTAACCTATGTGATTCATGAGGTTGATGAAAACGAAAGAATAAATTTACTGAACGAAATGGCACAGGTGGCCGATAAGATTATCATTGGTGATTATCTTGTTCCGAAACCCGAAGGGTTTGCAGGTCGTTTAACAGAATTTATCGAATATATTGCGGGTGCTGAGCACTATAGAAACTATAAAAATTACCTGGCTAACGGAGGGATTTATTATTTGGCTGAAAAAGCCGGATTGAATATTATAAACGAAATACCAACTCAATCATCAACAAATCATATCGTTGTATTAAGTAAACAATTCAAAGCAGCCATAAAATCTTCATAATTTAGACATCGTTAAGCCATGAGTGAATTTGATCTGAAAGCAACTGATTGGGATAAAAATACAGTTAACCATGAACGTGCCAACACCACCTCGTACAGGTATGCCATCAGGAGTAATGGGTAAGGTTGTTGCACTGAACATTGCAGAAAGTTTACTAACCGGTCGTAAGACACTTAATCACAAAGCATCAATGGGCAAAATGGGTGCTGCTTGTATCATTTCATCTGGGTACGGTCTGCGTGATGGCATGGCTGCTTCCATGACTGTATACCCCATAGTGCCGGATTTCGAAAAGTATCCGCAATGGGGTCGGGATAGTTCATACACCATGGGTGAACCCGGGCTAGCCGGCCACTGGATAAAACTTGTCCTGCATTTTTTGTTTATTTACAAGGCTAAAGCCAAACCCTTCTGGTGGCTTATCCCCGAATAACCTCATTTTGCTGGAATCAATCCCTAAATCCCAACCCCCAACCCCTAAAACCTATTCAGATGATTAAGAAAAATATAGTAAAAGGATATAAAGACGAAGCCTATCCGCCAGTTCCAACCGGGAATACCCGTTTCTGGCGCAAATTCTTTCCATGGCAGATAGTTCGGTTCTTTGTGCTGAATCTCAAAATTATGCGGATAATTATCGGGGGACACTCATAATCCGTGTGATTTCCGTAATACATTATCAAAATGATATCAGAAAAACAAAAACTGAGTAATTTGATCAGGCAGACCATGTCAATGTCTGACAATATAGCCAGTGAGATTGCAGAAAATCTCGAACCAGTTTCTTTAAATAAAAATGATTTATTGTTAAAGGAAGGATCGGTATGCAACGATTACTTTTTTCTTGAGCAAGGATTTATGAGAGCTTATACCTTTGACACGGAAGGAAATGAAGTTACAACTAATTTTTATGGACGAAACTCCATCGTTTTTGAAGTTGCATCCTATATTAAAAGAACACCATCCCAGGAAAACATCCAGGCATTAACAGATTGTTTTGGCTGGAAAGGTAATTATACCAATCTTCAGAATTTATTTCATACCAGCCCCGAATTCAGAGGGTTTGCCAGGGTTGTTTTAGTAAATAGTTTTATCGAATTAAAAGAGAGAACACTATCAATGATTAACCTTACAGCCGAAAAAAGGTATGAGATATTATTAAAATCCAGGAAGGAAATTATTCAAAACGTTTCGATCAAACACATTGCTTCTTATTTAGGAATAACAGACACATCATTAAGCAGAATCAGAAAGGAAATTGCAATCAAATAATTTCCTGTCAAATGACAAGATATCCTTGACGTAAAATTCCGAACATTTGCTCTGTTATTAATTTACATTTGCTCTGTTATTAATTTAATAGAAACATGAATAACAGGCAAAAAAACGAGAGAAGATTCTGGGATAAATTTGCTGCCCATTACGATTCGTTTGTCCGGAATATTTTCGGCAAAACATACAAATCCATTCTTGAAAATATAGATTTGGAAATAAATGTAAATCAAACAATACTTGAGATTGGAACCGGGACCGGAATAATTCCGTTTGCTATTTCCTCAAAAGTATCGTCAATAGTCGCAACGGATATTTCTCCTGATATGATTAAAATCGCCGCTCAGAAGCAAGCCGATTTAAATATCAGAAACCTTGATTTCCAGGTTCAGGATTCATATAACCTGGCTTTCCCGGATAAATCGTTTGATGTTGTGATTGCTTCTAACTTATTACACCTGCTTTATGAACCGGAGAAGCCAATAGCCGAAGTGAAAAGAGTATTGAAAGATAATGGAGTTTTTATTGCCCCAACGCTTTGTGTGGGTGAAAATACCAGAAGCAAAATTATAGCAACAGTAATTGGTTCATTGAGTGGATTTAAGGTTGTGAACAAATGGAGCTTTCAGGATTTTAAAAGCATGTTGACGAAAAATGGATTTGCCGTGCAAAAAGCGTTGAGGATTGAGGGTAAATTGCTAACAGCGTATATCGTAATGAAAAAATAACAACGTACTTTACCTAACAGCCTACTACCTGAAATTCAGGTATTGCTGCTGAACATCAGTGGATGTTTTCAGGACAACGAGAAGTTAGGTTATAGATAACAAGAAAACAGAAAATAGCTATCAATCAATCTTATAAAACTGAAAACTTATGAGAATTTTTAAATTACTGGCAATACTTTTATCCTTAACCGAAATAACTTACTCTCAGAACTCAGATGATTTAGTCATTGCAAAAAGCATTAAAATAAACTCCACGGTGTTGGGAGAAGAGCGTACAATTTATGTTTCTACTCCCGCTGGTTATGATGATTCAAAAGATTCATACCAGGTTTTGTATGTGATTGATGGAGTGTCAGAAGTTATTGGACTTGTAAATTATTTATCAGGTTATGGTGTTTGTCCTCAATTAATAATTGTTTCAATCGAAGAAGTTAACTCAGCAAGAGATATGTTTCCTTCTAAGCCTGAATATAATAGAGGTACTCAGCCAGCAAAACCATGGTATACTAAAAAAGAAGACGCTGAATTAAGAGCGTCCCGACCTGGCGAGAAAATTGGCGAAGCTGATAACTATCTTTCGTTTATTGAAACGGAGCTTTTCCCCTTTATCGAAAAGAATTACCGTACAGTTCCTTATCGAATCTGTTGTGGTCATTCAAAGGGTGGTCTTTGCGTAACCCATGCTTTCGTTTCACACGCTACTATGTTTAATGCTTACATTGCGCTGAATCCTTCTCTTTACTGGGATGATGGTTTGGTTATGAAAACGGCTGAGGAAAAACTCGCAAGCCTGGAATTTAAACACAAGTTGTTTTATTTTGATATAGGGGAAAATGAGGTACCATCCACTATTGGAGACGCATTTGATTTTGCCCAAATTATAAAGAAAAATGCATCGGCTGACCTGAGATGGAAACTCGACTATCTGGCAAATGAAAGCCATGCCAGCGGAACAGCAATAGGTATAATTAATGCGCTGAAATTTATCTATGAAGACTGGAATTTTGACACTGACAAAATCAAGACAGATGGAATAGGCGCTATCGACAGTTTTTATAAGAATCTCTCCGAAAGGTTTGGATACGGGATTTCTTACGATGTAAGCCTTTTGAATAATTATGGATGGGGATATCTGCGTAGCGGCCAGTATGAAGAAGCTATAAAAATATTTAAAGAAAACACGTTAAGGTTCCCTGATTCACCGGATGCATACAACTATCTTGGGGAGGCATATCTGGCAGCTAAAAATACTGATATGGCGATCAGTAGTTACGACAAGGCTGTAGAACTGGCAACAGATTTAAAGGATGAAAAAAAAGTGGCATTTTTAAAGAGCAGAATTGAAAGTATTAATGCAGGCAAAAAATAGAACTTATATTTTATAAATAGCTTAAAATGAATACTTAAGTTCAAATAAAGTATAAGCCTCCGCAACCTTGATTCAATAACAGGCAGTAAAATCAATAAAAACGAAATATTGTCGGGGAGAATAAAAAAATGCAGCAAATAAAAGGGATATACAAATAAAAAGGATATACAAATAGTGGTTGAATTAAAAAAAAACAGCGTTTTGCAGCCAACTCGTACATTCTCTTATTAACAGTGGAATGTCAAGCGACGGGATAAAACTGGCTTCATTCAATCAAATCTGTATTGAATATTTTCTTGAACGTATTCGCATTAATTGGATAACTATCTGAAACTGGCCGTGCTGTTGGCTAAAAAATGGAGCAAACAAAAGAGTAAAAGCATAACAATCCTCTATTTTATCCAGTTCTTAAGCTTCAGCAGTTGGAATAAGAAATTACATTTTTGATCAGTCATTACCAGTGAGCTACTCCGGCAAAATGCATACATTCAGTGCCAGAATGCCGCTAAGAAACTCAATTTATGGCAAAAATATTCTATTAACCCAATTTCTTGCAAAGCTAAATACCATGTACAAACAAACACAGATATAATACTTACTTTTGCATTGTGAAAGGTGTGAAGCCTGAGGACGGAAATCGGGAGTATTTGAACAGAAGTTCAGAAACAGAAAGCTATAGTAAGTTCATTTTGAATTTCAAAAATCCCTATATTAAACCAATAGGTATCAGGAAAACGAAATCATGCACTCTTCTGACTTCCGTCTTCCGGCTTCAAACTTTTTCGGCTTCATTTTAATAAAAACCATACTGCTATATTTACTATGAAAACATATACTGTTATCGATGATTGTGTACTTGGCGGGCTTGGTGCTCCGTGTTTTGCTAAACTGCTACCTGAAGAAATTGAATTAGTTCAGGAAAGTAAAATTCAGGTATCATTTCTTAAAGGAGAGACTCTGACCAAGCAAGGCGCATTTGCTTCGAGCGTATTGTATGTTGTTGACGGACTGGTGAGGCAGTATGTAATTGGTGACGCTAACCGCAATTTTAACCTCCGTATAATTCGTAGCGGAGAATTTATTGGCCTTTCGGCTGCCTTCAGTAAACACACCTATGATTATTCGACTATTGCGTTGCAGGATACTTTGGTCTGCCTTATTGAGAAAGATGCGATATCAGGGCTTATAAAAAGCAACGGGAGTTTTGGCTACGGACTCATAAACAGGGTGTTTGAAAATGACAGTTCCATGTACGATACTATCCGCAGTGTAATGTATAAGCAAATGCACGGCAGGCTTGCCGATGTTTTACTTTACCTTGATACGATGCAATATAACGATGAGAGTATTTTTGGATTACTATCGCGTACTGAAATCGCGGACTTTGCAGGACTATCCATGGAAAGCACGGTAAAACTGCTTAAGGAATACGAGAGAGATGGCCTGATAAAGCTTATTAATAAGGACATCAAAATACTGCAGCGCGACGCATTAATTGAGATTAGTAAGAGAGGGTAGTTTGAGAAAAGAGATGGGAGATTGGGCTATGAGAGACGAGGAACATATTTTCCTGGCTTGTTTGTTTTTATTGTTTTAATGAGACTTTTTTTGCCCGTAACCAAGGCGCAAATTCCTTTTTTCTGGCCCCGGCCCCTACCATTGTTTTTGCTGCCAAACAATTCTGAATAAATTTTTCGAAAATTTTTGAGCTGTCTCAGGAGTATATTTTAGAAAAAACCGATAAATTGTTTTATGCTTGCTTTTTGTAGTTCTTTCTTTTCAGTTACCAGATCATCAGCGATTTTTCCTGCCAGAATAATACCATTTTAGTTAAGAAAGTTCCTTCGGCACAACTGCTTTCTTTTCTTTAATAGCGGCTATTATTGGTTTGCTTGAAGACTTTGACGGGTACCCACAGAAGATATTTCCTGGTGGCGTAGAAATGCTGAAAACAACAAGGAAGAAGGAACAATAAAAAAAACCGCTATCTACTTGATAATTAGCGGTTTTTGTAAATATTGGTAAAAATGTGGTGACCCCGATAGGAACACAAATACAAGTCTATTAAAGTTCATTAAAGTTCTGTACACTGTTAAAAGTATTGATATATAAGGCTGTAAATATAGTTAAGTTTTTTAAAATACAATACAATATTTATAAAAAAGCACGTATTTTAGCACGTAACAAAAAGCGAGCCGGAATAAGCGCTCAACTTATCCGGCTCTGAAGTAGAAGAAACAAGGAATGGACCGTTCCAAAACTTCTACTGTATTTTAAATTTCTTTATTTGCACCCCCTCGAATCCTGGCCCCCTGTGATTTTCATATTCAGATATTCACTTTGGCCGATTTTGAAAAGTTCATTTCACACGTGAGGGGGTGTATCCTTCTGTTATTAATTAAGTATTCAAGTACTTTATTGACCTACCCGCCCTAACTTTGGATAAATTCTAAACGCCTTCGGTTATTGTGGGTATTTGGAGTTGCTTTTATTTCATCTTACCCGTACCCCTTCGTTATTCATTGGTAAACAGGTAGTTAAGTAGTTTTCATTCAGTTTAAACATGTCGGTATTGTATCCTGCCAGGTGTGAACCTTACCACTAACAGGGTTAAAATACAACTGCATACTACTATAAACAGGCTCCCAATT
>JAURYB010000068.1 GCA_030654075.1 Bacteroidales bacterium | reverse complement strand
TTGAACCTATTAAAACAGGAAGATTCAAATAAGCTGAGCCTAAGGACAAAAAGACTTAAAGCTGGTTGGGATAACAACTTCCTATTGAAAATTCTTAAAATTTAAATGCGTTGACCCTGGATCCGCACACATTGTTGTGGTTAGAATTAGTAAGTTTGTATCGGAACAAAGGATGATATTTCAAATCATGGGTTAAGAAGCTTGTGAAATAAGAAGTCTCATTTCTTTACATTATGAAAAGCATAACCTGCATTTCATTATTCGTTTTTTGTATCTGCCCGTTGCTCAAATCTCTGGCAGGCGATACCCTTGTTTTTAAAGGCCAGGCTTCGGGTTGGATCAATCTGAATCCGACAATTGAAATGCCGGTTTGGGTAGGCATCAGGTATATTCCAACTTTAAACTATAAGATTGAATTGCCGAAAAGCAGATTGTTAGATTTTGAAGCTTCTGCCAATTTAAGTTGTAATACAGGATTTCATCCATTCGACTCTGTCAACTCAGATGCTTCACTCAATCCATATCGGATGTGGGCTAGATATTCCACAAGCCAGTTTGAATTGCGTATTGGACTTCAGAAAATCAATTTCGGATCGGCAGCCATGCTTCGTCCGCTTATGTGGTTCGACCAGCTCGACCCGCGCGATCCGTTGCAGATTACAAACGGAGTGTGGGGATTGCTTGGAAGGTATTATTCCCTTAACAATACCAATATCTGGCTTTGGGGATTATATGGCAATAAAGAGACTAAAACCTGGGAGCTGGCAAAAACTTCGGTCAAAACTCCTGAATTTGGCGGAAGAATCCAGGTTCCTTTATTAAAAGGCGATGCCGCCTTTAGTTGTCATTTCCGACAGGCAGATACGAGATTGCTATCCGATTCAATTGAAGGAACTTCAAGAACACCCGAACAACGCATCGGGCTGGATGGGAAATGGGATGTTGGACCCGGTATTTGGTTCGAAAGCTCGTGGATACACAAATCCATCAACTCAGGAATAGCAACCAACCAGGAGATTTTTACAGTCGGCACCGATTATACTTTTAGAATTGGTAACGGACTCAACGCTATTTTCGAACATATGGTTTATGGTTATGGAAAAGAAGCATTTGATATCAATGAACGACTTTCCTTTTCCGGCCTGAGCCTCGCTTACCCGCTGAATATCAGCAACCAGCTAAACGCTGTAATTTATCGCGACTGGACAAACAATGCCTTTTATAACTTTGTAAACTGGAAACACCAGTTCAGTAAACTTGATATATATTTGATGGCGTACTGGAATCCTGAGGATTACCAGATGCCATTGCAAAACACACAAAACAATATTACTTCCGGAAAAGGAATTCAGATTATGATGGTGTTTAATCATTAGGGACATAGAAAATAGAAAATAGGAAATAGAAAATAGGAATTGGGGAACCAGCACTTCGGCTTCGCACAGTGCCCGGGCAACCTGAAGTAAAATCTACTAAAACCTGCACGCATGCGAAACTTTGAAATTATTAAAATTGAAAATCTCGCCAAACGATTCCATATGGGGGAAGGTGATTTTACCGCCTTGCGGGATATCAATCTCACTTTTAGTAAAGGAGAATTCACCGGTCTGGTCGGGCCAAGCGGCTCGGGAAAGACTACCTTGCTGAACATTATCGGATCGCTTGATAATCCTACTGAAGGCAAAGCCATCGTGCTGGGAAATTCGGTCAGCGAGCTTACGCATAAGCAGTCGGCAGTGTTACGAAATTTTCATATCGGGTTTATCTTCCAGACGTATAACCTGTTACCTGTTTACACCGTTTTCGATAATGTAGAATTTGCTTTACTTCTCCAGAAACATTCTGCCACCGAACGGCAAAAAATGGTGATGGAAGCTTTGGATTGGGTTGGCCTTGCAGATAAAGCAAATTCAAAACCTGCTCAATTGTCGGGAGGCGAGTGCCAGAGGGTTTCCATTGCCCGTGCCATGGTTAAAAGGCCTGAAATAGTGCTGGCGGATGAACCATCGGCCAACCTTGATGCGACAAACTCGCACCACATCATTCAAACGATGAAAAAATTGAACCGGGAACTTAATACCACGTTCATTTTTGCAACACATGATGAAAAAGTAATGCAGTATCTTGACCGTATTATCCACCTGAAAGATGGAATGGTTGAAAAAGATGAAATAATGCCAGAATTAAAAACTAAAAGCCATGTTAGCCTTTAAGTTTGCTTATAAAAATCTTATCGGAGCAGGATTACGGACCTGGCTCAATGTTTCGGTGCTTTCGTTTGCTTTTGTAGTGATCGTTTTTTACAATGGCATGCTTGATGGCTGGAACCGGCAGGGGCGGAGCGATACCGTTGCCTGGGAAACCGGGAACGGGCAGTATTGGCACCCTTTATACGACCGGTATGATCCGTTCAGCCTTCAGGATGCGCATGCAGCAATAACAAGTGAAGCCGAAAAACTGGTAAAAGAAAATCAACTTACCCCAATGCTGATTACACAGGCTACAGCTTATCCACAAGGACGAATGCTGAACGTTATGCTCAGAGGCATTGATCCAAACCAGAAAATACTGCTGATTCCGTCCGCTTCGCTCAACCCACAAAATGGTGAAATTCCGGCTCTGATCGGCAAGCGGATGGCTGAATCGGCACATCTCAAAAAAGGTGATCATGTGCTTATTCGCTGGCGCGATATAAACGGAACTTTCGATGCAAGAGAAGTTCTGATTATCGACATATTTAAATCAAATGTTCCAACTGTTGATGTTAACCAGGTTTATATTCCGCTTACTACTTTACAGGAAATGACTGGCATGAAAAAGGAAGCGACATTGCTGGTAGCAGCCGCCACACTCAACAACACTGGAATTAAGGGATGGGCTTTTAAGGACACAAAGTTCCTGTTGAAAGATTTCGACGAAATGATAAATGCCAAAAAAGGCGGTTCCCGTATTCTGTATTTATTGCTACTTTCGATTGCATTGCTGGCCATTTTCGACACACAGGTATTGTCCATCTTTCGCCGGCAAAAAGAAATCGGAACTTATATCGCTCTTGGTATGACAAGAGCCCAGGTTATCAGGCTGTTTACCGTCGAAGGTAGCGCACACAGCATCCTCGCTTTGATTCTGGGGTCACTCTATGGAATTCCTTTAATGCTGTTTATCAATAATTACGGTATTCCTATGCCCAAATCCGCTGACCAGGCCGGGGTTGCTATATCCGAAAAGATTATCCCGTTTTACAGTTTCGGAATGCTTGTTTCTACCATTCTGCTGGTAGTAATTTCAGCAACGATAGTAAGTTATTTCCCAACCAGGCGCATTTCCAAAATGAAACCAACCGACGCGCTTAAAGGCAAAATACAATGATAAAATTTCTGTTTAAGGGAATTCTGAAGGATAACAGCCGCAGCCTGCTGCCAATCATAGTTGTGGCTTTGGGCGTAGCGCTTACTGTTCTACTTCACGGTTGGATTACAGGAGCGTTGGGCGACAGTATCGAAATGAATGCCAGCTTCAATTCAGGGCATGTGAAAGTAATGTCGCGGGCATATGCAAAAGACTTCGGACAAATGCCGAATGACCTGGCTTTACTCGATGCCGATACATTGGTTAATAAATTAAAAAGTGATTATCCGGATCTGGATTGGGTACGACGGATCCGCTTTGGCGGTTTAATAGATTTCCCAGACGAAAAAGGTGAAACGCGGGCGCAAGGTCCTGTTGTTGGATGGGCGATTGATCTTTTTATCCCAGGTTCAACGGAGATCGGACGTTTCAAGTTGCAAGGTGCTATCCTGGATGGAAAACTTCCTTCAAAGCCCGGGGAAGCATTAATTACCAGCGATTTTGCAAATAAGTTCAGCGTGAAGCCCGGCGATGCATTTACACTTTTCGGCACAACAATGGATGGCGGAATGGCTTTCAGGAACTTTACAGTTGCAGGAACTGTGCGTTTTGGCTCCAGCGCAGTGGATCGGGGCGCTATTATTGCCGATATCACCGATGTAAGGAAAGCATTGGGAATGGAAGGCGCAACAGGTGAAATTCTTGGATACTTTAAAAGTGGAGTGTACAACGATATGAAAGCTACAGCTTTGATGAACGATTTTAATCAGAAATACGAGGCTGACAAAGATGAATATGCTCCGCAAATGATTCGTTTACGTGATCAGGGAGGAATGGCTGAATACCTCGATATTGCCAATGCCATGGGCGCAATAATGGTTTTCGTATTTGTGATGGCAATGTCTATTGTTCTATGGAATGCAGGATTATTAGGTGGCTTGCGCCGTTATAGCGAGTTTGGTATTCGGCTTGCTTTAGGCGAAGAGAAAAAACATATTTACCGCACACTTCTCTATGAAGGCCTGCTGATAGGAACAATAGGTTCCGTGGTAGGAACGCTGGTTGGTTTGAGCGCTTCGTATTATCTGCAGGTTGTAGGTCTCGATATGGGTGACATGATGCAACGATCTACCTTAATGATGCCAACGGTTGTAAGAACGAGGATTACTCCGGCAGCGTTTTACATCGGATTTATTCCCGGTGTTTTCTCAATGGTATTGGGAAATGCACTGGCAGGAATTGCCATTTATAAAAGAAATACAGCACAGTTATTCAAGGAATTGGAGGTTTAATTCTTTGCGTTCTTGGCATAACCCTGGCGCCTTTGCGGTTATTTTTTAACGCTAAGACGCAAAGGAATCGCAAAGAAAGAAGGTTAGTTGACTGTGAGGATTGAATATAAAATATATATACTAATGAAAAAACATAGCTTAATAATAATAGCATTCCTATTCAGTATCCATGGCTTTGCCCAGGATGCAAAAACCATTCTCGACAAAGTGGACCGCAACATGTCCTCAAAAAACAGGATTGTGGAATCCTCCATGATCATTCACGGGAAGCGCAGCAGCCGGACGCTGACTTCCAAAACCTGGTCTGAAGGATTTGAAAAATCGTTTTCGGAATACCTTTCTCCGGCAGCCGATAAAGGGACAAAAATGCTTAAACTGGAAGGACAGCTCTGGATTTATTCCCCATCTACAGATCGTATTATCCAGATCTCGGGCCACCTGCTCAGGCAATCAGTGATGGGAAGCGACCTTTCGTACGAAGATATGATGGAGGATCGCAAGCTTAACGATGTATACAATGCCAAAGTGATCAGGGAAGAAAAACTGAATGGCCGGAATACTTTCCTGATGCAACTTACTGCTAAGGTGGAAAATATTGCGTATTATTCTCAGAAGATTTGGATAGATACCGAACGTTTTATCCCTTTGCAACAGGAACTTTATGCAAAAAGCGGTCAACTTCTGAAACGTACGGAGCTAAAGGATGTAAAACAAATACAGGGCCGCTGGTTTCCGACAACCATTGTTTATAAGGATATGCTTAAACAAGGTAATGGAACAGAATTTAAGATCACGGCTATCCTTTTTGATCAGAAAATTCCTGAGTATATTTTCTCAAAGGCAGCTTTAAAACAATGAGAAATATACAGTTATAGTATTTCTTAAGTATTTGGCAATTCACCCTGAAGTACTGTTTTGTCCTTTAAAAAGCAGCGGAGTTCCAATATTGTACTTAATCAATAGCCCAGAATGCACAAAAAAAATCACCCACAAGCATCCGGAGAAACTTGCGCGTGATTGTTTTGTAATTTATAGTTGCAGGAACTACTGTTTAATTTGAGCCGACATTGCCATGACAGATAATATTGTCAATGCTTACCGGTGATTGGTAAACATTTATATACCCATCGTAAACCAACCAACTATCATAGGAAATTTCAGTTCCGCTATCAAGTTTCTGTATGTTCGTATAGCTTTTACCGGTGGTTCCGTCAATATTGTTTAAAACCTTCACCGAAGGTCCGCCGCCAACAGAAAGTATTGATCCGAGATTAATAGTTGCAGGGTACAACTCACCTGCAATAGCGCCTGTAAGAGTAACTGTAACAAGAGTATTCCCATTTACCCTTTTTTCGAACAAAGCGGTTCCGGAAACTCCATATACTCCTGAAGTGCTCAATGTATAGGTTTTCTGGGTGGTAGTTAGTACATTACCACCTATATCACCCTGGGCAAGAATTATACCGGATTCAGTGCTGCTTTGCATGACTTTTATACAGCCGTCGTATGCAATCATCTGGTTGTACGTTATGCTGGTAACCAAGGTCGAGCTTTTACCATTTGCATCAACAGGATTAAGTTGTACCGCAACCGATCCCTCTTCAACGGCTGAATTCATGTACAAATTAGCCGGATGAGTTCCTGATGGCGCATTAACCAATACTATATCAATGGTTGTTGCAGTACTACTTGTTTCGGTGAATGTAACTGTACCGATCACCCCGAGTACGTCTTTAACATTAAGGTTATACGTTGTTTTTTGAGAGGAAGAATCATCTTTTTTACAGCCACCGGCTACCAGCAAAATTACTGATGTAAGCAGGGTGAGAAGTATCATTACTTTTCGTGTCTTAGCCATTTTTTAGTTGTATTAATTTCCGCTTCTGGCGGGACAGTGTGAGCTTTTATTCACCTGGCAAAGGTGCTTACTTTGTTTACGGGAAGGCTTACACTATTATCAGAATAAGTTATATCATTCACACTTATTCTGATGTTGACAGACTTCAAAATCTGATAATATTGCTGTGATTAAATGAAAGTGTGTCTAAAAACAATGGGGAAGAAGTGACCTTTGTTACGAAAACTTCCCGGATATTATTTGGCGATAAGTTTCTTATCTGAAAACTCACTGATATTTGCACTAATTCGTTTGAACATGGATGGTGCGAGATGCCTGGGGGATTTGGGCTCTGTCAGGCAACCAATTATGCAGGAATGAAGTTGATATCGGGTGTGATTTTCTAAAGATTGTATGGAAAGCAATAGTGCATGTATGCAAAAGCAAAGAATTGGACACATCCAGATACATTTTTGAAATATATCCGTGCATATCGGGGACTCAGAATCATTTCTTCAAGTCAACATTACTATTAAGATATTCAACCGCCCTGATTAAATCAGATTCGTTGCTTACGCTCAGATTCGCTTTCTTCAGAGCCTGCTTGCATTCGACTTTGTATTTCCCCAAAGAGGCAAATAAACTGCTTTTCCGTGGCTTAACAGCAATTAACGGGGTATTGTTGATTGTGATAAAATACAAATAATCACTGATAAATTCGTTAGAACTCTGACTATCTGATACTTTACGTTGAACATATAGCGAGATCGGGCCGTCAGAAAGCACTTCTAAAAAGGTAAAAACCGAATCCGTATCGTACCAGTGTTTCACTTTTATCTTTTCAAAATAGCTGTTGCCGATTACCTTTCCGGAGTTCAGCTGAACTTGCTCAACGATTTCATCATTTAAAATCAGCTGTTGGTTTGTACTCTTTTTCAGCCAGATGAACTTATCCAGAAAACCATTGTATCGTAACCATTCGCCGGTAACAATTCTTCCCTCTTTCAGCGTAATTGTTGCTTCGAACCAGTCACGGGAAAAATATTGCTTATTATCCAAAGGCTGGCTTAAAACATAACCTGATAATTTTTCTTCCAGCGATTTTGTTAAAACCTTATTTTCACATTCATAGCTTTGCTGGCCAATTAACCTGGCCGACAAGCTCAGAATAAGAATTATGATTGACGTACTTTTTAGCATAAAATATGTTTTTAGCGGACTTCAAAGGTTGCCCTGGCGCTTACTGGAATCCCATCTGCAGTAATGCCCTGGATAACGATTTCGTAGCTTGTTTTTAAATCAGAAGTATAAAACTCAACCGTATTGATTATCTTATTTTTAACTTCGAAATCGGGATTCCAGTAAAGTGTTGTCCTGAAGTCAGGGATTTTTGAGTTTCTTTTAACTTCGAGGCTGTAATCGGGGGAAATGTTGCTTTTTACAGGACTCAGAACTTCATTCGGGAAGGAAAACACCTTTTTTCCTGATTTTAAAAACGGGAGATAATCCTCTTTTGTGAAGATGGAAAATATGCCAAATATTTCCAGATCACCATAATACATACGTTTGGTTTTTAATTCAATCCGCTGAATCTGCTTTGACCCCAGGGGCCTGATCAGGCTGTAATCAAATACCGGGATATTGTTAAGTAACACCATCGCATTGTGACCTTCCCGGAATTGATTCGAAAACTTATCCGCTACAAGTATAGTTGATTGGTTTTCAGTAACTTTATACCTGGCATTCCGTACAATATTGGCGACGATATCTTCAAGATTGGGCATCTCAAGGAATTCGGAAGGTTTAATTATTTCATCCGGTTTTCCGTAAAAAGAGTAATTCTGAAGCGGTATTTCTGTTAACAAAGTATCAGTTTTGCTTTTGGAAGCATATATTTTATTTATCATTGCCAGTTGCTGGCAAGAAGTTACAAAATCTGAACCGGCTGAATCCAGAATAGTTTTTGGGAGAATTAAGTAGTCCGGATTAAAGACCTTGTTTTCAACTATGATTGTAGTATTTTCAACAGGTACAGGCGAATCCTTCAGCTGAAGAATCAGTTCCCGGTTGTTATATTTCTGTTCGAGCAGGAAATAGAACTTTCCGGAAGAATCGGTAACTGCATATTTTAAATTCGCGATACTATCGGGTACTGATAACAATACAGTTGTATTGCGTAATGGCTTATTGGAAATTTTATCGAATAGGTTTCCTGAAAAGATAAATCCTTTATTTTCTATTGGATATTTGCATAAATCAGAAGCGGGACTATATTTTGAATGATCTTTCTCGGCTTTTATTTTATTCCCGATATAAGGTAAATAGGAACTGATATCGGATTCAGTTGTTCGTAAAACTTTAAACGGGCTTTTCCTGCTTATGCTTACCGAAACCTGGGTCATAGACTGAAAATCGGTAAGGTGTTTTAAATCAATACTTACTTTTTCCCTGGTGCTGTAAACTTTTTTATTCGGAATGATATCAATACTTTTAAATGTAATATTTGTAACGAGAGCATTATTAAATATTGAATCTGATGGTTCAGAGATAGCTATCGAATTAAGTTCATCAGGAATATTCCGGGCCTGGTTAATCACCAAAATCCTGGTTGTAAATGCTTGTTCCGGATTAAAGTTGCGCATGCCGTTGGTATAAGCGCTCAGCAAATAGTAACCGGTATTCAACGTATCCGGAATAGGAATCGCGCCATGGCAGGTGCCGTTTTTATGGATGTCCGATCGAAATAGAAGGTTCTTCTTGTTTACAGGATCGGTGATTTGAATATATAATATCTTGCTTTCAGAATTTGGTATTATGGTATTGATATTCAGTAAATACGCTTTAAAAAAGATGCTTTCGCCTGAAACAACTACGCTCTTGTCGAGGTGAACAAATACATTTTCCTGTGCATTTACTTTCAATGAAATAAAGCAGAAAAAGGTGATCAAAGTGAAAACAAAGGATTGAATAAATTTCATTCTTTCAGAATTCTTAAGGCATGGAGGAGTATAAATTTGAACCGCGGACATTACATTTGCTGCCAGAAAACCGGTATGCTGTCATAATCAGGCGGATGATCACGCGATACTCCATTAATCACATTATCAGGTGAATAATCAACGTTTTTGGAATGAATCAGCATATCGCCCGAATTATATCTCAGGAAGCTGTGTTTGGCTGATTTGCCGGAGACTTCGAATAAACCAAAGACTTTTTTTGAAGCATCATTTTCACATTTAATATTGCTGATCAAATTAGTACTGATCGGATCGAATAACTTATTCTCGGCAGTTAATTGTTCGCGAAGATGCGTGTAATACAAATAAGCTTCTTCGGATAAAGAATACGAGTAGCAACTCACCACACGGCCAATCATATTGTAAGATTCAAATTTAACCGGGTTATTCGCCATCTCATCTTTTGCCATAAAACCCAGCAATTGTTTTTTAATCATCGTATTCGCCTGGGTAATATTAGCGGCCAGCACAGGTATTTCTTCCAGTTGACTTACAGTCCAGCAATAGACCCGAACTTCCGGCTCGTGTGGGCCATTCGGATATTCGTTGCCATAAATTTCCCTGATGATACGTGTTTCAAATTTGCAATAAACTGCCTGCTTTTTTAAAGAAGTCAGATCCGCGTAAACGTTTACTCCACTCTCCGTTGTTAGCCCTGATGTGATTGTACTCAGGGTTTGGTTCGTGGCTTCTTCGTAGTAGACTGAATCTATGGGTAACGATTCATTCAAAAAACAGGGACTCGATTTATATGTATCGCCTGCTTTTGTAACTATGGTCAGGGTGTATGTTCTGCCAGCAATACCTTGTATGCCATTGGCTGAGGTTGCGTAAATACCGGTAGCCTGTTCCGAAAGCATTTCGGAATTGCCTGCATTATCCTCAATAGTGACTTTTGCTCCCTTTACCGCAATATCATTGGCGAGAGTTGTATACTGGGTATTGAATGGCAACGCGTTTGACAGGCGGATATAATATGGCCCTGGACCATTCGTTACCCTGCCTGTAACTGTTAATATGGTTTTATCCTGTTGGATGGACGGATCATCATAAATTACCTGGCATGATGTGACTGCCAATAGTCCTATGATTCCCCAAAGCAACAGTTTCGATTTCTTCATTGTATCAGGTAAAGCGGTTAGAAAATAAAGTTATAAGTGAGAGTTGGGATAGGTTTACCGATGATATACATTTTATAAAGGCTGTACATGCGGTAGTCATTCGCTGACGAGGGCTGATCTTTTTTATAGAAAATTGAATACGCGTTCTTCCGCCCGTAAACATTTAATATCGATAAAGTCCAGCTTCCTTTCCATTTCTTTTTTAATCGTAAAGTTTCATCCAGGCTTATTGACAAATCAAGGCGATGGTAGGCCGGCAGGCGGTATTTATTCCTGTCGGAATATTCAATAACCCAGTTGGTGCCAACCTGGTATTTGTACTCCGGTAAGGTGATGGCTCTTCCCGAATTAAAACTGAAATTAGCTGAAGCTCTCCATCGGCGGTTGAAATGATAGGTCGACATAACGGTTAAATTATGCGGCTTATCATAACTCGAAGGATAGTAAGTATTGTTGTTTATTGTTTCTTCGGAATAGATGCCGGATGTCTTTTTGAAAGATCGCGAATAGGTGTAACTAACCCAGCCGTCTAGTTTTCCTGAATTCTTTTTAATTAAAACCTCGACTCCGTAATTCTTTCCTTCCGCGTTAATTACGGCTGTTTCCAGGTATGGATTTAACGTAAGCTCAGCCCCGTTTTTATATTCTACCAGGTTTTTAATGTTCTTGTAATACAATTCGACGGAGGTTTCAAAAGTGTTTTGCTTGAAATTCCGGAAATAACCGAGCGCAATCTGATCACATACCAGCGGTTTAAAATACGGATCGCTCAGTTTCCACCTGTCTTCGGGAGTGGAAACGGAGGAATATGAAATCAGGGAGATATATTGATCCGACCGGTTGTAGCTGAGTTTAACCGAACTTGCCATATTCAACTGGTATTTAATTGATATGCGGGGTTCAATGCCATGATAGGAAGTGATTACATCTTTATTTTCATAAACAGTTGAATCTGTTACGGAGTAAACTGACCTGGTAACTCCCGGTTGATACTGGTAAATAGTATTTGCGCCAAGCAAACTGTATATTGAAAACCTGATTCCGGCTGTGATACTTAATTGTTTGTTTATCTCGTAACTATCTGTCAGGTATACAGCGTTTTCCAAAGCTTGTTCCGTATTTAGTTTAAACGGCAGAATCAGCGAGTTCGAATCCGATGGATTTCTTTCTCCAGGTTGTATCTGGTAATAAATGGTTTGAATTCCAAAGTCAAATTTATTTTTACCAGGCGAATACGTAAAGTTCAGCCTGGCAGTTTTATAATTCAGGTCCGAAACGGTGGTGCTTTTTTCAAAATCATTCTTGATATCATACTTGTTAATATTGTATTTGCTGAAGCTTACATTCAGGGTTGCGTTCAACCGGTAACTAAATTCATGACTCCATTTCAGTGTGCCAATATCATTGCCATAATTGTAATTTAACTCCGAAGCGTATTCCATTACATCATAACTACGATAATAGAAAAGGGACAAACTGTTTTTTTTGTTGATTTTCCAGTTGATTAGGGTATTGAAATCGTAAAAACTGGCCGTGCTGTTTTTGAGGTTAACATCCGGCATTAAATGCAGCAGGTAATTGGAATATGTCGAACGTCCTCCCATTAAGATGGATAATTTGTTCTTTATAACAGGAATTTCGAGGTTTAAACGGCTATCAAGTATCCCTATTCCGCCACTCGTGTGAAATGCCTTATCGTTATCATGTTTTAGGTCAATTGTTACAATTGACGAAACCCGTTCGCCATATTTAGCCGGAATGTCGCCCTTGTATAACGAAACATTTGAAATGGCATCAGAACTTATAACTGAAACCAATCCAAACAAATGGGCTGTGTTGAAAACGGGCGCCCCTTCTATTAAAATCAGGTTCTGGTCGTTGGCGCCTCCGCGCACGTTGATTTCGGCTCCAAATTCACCTACAGATTTAACTCCCGGAAGCATGGTGAGGCTTTTCAGGATATCTTTTGTACCCATCATTGCCGGAATCTGCTTAATGGCTTTCCGGTCCAACTGAACCAGGCTCATTTGGTTATTGGAAATATTCTGGTCGGGCCGGCGCGCCCAGACTTCAACTTCGTTGAGTTTGACTGATTTTTCGTAAAGCGAAATATCATATTTGCCACTACCCAATAGCTTCACATTAAAGAAAGTGGCTTCCAGTCCCAGGCATTCTACCGTTATTTTATAACTCCCTACGGGCAGCTTGAGCGTGTAACTACCATCAATGTTGGAGGTTGTCCCTACATTTATGTTTTTAATATAGATGGAAGCCCCTGGAATTGATTCATTGGTTGTGCCGTTTATAATATTTCCCTTAATTTCGGCAAATTTCGAATTGCCTTTCGTACTTATGCTTCCGATAGTAGTAAAATCTGAATCTGTATTCGTTTGCTTTTGAGCATCGCTTGGCTGATGCAGGTTTGATTTTTCTTTAAGATCAGCTACTTCTTTCTTTGGCAGAAAGATATACGCACCCTGCACAAAATAATACTGATACGCGGTTCCGGCAATAACACGATCAACAGCTTTTGCCAAAGGAGTATTTGTAAAATTCTGATTGATGGTTATGTCTCTGAACCATTCAGGATCATAATACACTTTAACAGCATAACTATTTTCTATTTCATTCAGAAAACTTATCAAGGGTACATTCTGAAAATTCCTGGTTATAAATATGGATTCAGTGGTTTGGCAATCCGATCTTTTTATAAAAAAGAATATGAATAGAAATGCAAGTATAAATTTGAAATGTGCAAATTTGAGTTTAATCATAATCTAAGTCCGTCATTAAGACTAACATCAGTCTGGAATAGAGGAAAAATCTCTATTCATCTCAAACGAGTCTTGTTTTACATTCTTGAGTAAGTGGTCTTAGAAAGCATTTTAGGTATTCTTTGCACCTGCTTTTTTCAGCCTGGTCACTGTTAATCTGATCTTCAAAATTACAAACAAATCTAATGCATATCATTGTTTTGGACAGAATAAAAAGCCGGAATTTTAATGAGCGGTTATTGATTTCATTCTGCTTAAGTCCGATCTCAATTTCAAACGGGCATGTTATGCAGGTATTGATATATGAAGCGGGTTCGTCAAATTCTTATTAACCAATAACTTATATTTACTTATATAGAATAATTCCATATTATAGGTTTTGAACTTATTTCTTTACCTATTGTTATTTCAATAACAAAAAGAAATTAATTTTGCAAAAAATAAAAACCAATGAATTTATCACACATCGAACACATCGGAATTGCTGTTAAAAGTCTGGAAACCAGTATCCCATATTGGGAAAAAGTATTCGGGCTGAAATGTTATGCTGTTGAAGAAGTTACCGACCAGCGGGTTAAGACAGCATTCTTTATGGTAGGACAAACCAAGATCGAATTACTCGAAAGCACAGATCCTGAAGGACCAATCGGCAAATTCCTTGAGAAAAAAGGGGAAGGCATTCATCATATCGCTTTTGCGGTGAAGGATATTGAAAACGCTTTGGCTGAAACTGAAGCAAACGGAATACAGCTTATCGACAAACAGTCGCGTAAAGGCGCCGAAGGCATGAGTATTGGTTTCCTGCATCCTAAATCCACGTTTGGCGTTCTGACCGAACTTTGTGAAAATAAAAATATATAAGTGCTTTGTGCTGAGTGCATAGTGCCCAGAGTGCAATGTACTTTGCACTTAGCACAGAGCTCTATGCACTAAGATAAATTTAATTAGAAAATAACCAATGGCTATTGAAGACAAAATCAAGCAACTGCTTGATAAACGTGAGCTTGCAAAACTGGGTGGTGGCCAGAAACGTATTGACTCCCAGCACAAAAAAGGAAAACTTACTGCCCGCGAACGTATCGATTTATTACTCGATGAAGGAAGCTTCGAGGAATTCGATATGTTTGTTTCACACCGCTGTACCGATTTTGGTATCGAAAACGAAAAATACCTTTCGGATGGCGTAGTTACCGGTTATGGTACTATTGATGGACGTCTGGTATATGTTTTCTCGCAGGATTTCACCGTTTTCGGTGGATCATTAAGCGAAATGTATGCCAAGAAGATTTGCAAGGTAATGGACCAGGCCATGAAAGTGGGCGCGCCGGTAATCGGAATAAACGATTCAGGCGGAGCCCGCATACAGGAAGGCATCCAGAGTCTGGCAGGTTATGCTGAGATTTTCCAGCGTAATATTATGGCTTCGGGTGTGATCCCACAGCTATCGGCCATCTTTGGTCCATGTGCAGGCGGTGCTGTTTACAGTCCTGCTCTCACGGATTTCATCATTATGTCGAAAACAAACAGCTATATGTTTGTTACCGGCCCTAAAGTTGTAAAAACAGTTACCGGTGAAGTGGTTACGGACGAGGAACTGGGTGGAGCTATGGTTCATGGCTCCAAATCCGGAGTTTCACACTTTGTGGCTGAAGATGAACAGGAAGGTATCCTGCTCTTGCGTAAAATCCTCAGTTACCTGCCACAGAACAACCTCGAAGATCCGCCATTGGTTCCCTGTATTGATCCTATTGATCGACTGGAAGAATCTCTGAATGAAATTGTTCCGGAAAATCCGAATAAGCCTTATGATATCAAAGATGTAATTCATCTCATAGCGGACAACAACGAATTCCTGGAAGTAGCCCGTCACTTTGCGCCAAACATAGTAATAGGATTTGCACGTTTCAATGGAATGTCAGTAGGCATAGTGGCCAACCAGCCCAATTACCTGGCCGGTGTGCTGGATATTAATGCTTCGCGCAAGGCTGCACGCTTTGTTCGTTTCTGCGATGCGTTCAATGTTCCTATTCTTACACTGGTTGATGTTCCGGGATTCCTTCCGGGAACGGCTCAGGAATATGGCGGAATCATTATTCATGGAGCAAAATTGCTGTTTGCATATGGCGAAGCAACCGTTCCAAAAGTAACTGTTATTCTTCGCAAGGCTTATGGCGGGGCTTATGATGTGATGAGTTCCAAGCATTTGCGTGGTGATATTAATTACGCCTGGCCTTCAGCTGAAATTGCGGTTATGGGTCCTAAAGGCGCGATAGAAGTGCTTTACCATAAAAAGCTTGCCGAAATTGAAGATCCGTCAGAAAGGGAAGTGGAATTCCATAAATACGAAAACGAGTATAAAACCAAATTTGCAAATCCATACGATGCTGCAAAATATGGCTTTATCGATGATATCATTGTACCGCGCAACACCCGATTCCGGGTTATAAGGGCATTCCAGGCTTTATCCACCAAGAAGGATGTCAATCCGCCCAAGAAACACTCAAACCTGCCGTTATGATATTATCAACATTATTGATTGTAGAAGCCGGTGAACGGGTTGCGGCTAAATCTGCTGATGAGTTTGGCAAAATGGATCCGACAGGCATAGCTATGGCATTGATTGCCATGACCATTGTGTTTTCCGCTTTGATTTTTCTGTATTTCACGTTTAAATACATTGCCAGACTATACACTATCGATCTGAAAAAGCGCTTCCGGAAAAGTCGTCCGGATATTGTGCATAGCGAAGAACACCAGGAAATATCAGGCGAGACTCTTGCTGCCATTTCGCTGGCGCTTCACCTGTACCATCAGCAGGTGCAAGGATTGGAAGATGCTGTAATGACCTTTAAAAATGCGGCTAAAACATACTCTCCATGGAGTTCGAAAATTTATGGATTACGCAAAACGCCTAATAATTAAACAATGAAGAATTTTAAATTCACTATAAACGGAAATGAATACGATGCTGAAATTATTGGTATCGAGGATAGTACTGCAGAAGTATCGGTAAACGGAGTTACTTATTCAGTTGAGATTGACCGGAAATTGCAGACTATTAAAACACCTAAACTGGTCCGTACACTGGCTGTCCCATCCACTGATTCGCATCCTTCCGTTTCAAAAACAGCAAATCCTTCGGCTCCAAAGGGAACAGGAAATATAAAATCACCATTACCAGGTGTTATTCTCGAAATTTATGTACGCGAAGGCGATGACGTAAAAATCGGTCAGAAACTGTTGATGCTTGAGGCTATGAAAATGGAGAACATCATCAACGCAGATAAAGAAGGACGGGTTGCATTCATCAAAGTGGGTAAGGGTGATAGTGTGATGGAAGGTGATATTCTTATTGTAATCGGAGAATAGCGGTATGGATACTTCTCAAAATTTCTGGACTTTTCTGTCAGATCACCTGTTTCAGTTCCTTGGAGAAACTGCGTTTTTAAATTTTACGATGGGTCATGTGGTTATGATCCTGATTGGTCTTGTTCTCATCTTCCTCGCAATTGCCAAAGGATTTGAGCCTATGTTGCTGATTCCTATCGGATTTGGTATTCTTATAGGTAACATACCCTTTGCCGGAGCCGAACATATACTCTCTGATGATCCCGAAAACCTGCAAATTGGTATTTACCAGAGCGGCAGTGTAATGAATTACCTGTATTTTGGTGTAAGGTATGGTATCTATCCTCCATTGATCTTTTTAGGCATTGGTGCTATGACCGATTTTTCGGCTTTGATTTCCAATCCGAAACTTATGCTCGTAGGTGCGGCAGCTCAATTAGGTATTTTTGGCGCTTATGCCGCTGCTCTTGCACTGGGTTTTTCACCATCCGAAGCCGGGGCAATTGGCATTATCGGTGGAGCGGATGGACCAACTGCTATCTTCGTAGCATCCAAACTTGCACCAGATCTGGTTGGGGCAATCGCAGTTTCGGCCTATTCTTACATGGCTCTGGTACCGGTTATTCAACCACCCGTTATGAGATTATTGACTACGGAAAAGGAACGTTTGATCCGCATGAAACCCCCACGCACTGTTTCGAAACTTGAAAAGATACTTTTTCCCATTATCGGAATGCTTTTCACTTGTTTTATAGTGCCTGCTGCCATCCCCTTGCTTGGGATGCTTTTCTTTGGCAACCTGCTGAAAGAAAGTACTGTAACCAAACGCCTGGCTGACACTGCCAAGGGTCAGATGATTGATATAATAACCATTCTGATCGGGCTTACAGTAGGCGCTTCTACGCAGGCTACAACTTTCCTTACCGCCAAATCAGTTGGAATTTTTGCTCTTGGAGCCTGCTCATTTGTTATAGCAACTTTTGGAGGAGTGATGTTTGTGAAAATTTTAAACCTCTTTCTGAAAGAAGGCAACAAAATAAATCCCCTGATAGGGAATGCCGGAGTATCGGCTGTACCTGCAAGTGCGCGGGTATCACAGGTTATCGGGCTTCAATATGACAAAACTAATCATTTACTGATGCATGCCATGGGACCCAATGTTGCCGGAGTTATTGGCAGTGCGGTAGCTGCAGGGGTTCTGCTTAGTTTCCTCTTTTAGAGTTCAAAAATTGAAAAGATCAAAAAGGCAGGACTTTGTTTTCAAATGAGACAATGTTTTATAGTTAAAAATAAAATCTCTGATTATTCGCAAAGAAAGCTCCGATAATCCGGGGCTTTTTTTACTTTTACAAATCGTAAGCTTCTCACAGAAATATTTTTAATCCACTCATATTATGTTAATTATAGGAATCGCCGGTGGCTCGGGATGCGGTAAAACTACAGTTGTACGCGAAATCATTAAACGCCTGCCCAAAAATTCCGTTGCTGTGATTCCGCAGGATGCTTATTACTGGGACAACGGACATCTTTCACCGGAAGAAAAACTCAGTATCAACTTCGATCATCCGAATTCTATTGAGTGGGATCTTTTAGTGCAACATATTGACGAGCTCCGCCTGGGGAAAAGTATCGAAATGCCTGTTTATTCCTATATTGAATGCGCCAGGCTTAAGGAAACCGTAAGGATTGAGCCCCGAAAGGTTATAATTATTGAAGGTATTTTGATTTACAGCGATCCTGAATTGACCAAACGCATGGATATCAAAGTGTTTGTAGATGCCGAAAGCGACGACAGGCTGATGCGTATTATCCGCCGCGATACGGTTGAGCGTGGCCGCGATCCAATGCAGGTTCTTGAGCATTATACGCGTTGGGTGAAACCTATGCACCTCCAGTTTATAGAACCAACCAAACGCAATGCCGATATCATTGTTCCGCAGGGCGGCGAAAATAAAGTGGCTATTGATATCCTGGCTTCCAGGATTAAAATGAAACTGGACTCGGGGGATTGAGAAAAGTTAATAGAAAATAGAAAATAGGAAATAGAAAATGGTGGATTATTAGATCCAACATCCAACATCCAACATTCGACATCACACATCCAACATTATTATTCATTATCCGCCGCAAACCATTCCGCATACGAAGTTACTGTTTCGCGTAGGAGCAAATGATGTAGTTTGACATCTGCCGGCATTTTATCTTTTAGTCTTGCTACAAAATCGATAAGCATATTTTCGCTGGTTGGCTGGTAATCGACCAGGATAGTACGCCCGAACATTTCTGCGTCAGCATTAAAATCATCGGTTGACTCACGGTTTAGTACCAGCGCGTGATCAAATTCATCGATAATACTTTTACGTACTATTTTCTTCAGGTCACCAAAATCCATAACCATTCCTAGTTTTGTGGATGTTTTGTCCATAACCGGAATGCCGGTAACAGTAACCAGGAGTTCGTATGAATGTCCGTGAATATTACGGCAAAGCCCGTCATAGCCTTTCAGGGCATGAGCCATTTCAAATTTAAATTCTTTTGTAAGTCGGATGGTTTGCAAGGGTGATTGTTTTTAACTGTCGTTTATTATTTTATAAAATGCTGGCTTTTAAGTTTTCAGAGTTCCGGGTTCCGATGGCACCTGGCACATGTAACCCGGAACTTATTTCTTAATAATCCGTGCCTGGTAAATGGTACTGTAGTTGTCGTTCGCTAGTCTAACCAGATAAAATCCTGAAGGTACATTTTCAAGATTCAGTACAGCTTTGTCACCCGATACTGTAACCGGGGCAAAAACCGGAATACCTGTGGAAGAATAAACAGTAAAAACAGTATTTTGTTGATTCAAATCTGCTGGTAAAGATACGGTACACATTTCGGAAACAGGGTTGGGGTATACCTGAAGTACTTTGTAAGCAGGAGCTTCGGTGATACTTGTGCTCATACCCCAGACCAGGTTAGCATATTCAGGATGGTCAATATAAGGGTTGCGGTTATGCTGGTAAGAATTGTATACTACATTATTCCTGTCTATTTCTTTCTGGCTTACAGGATCAGAAGCATTCCAGGTGAAAAGCAAATTCAGGAACCAGGCATCAAAACATGGGAATGAAGTGCCGTTTAATATTTCATTTGCATTACCATTGGATTGCCAGCTGGCAATCAGGTTTTCATATCGTGTGGCCATATAAAAATAAGTACGGGCAAAGTCTCCTTTATATTCATCAATAGGCTCAAAAACGGTACTTGTATAACCCGGAAAAGTACATGGTCCTAACTTGCTTCCATTGCTGGAAGTGTAAGTTGGTTTTGTGACTACTCCGAAAGGGTAATTACTTCTATATCCGTTTACTTTTCCATCAGTGGGATAGACATGGAACATATCTGAAACCATCGGACTTGCTTCATTAAACCAGCTTTGAGGGAAACTATGCTCACGATTATAACAGTCGCACTCAACACTATAGTTACCACATTGATTGGTGACGAAAGTAAAGGCGCAATTGGAATACATATCCCATACTTTTCCATCGGTTTTTTTATCAGATGTAGTATATGCAGTCCAAAGTGCGGTATAACTTATTGAAGTATGGTTTTTAATAATATCATACAAGGCTGTTTTCAGTGGAGCACCTGTTTTCCCGATAGCATTAGTATAATATCCGGCAGGTATTTGTGCTTTTGTAATTACGAGAAGTGCAACAAGCAGGATGGTGAGTAATGTTTTTTTCATTTTTTTACGGATTAATTGTCTTTAGATAGTTATGCTTGATTTTTTAGATTCCGAAACTTGTAAGGTTTAATATCAGTTTTATGGCAGCTGCAAGCAGAAGCAGGCCGCCAATCGGGCCAAACCTCAGTTTAAAAGCATCAGACCCCATTCTTTTAGCCTCCCAAAGCCCAATCAAAATACCTGCCAGTAAAAATATTCCAATTCCCATCCAATGCATGTATGGATGTAACGAAAGCACCCCAATCGCTGTACCTATAAACAGCGGCGTAATTCCTTCGGCAAGAGCAGCAAACATAACAACTTTATTGTCGGTAAAGTCAAATGCATTTTCATCAGCCTGGGTCCTGATTTCCAAAAGCAATATTTTTAATCCGAAAACAAGAAATATGCTCAGGCTGATCATCATGTTTACGCGTACATCTGCACTGCAAAATTTATTTCCGGCCCATATCCCAACACCGGCCATTATAAATTGCAGGAAGAACATTATGCCCGTAAAATACATCTTCCTAACAAAAGGCTCTCTGGAAAGTACTATTCCTGCATTCAGGTATGTTGACCAGGAGTTGAATAGTATGGCCAGTGCCAGTAGTATGATTTGGAAATTATTCATTGCAATGATTGAACCTGCTTGCTGTTTTCACTGATATATTAATGTGGTTATGATTTCAAGATGTATGCGATCCGTTTCATCAAAGGAATTGAATGAGGCACTATCCACATCCAAAACAGCCTTGATATTTCCCTCCGGATCACATACCGGCACTACTATTTCGGAATTGGTGCGCGAATCGCATTCAATATGTCCGGGGAATTTGTGCACATCAGGCACAACGATGCTTTTATTTTGTTCTACAGCAGAGAGGCAAACGCCTGTGCCTGCCAAAACCTGGCAGGCAACGGGCCCTTGATAGGGGCCGACAATCATTCTGTCGTCGTGTAAAAAGTAGAATCCGCACCAGGAAAAATAATCAAACTTATGGCTCAGAACGGCCGCAATGGTTGCCATCCTGGCCACAGGATCATTTGTTTTGACAAGTAAATCCTCAAGCTGTTTGATAATCCGCTGATAACGGCCTTCTTTTTTCGATGTGTCCATTCGTTAAAAAATAGCCGACAAAGGTACAAACTTAGAATGGGAATTCTCGGATTACTTTCACTCCCCAAATTCCTATAAGAAGCCTGATTATCCGACTATGAAATAGTACCAGAAGCAAGCTATTTAACAACAAGTTTCACTGCATCAGAAAAATTTCCGGAATCAGCATTTACAAAATATATTCCGGGTAGAAGATTCAACTGCATCGAATTTTGAATTGCGCCTGCCATTATTATTTCTTGCATCAGCCTTCCGTTTATGTCAAAAATTCTGACTTGACGGGAACCTGCAACTGTACTGAATTCAAAATTTAAAACTCCGCCTGCACAGGGATTTGGATAAATGCTGAAATCCGATTGCGCATGCATAGGGTTTAACGCCGAGGTATTTGTCAGGAATGCATCTAAAGCAGCAGTTGGTTTTCCATTCGAGTTCCAGCAACTTAGCGAATATCCGCTCCAACTTTTGGCTCCCTCCGGCTCCCAATAAATCACGCCCAATCCTTTACCTCCCGGCACAGCCAAGGTTTTGTCAATCACTGCTACAAGCATGTTATATGTAGCCTGAACCTGAGTATCAAGATCACCTACTTCTACTACCATAACCTCTTTCCCATACCGGGATACCATATCATTCATGTTATTCGCAAGATCGTTTATGGAAAGATTATAATCTTTAAAACCGGTAGGTGATATCCAATAGGGATAATACGATAATCCGATAATGTCATATCTGACTCCCTGCGTTTTAGCGTTATCAAAAAACCACCTGAACTTTGAATTCTCATTTCCTCCCTCCAGGTGAATTACTACTTTTATCGAGCTATCAACCGCTTTGGCCGCATCGTATCCTTTATTAAGTAACTGGCTTAAATTTGGCCAGTTAGCTGAGCTTCCATCAGGTGCCCATAACTTTGCATCCGGCCATAGCATTCCACCGGCAATTTCATTCCCGATCTGCGCCCATTCCGGTGTTACTCCGCATTGTTTAAGTGTATCCAGAACTTCGTACGTATGGTTATATACATCGTCCAATAATTGCGCGAATGTATGACTTGCCCAGGCTGCCGGTTTGGTTTGTTTTCCCGGATCAGCCCAGGTATCGCTGTAATGAAAATCAATCATCACCCTCATGCCCATTGCCTGGGCACGCAAGGCCATAACTACTGTTTCCTTTTTACTGCAATGCCCGCTGGTTTTATCATTCGACGGATTTACCCATACCCGTAACCGGATTGTATTGATTTCTTTTTCTTTAAGAATCTGTAAACAGTTTGACTGCACACCGGCATTGTTATAGAATTTAAAGCCTGTAGCTTCCATTTGTGGCAACCAGCCAACGTCAGCGCCTTTCACAAATTGGGCTTGGGCAGATTTGGAAATTACTATAGCCAGAAAGAGAAAACAGAGTAAATATGTGCTTCTTTTAAAGGATGAGATCAGGCGTTTTTGCATAAATTATACGATTATTTCTGCAAAGTTAACAGGAATAAAACTCTTTTATAAATTGACAGGATAATATTTTCTGCAATGAGGAAGGAGGGACAGAGAGCTAAAACGGAGGTTTTAAACTGTTAAATCAGAAAGCTTTTGTCGATATAACTTTGAAAATTACCTTTATACTGGTCACTTACCGGAATATAGATATTCCCATCGAAAACAATCCGGTTCCGCTCTACCACTGAAACCTTGGCAAGATTCACGATATATGAACGGTGAACCCGCATAAACCGGTCCGATGGCAGTTGCTCTTCCATACTTTTCAGACTCAACTGAGTCATAACCGGGTTGCTGTTTGCCAGATGAATTTTAATATATTCGTGCTGGCTTTCGATGTATTTTATATCGGCAAGGTCAATCCGGATCAGTTTATAGTCGGATTTTACAAAAAGGTGGTTCGCGGTTGTCTTTACAATTTCCTTATGACTATTAGCGGTTAGCTCAATAAGGGTTTTTACTTTGTTAGCCGCTTTGAGGAAATTGCTGAATGTGATTGGTTTTAATAAATAATCGACCGCTTCTACCTGGAAGCCTTCCACCGCATATTCGCTGTAAGCGGTGGTAAAAACGACATAGGGTTTGTTTGTCAGTGATTTTACAAATTCCATTCCGCTGATCTCAGGCATGTTAATGTCGATAAACAGGAGCTGAACATCGGTTGTGTCAAGGATGCTCATTGCCTCAGCGGCACTTCGGCATTCAGCCACCAGTTCCAGGAAAGGAACTTTCCCGATATACCCCGCTATCTTCTTTACTGCCAGCGGTTCATCATCAATGGCTATACATTTTATCATCATACCGGGATTGTGAGGTTAACTTCAAACTCATTTTCTTTGTCGGAAATATCCAGTTTGTAATCCTGTTCGTATAACAGATTCAGGCTTTTTTTAATATTCTCCAGACCGATGCCCGGATATTCATCGTACCGACTGGCAACGGTTTTATGTTTGCTGTTTTTAATGATACAAACCAGCGTATTTTCATGGATCTGCAATTCAAAATAAATGTACGATTTCAATGGATAACTCACGCCATGTTTAAAAGCATTTTCGAGCAATGAGATAAACAACATGGGAGGTATTTTAATGTCCGGGATTTGATCGGGAATCAGTACTGTGACTTCTACCTCCTCTGAGTGCCTGAGTTGCATTAGCGAAACAAAACTGTTGATGAACTCAATTTCTTTTTTCAGTTCAATTGTATTTTGCGCCGAATCGTAAAGCAGATACCGCATAAGTGTCGAAAGCCGTTCGACAGCATCCTGTGCTTTTTCTGCATCCATTTCAATGAGCGAATGTATGTTGTTGAGTGTATTCATGAAAAAATGCGGACTTACCTGATGCCTTAGCAATGCCAGATTAGTTTTGAGCTGTTCTTTCTCAGTATCTTTTCTCAGTTTCTCTTCACTCAGCCATTTCGACATAAGTTTAATAGTTGTACCTGCACCCACTAATAAGATGCAAATAATCAGATTATCTGCAAAAGCCATAATGGGTGGTTTTTGCATGCGTGCTTCGTGGACAGGCGACGTCATAGAATTTGAAATACCTGTTGGCGAATCATTCTTAGGTGGTTTGCCAGATGGTACATTCAGGTTAATGGCAACTACCAGAATTATCAAAACAGATGCCGAAACAAAGTAGTGGAGGTATTTCTTTTTTAATAACAGTTTGGGTACCAGGATATACACATTGACCAGGAAAATAACGAGATATCCAAACACATGCATCCAGTTTTTTGTCACCTCATTCCAGTTGATATGCCCTGAACTGCGTTCGCTGAAATAAGGCACTGAAAAAACGAATGCCCAAATTAGTAAGTAAGATAAAAATTCAATTTTCCTGCTGCTAAAAGAAAGTCCTTTCATTTTACAAATGTATTTAAGTTCCTAAAAAGTTCTGCTATTATTTTAAAGGGGAAATTCTATTTGACGGAAGACGGAAGTCAGAAGACGGAAGTCGGAAGTGGAAGTCGGAAGTGGAATCAGGTAGTCGGAAGCCGGAAGTTTGAAGTTCATGATAAAACTATTTATTTCAGATTCAAGTGTAATAGAGTATGAGGTTTAACATTCAGCCAACAATGTGTATCCTTGTTTGGAAAAAGTCAGAATCCACTCCGGACTCCTGACTTCCGACTTCCGGCCAGATAAAACCCAATTCCTATTCATTCATAGCACATCTCTTTAAAACTGGATTTTATAAATAACATTCGGAAAAAATCCGAGTTGATAGGTTGTATTTATTGATCTGCTTTGATCATCATAGCTTTGTGAGAAAACGTTATCGTTATTTGTGATGTTTTGCAGGTCGATGGAAAACGACTGCGAAAGTTTTTTCGTACGGCTGTTTAGCGTATATCCAAGCTTGAAATCCAAACGGAAGTAATTGGCATAAAAATCCGAATAGGCATCCGAAGATAATTGTTCGCGGCCGGTTGCATTGGAAGCTTCCAGATCTATAGGTGTGTAGGCTCTTCCTCCGGCGTTGGTGCATTTTATGTCGGCTGAGATTTTGTTTCGTTTCTCGCTTCCCAGGTTCCATTCTTTCCCGCCCAGAATATTGAAAACATATTTCCCGTTGAATGCAGTATTCCTTTCTACACCATCACTTCCCACGTATTTGGAACTGTATATGGATGAGGTAAATAATCCATAATATCCGTGGCTGAAAAATTTCTCTATGGTTAATTCTAATCCATAGTTTGTTCCGGTTCCGTTATTTACCAGACTATCCTCCAGATCAGTCTTAAAACCGGCGCCGGTATTCAGCATGGAGTAGCTGCTCGAATAAGTATTTACCGGCACATTGTAGAGCGACTGATAATAGACCTCAGTTTTCAACCGCCAGTCTTTGAAAGGCTGCAAATCGTAACCCAATACAAAATGATGGCTTTTGGTAAAATCAAGGTCTTCATTGTTATAAACGTAGGAGCCATCAGCTAGCTGAGTCTGTAAAAAGTAAACATTTATAGGTTGTGTTTGCGAATGAAGCCCATAGCCCAACGTAAGGCTGCTTTTGTTATTGATTTCATATTTCAGCCCTAAACGCGGTTCAACTGAAAGGGAATGGTTTAAGAAAAACATTTGCGAATGAACACCTGCGTTGAGTGTAAGTTTATCATTAAAACTATATTTTGCGTGAGCGTAAGCCTGTGCCAGGTTGGTATAACTGTTATAATCCCAGATCTGATTCCAATCTGAAAGTATATCCATTTTTTCCCTGTAATAAAGGTTCAACCCAATCAGTTCATCCTGAATACCAATTTTAACAAATAGCTTTGAATTTATCTTTGAATTATAGCTTGTAGCAAAATTATAACCGGTTTTGGTAACCTTATTTTCTGATTTTGTGTACGCTGAATCGGCCATCCGGTCAAAGTCATAATCTGTTTGCCCCGATTTCGAATAGTTTAATCCAATATTAGAGCTAAAATAAGAATTGCTGTTAATCTGTTTGAAATGCTTCAAACCTATAATTCCAATCTGACTGCTCAGATCGTGCCCGCTTCCATTTCCATACAAAGAACTCGTACTACCTCCATCAATTTTGATGCTGCTTGTTGCCAGAATTCCAAACAAGGTAAACTTGCCCAGCTTACTGTTGCCACTGCTTACATTAAATGATAAATCCTGGTACGAAGGCAATGCCGTTGTGCCAATATCAATACCAACCGCCTGGGCTACACCAGCCAACGCGTAACGATAACCAACCAGGTAAGATGATCCTTTTTCTTTATTGATTGGCCCTTCGGTGGTAGCTTCCAGACCTGTAATCAGGCCTGCCTGCAAAGTGGTTTCGCGTTTTTGCGTATTCCCGTTTCTGAAACTCAAATCGAAAACCCCGGCAGTAGCATTGCCATATTCGGCCGGGAAAGCGGAAGTGAGAAAATCGGAGCTTTTCAATAGGTTGGTATTCAGGGCACTGACTGCCCCGCCGGTTGTCCCCACCGTAGCAAAATGGTTGGGGTTAGTAACATTCATTCCATCAATACGCCACAATACGCCAACCGGCGAATTGCCGCGGATTACGATATCATTCCTGGAATCGTCGGGAGCGCTTACTCCCGCAAAATTGGCCGCCAGGCGAGCCGGGTCGCTTCGCCCGCCGGCATAACGGTTCACCTCTTCGGTTGAGAATGTGCGGGCACTTACAGGAACCAGATTATTTATAGTACCAGCCTTTCGGTTAGCGGTTATAACCACTTCATTCAGCAGTTTTAAGTCCTCTTCCATGGCAATATCCAGCACAACTTCTTTTCCGGAGGTTACTACAACATTGCTGGCAAATACATCTTTATAGCCAATGTACGAAACCTTTATTTCATACCTGTCGGGAGCCACATCGGGCAGAACATATTTTCCATTTGCATCGGTTACAGTTCCTTTGTCTGCCGTTGTATTAATTATTTGAACCGTTGCACCGGGAAGCGTGGTTTGCGATAGTTTATCAGTAACAACACCTCTTATATTTTGCCTGTTGTTTTGAGCAAACGAGATTTGGGTTATGAAAAGGGAAAGTATTAGGAGGTATTTTTTCATAGATTTTTTCTTTTATTTAATTGGATCTACTACGAATAGAATGGAATTAGAACTATAAGGCCAGAAGGCCAGAATACTGAAGACGGAAGACGGAAGAAAGTGATGATTTGGGATTTAATCCTGTTAATGAGATGCGATTTGAAGAAAAGTAATTGGTCAGAAGAGCTCCGCTTTCATATGATAAAAGAAGTTGTCAAGAGAACTTCTGACTTCCGTCTTCGGGCTTCCGGCATTTTCAATTCGCCCGCTAAACTGGCAGAGGAACTTTTTAATTCAACTGTTTTGTGCTACCAGCTTCAATGGTAAACACTTTGCCATTTATTTTTACAAACACATCCAACGAACTCAGGTTTGTAGCCATGGTTTTGTCAACTGAGAATTTAAGATTTTTAAAGGCATTGATATAATCCACTAAACCTATTTGTGTGGTGTAGTATATATCCGGATTATTGGAAATCGCTTTAAAGAAATTTTCTACTTCTGCCCATTTGTCGCCGGGTCCTTCATATTCCCAGCTATGTCCCCAAACATAATACAAGGCTAATGTATTCGCCTTAAGAAAATCATTTGTAAGCTGATAAAATTGTACCAGTTCCTTACTGTCGTTTGCGGTATCGTTGGGTATATAATTTGTTTTTCCGAACAAATGAATGGTAGGTTGCCATTTAAGAAAATCAACAGGCATACTAAAATTGTATGTATCGCCTACCGTTCTCGCGTATTCAATACCTAAACTGCTTATTGCCTCAATTACAAAATCGTTGGTATTGCCAAAAGGATACGACAGTCCACGAACAGGATAATCCATTAATCGTTCCAGTTCTTTCCTGTCTTCCAGCACTTCATAAATCACATCAATCTTCGACAAAGAAGTCAGATTTGGGTGATTAGCCGTATGGCTGGAAACTTCATGTCCCTTGTACAGGT
>JAURYB010000060.1 GCA_030654075.1 Bacteroidales bacterium | reverse complement strand
GGTTTGTCGGGTTTTATAAATTCCTGAACAACAGGTTACAAAAAGGATATCCTTCGTTTGAATACCAGAAATTATAGAATTACAACAGCTATGCTATTTCATTCCCTGATCGGTTTTAATTTCAGATGGTATACCAAAAATGCAATTTTATAAATCTGCAATTAAAGTAACTAATCCTGAAATTTCAATGGATAACCATACCTGTAATTCAATTCAGTTTAAGAACTGAAAAAAAATGAATAAGTTTGTCCTTCAAAATATCTAAATCACGACAATGAAAAGAATTCTCAGCTCATTACTCCTTATCGGAATCCTGTTTTCTTCAAAGGCAATATTTGCGCAATATAGCACTGAAATAACAACAACTGATCTTCAGAAGCAGATTGGGTTCCTTTCTTCCGACTCGTTGAAAGGGCGTAAACCAGGAACTCCTGAGGATGCTGTAGCAGCAGCCTATATCCGCGACTGTTTCAAAAAGGCCGGTCTTAAACTGATGTATGAGAATGGATTTCAAAAATTCGAAATAGTAGCGGATGTTAAAGCCGGAAACAATAATTCAATTTCATTCGATGGCTTTTCTGCAAAGCAAGGAGTTGATTTCACACCGTTATCCTTTTCATCATCGGCAACTCTTACAGCTCCGGTTGTTTTTGCCGGATATGGATTTGACCTGGATCTCGATTCGCTCAAATGGAGCGATTATAAAGGCATTGATGTAAAAGGTAAGTGGGCTGTTATCCTCCGTGGCGACCCTGAACCTGATAAAGCGAACAGCGTTTTCCTGCCATATGAACAGGAAAGGAGCAAAGTGCTCACGGCTAAAGATAAAGGAGCCGTTGGGGTATTGCTGGTTTCACCCTCCGATATCGAAAAAACAGATGTCATAATGCACATGCAATATGATAAATCACCTTCCGATGCAGGGATTCCTGTATTCAGCATCACCAGGGCATTGGCCGATAAGCTGCTTTCTTCGATGAATTATTCTGTTGCTTCACTCGAAACTGATATGAAAGGGAATCATAAACCGGTTTCAATTTACCTCGAACCCACGGTAGCTGCTACAGCTGATGTTATTAAAACAAGGGTGACAGCGCAGAATGTTGTTGGCTTTCTCGAAGGTACTGATCCTGTTCTTAAAAATGAATATGTTATCGTAGGCGCTCACTTCGATCACCTTGGCATGGGAGGTGAAGGAAGCGGCTCACGTGCTCCTGAAAATCCTGCCGTGCATAATGGCGCAGATGATAATGCCTCGGGTACCGCAGGTGTTATTGAGCTGGCTCAGAAACTCTCGGCCAACCGTTCAAAACTGAAGCGCAGTTTCGTTTTTGTTACATTTACAGGAGAAGAAATGGGATTACTCGGATCAAAGGAATTTGTTAACAAACCTCCTGTTGATCTGAAGAAAGTAAATGCCATGATCAATATGGATATGATAGGCAGGCTTAATCCTGAAACCAATACAATCAGTGTTGGGGGAACAGGCACTTCTGTTGAAACAGATTCACTTCTCAAAATCCTGGAAGTTTACCGGCCTTACAAGATAACTCATTCTACTGATGGGTATGGCCCTTCCGATCATGCCTCATTTTACAGTGAAAATATTCCTGTATTTTATTTTACAACTGGCGCTCACGAAGATTATCATACACCTGCCGACGATGCCGAAAAAATCAATTATACCGGTGAAGTTGCTGTTCTGGATATGGTTTACGACCTGGCTCTTACGGTTTCAGACGGAAACCGGTTGACTTTCCATGAAGCCGGCGCAAAACAAGGCACCCGTTACGGAAGGAATATGAAAGTAACGCTTGGTATTGTGCCTGATATGGTATCCAACGATACTAACGGACTCAGGGTTGATGGTGTGCGTAAAGGTGGTCCTGCTGATAAGGCTGGTATTCTTAAAGGCGACCGCGTGATCTCAATCGAGGGGCAACCTGTTACCAATATTTACGATTATATGGCCAGGCTCGGCAAACTGAAACCCGGACAGGTTGCAAGTGTCGAAATTATCCGTAACGAAGTGAAGCAAATACTGATTGTTCAGTTCTGATTTCTCTGAGCTGTTTTTCTTAACCTTGAATAAGGCTGCATCTGAGATTATAAACCTCATTCGCGTGGTAATTGGAATTTGTCGGTGAATTTATCCCGTGAGTATTTTTATGTATCTTCGCAGCCTATGTTGCAGTATTTTACCCAGGATATCTTAATTAAATTCATGAAGTTCGGAGCGGTTGGTGCTACGGGCGTGGTGGTTGATTTTGGATTTACCTGGCTGAGTAAGGAAAAACTCAAAATTCAAAAATATGTTGCCAATGCGGTAGGATTCACTTTTGCCGCAACAAGCAACTATTTTTTAAATCGCTGGTGGACGTTTCACAGCAACAACCCGGAACTGGCAATTGAATATTCCAGATTTCTCTTTTTCTCTTTTATTGGCCTGGGAATGAATACAATGGTAATCTGGTTCCTGGTAAGCAGGCATAACCGGAATTTCTATATTTCCAAATTGTTTGCTATTGGTATTGTAACTATCTGGAATTTCTTTGTCAATCTGATGTTTACGTTTGTGTAAATTGACATACAGCATTCTGATTGCTTTTTAAATTTTCCAAACTTAGTTCTAACTATAATAAAAGGATATCTATGTTTAAATTGACCGAAATTTTATTGAGTATTTCTAATCTGCATTATAAATACTCTTCTTTGATTTTAAGTGTGGGATTTATTGCTCTCGGAATCAGTGTGTTTTTTTATCCTGCCGAGCTTTCGCAAAATGCGGGAATTGCGCTATTTATAACCGGCTTTTTATTCGGATTGTTGATATTGATGAAAAGCAAAAGAAATTAGTGAAAGATATCTGCCCTATAGCATACCAACAAAACTTTTACGTAAACTGATTATTCCTTTATTGTAGCTTCTATTTTTTAGCATGTCATGAAGCAAATCAATTAAGAGAAAAAAGCCAGCCTGGTTGAAAGGGCTGGCTTTTTATGTGTGGCAGAGATAAGCACCATCCGCCTGGTATATATGTTTGACTACTGCGTTTTTGACATCGTTTCCGGGATTGCAATAATGAAATTTGCCAATCCTTCCGATTCTTTTTTTAAATCCTCCAAATCAGCCTGTTCAACGGATGAAATTGTCACGATTTTAAGTGTTGGATCAGCCTGTTCCAGATGCCATAAGATACTTTGGAATTTATCGCTGTGGTAGCTGCCGTTAAAATGAAGAAAAGTCTTGCCTTTAACGAAATTCTTTAATATGAAATATGCCATTGTTGCGTCTTTACTGTCCTGGGCACAGGCAATATTCCGGGTGGCATGAGTTGGGGCATCGCCCATCATTTTATACATATCCGCATAACAGGAGAGAGTTGAATCATATTTTAGTGGTAGAGGTGCAATAAACTGGTAAGCATTTTTATCAAGAGTATTCAATGCGTCAAATCCACCCTTATTTACCATAGCAGCATATCGACGCGGAATATTGGTGGCAATAAAAGCCAGGCTGCTGTCGCGGGCAAAGTTAAGGAGCCGTTTGTAGTCGGTTTTGTAGTTTGGCCAGAGACGGGCCTGTGATTCAAAATCTTTCTCTTTTATAAGTCCGCTAAGGTATTCGTTTACAATTAGTTGATTATCTGACTCGAACATTTCAGCCCCTAAAACCAGGTTTTTACCTCTCGCGGCAAATAAATCTGCTGTAAGCTCATATTCAAGCCAATGGCAAATCGGGTTATCGTGTAATTCACCAAAGAATACAATATCTGCTTCTGATGCTTCTTTAAGCAAATCTTTGTATGAGGTATTTTTCCCGTTTTGATCAAACAAGCGGTAAGCAGGTTTGTCAATTTTCAGTGAAAGTAAAGATATTATTGCAATACTGAAAAGAAGAAATTTTTTCATAAGGATTTAGTGATTCTGTTTGAACTGATTTAAGAATATGATTTGGGATTTGAGTCCTTCGGCTGGCTTCGCTCAGCCGCCGTCACTCAGGGTAAAATTTGGGATTTGGGATTTATGTCTTGCTTCCAGGTTCCAGCCATTTTCGCACTATTAGTGAATAGCAATACCAATGGACTATTTTCCATTTAACTATTTTCCATTTTTACCCTGAGCGAAGCCGAAGGGAACTATTTTCCATTAACTTTTAACCAATAACTTTTTACTTCTTCAGATCCCCTCCATGAAACATCAACGGCAACAAGTTTGCAATTCCATCGATGATCCATATTTTTTCTGAATTTCCCTGGAGAATGATCCTTATCGGCTTTCCCGACAGCATTTCATATTCAGCCATTACCTGCCGGCAAGCGCCGCAAGGAGTTACCGGGTTTGAAAGGTTGAATATTTTAGTTTTAGCAACCACAGCAATAGTTTTTATTCCTACACCCGGATTTGTGGCTGAAGCTGAGAAAACGGCAACCCTTTCGGCGCAAATTCCCGAAGGATACGCGGCATTTTCCTGGTTGTTTCCTTTGAAAATTAAATCATTGTCTAAGCGCACAGCAGCGCCAACATGAAATTGTGAATAAGGCGCATACGCTGAGTCGCAGGCTGTCCAGGCTTCCTTCAGCAGTTTACTGTCCTGGTCTTCAAGTTGTGAAAGCTGAGAAACTTCTGTGTATGCAACAGTTAAAGTATGTTTAGTCATAGTATGATAAAATAGGGTATAAATGTACTTTAAAATTATAAGTTTTTTATGGAATTCAGTTTAAAATGTCGTGAATTAGTATGTCAAAATATGAATCTATCCGGATATGTTTATCCTGGAAATTTAAGTCTTTGTTAATCAGGTATATAGTGATTCTGATGATTCTTTATTTTTCCTGCCCAAAATCATAAGTGAGGTAAACAAAATGTAAAAAGTAACACCCTCCTGTTTTTCTATGGTGTTCTCAGTCAGCATTGATAACATTAGTATTAACCAAAATATTACGTAGAAATAGTTGTTGAAATTTTTAGTCTTCATTCCCGGATAAAACATAACTGCCATAAACCAAATAAGCCCAAGTATTCCAAAGGCTACAGTAACTGAAAGATATTGATTATGAGATCTCCCACGGTATTGCTCAGCCAGGTTGGTATTCATTTTTTGATATTGATCTTTAAAGGCATTTGGCACATCCCCTGTTCCAACTCCCCAAACGGGATTTTGCCTGATCAGCAGCAGCGAAGTCCGCCAGTACTCAAACCGTTGAACCATTGAACTTGAATTTGGATCCTGGTGTTCAACATATCGCTGATAGCTGTTGATAAAGTCTTCAACCTGGCTTCTGATACCGGGTAACCTGGTATAATCGTACCTGTCAATTCCTTTTTCTATATTCCTGATATCGGAATCTCCCAACTGTCCCATCCCATCAGCATCTTTTCTCAACTCTTTCGATGCCAGGTATTTTAGTAAAGTATATCTGTTTATCTGGCGCTTTTCATTGTAATCCTCAAGTGAAAGCCTGCTTCGTTTGGCCCATTCCTGCCTTAACTCTTTATCACATATGTAGAGCCCGGTCCATTTTCCATTTCTTGATTTAAAATTAACCGTATCATGGTAATACGAATTGCCACGCGGTGTAAACTTATCCAGTTGTGAAAAATCAACTGCCGGTATATTTACATATTTGTAACCGACAGAAAGAATATATAAGATTGGCAGGATGATTAACAGTCCCATACTGAGGAGCATGGAAGTTTTGGGCCAAAAACCTTTGCTTCTGAATGTAAGAACCGGGAGCAGCAACGCACTGATTATGATAAATATCAGCATGCCAGTAGTATAATTCATGTAAGTTATGAAATAAATCAGCCAGATAGCTCCAATCAGCAATACGACAGTGATGCCTGAATTCGATGATTTCTTTTTATAGACGAAGAAAAGCAGTATGAAAATAGCAAATACAGCATTCAGGCTATAACGAATATGCGAAATGTGAGCTGATAAGTCACGGCTGTCGGCTACAGGAAGATTCAGGAAGAGTATGAGCCTGTATATGCTGCCGGCAATCACAGCCAGTACAAAAATGGCTAGCATCCTGTAAAACAATCGTGTGCTTATTCTTGGCCCTGTAGCAATAAAAAGCGGAAGTGTTAAAAGCGGAAGTTTTGTCCGAAGGTCATTCCATGCATATTCGTAATCGCTTGTATAAATAAGGCCTATTCCATGTAAAAAGAAAAGGGAAGCGATAGCAATTGCAGGTTTATTCCTGAAAAATTCAAGAAATTTTTGAACCAGGGCATTGAATACGTTTTTGAAAACATCATTCAGAAACCTGATCAGGTTGGCAGGATTGAAAAGGGTGAGGGAAGAATATTTCTTAAGAAATTCTGTATTTACACCATGCCAGAGCCAGAAAAGCAAAGTGCTGAACTGAAACAGACTCATCGTAAACCTTGATAAGGGTAATGACGCTATAAGCAACGCCAGCGATACAAAGTACAAGGTTGTATATCGCGGAGGCCATTCCCCTGTTTTAATCTGCATTGAGGCTGGCGTTAGTTCTGAAACTTAGCTGGTTTTGATTGTTTGTCAGCTTTTGTGATAGTTCCTTCCAGGATTGAAGCATACCTGGTAGCATCATTCAATACTTTAAGGGCAGTCTTCAGCCCGGTATCGTCACTCAACGTTGATTCAATCCTTCCTTTCTGATAATAATACCTGCTAACGATTTCTTCCTGTAAAATCACCGAAATTTCCGGTTTGTTCTCAATAAGATCTTTTTTCTTGTGCAATTCAATGGCTTGCAGCATAGTATCATATTGCGATTTCACATCATCCCATGATTTCTCATAGATTGCAGCTTTTTTTACGGTTTCCAGTTCTCTTTCGGCAACAGTCTTAAATTCAAACCCTTTCTTTTCGGTGAAGGCAACAAAATCATTGTAATCCGAATCACTCAGTTTGAATTTGCCGGCAGGTTCTATTGCCGGGTGTGTAGCAGCATATTGGGTAGCATAATCAAACAGAATATATTTGGTTAAAAGGTTGTATGAAATTGTACTAAGTCTGGAAGAATCAGTCGAAACATCAGGTGCTATTCCTTTGCCGTCAAAAACGGTACGTCCATGCATGGTTTTGTATGCCGTTATAAGAGAGTCAGGGATATTATCATTACTGCCCGCGGAATTTTTATGCGCATAATCAATTTCTTGTATGCAACGGCCGCTGGGAATATAATATTTGGCAACTGTTATTTTTACCTGGGTATTATAACTTAACGGGAACACATTCTGAACTAATCCTTTTCCATACGTCCGGCTGCCAACAATAACAGCACGGTCGAGATCCTGAAGTGCTCCTGCAACAATTTCAGAAGCAGACGCGCTATTGCCATTCACCAGCACAACTAACGGCAGGGTCACATCAACAGGTTCATTACTGGTTTGGTAACTGCGGTTTTTATCTTTTTGTTTACCCCTGGTCGAAACTACCTGTTCATTTTTCTTTACAAAAAGGTTAACAATATTTACAGCCTCATTCAACAATCCTCCACCATTATCACGCAGATCAAGTACCAGTCCGCCAAAAGCATTTTTTGCTTTCAGATCAAGCAATGCCTTTTTTACGTCCGACGAAGCAGTTTGAGTGAAACTGTTCAGCTTAATGTATCCAATTCCACCTTCAAGCATTCCGTAATAAGGCACCGGGTCTATAGTTATTTTTTCGCGTACAACCTCTATAGCGATGGGTTTAGATTCGCTGGTACGCTCAATTAAAAGCTTAAAACTGGTTCCGGGCTGACCTTTAAGGACTGCGCTTACATCTTCAACGGATTTGCCTGAAGCACTTTTGTCATTGATTTTCAGTATTTTATCCCCTGCTTTTAATCCTGCTTTTTGGGCGGGGGAGTTTTCGTAAGGTTCCGAAATAATTACAAAATCGCCCTGTTTGTGAATCAGTGATCCAATCCCTCCATACTCACCGGTAGTCATAAACCGGAAATCTTCAATTTCTGATTCCGGTATAAACACGGTGTAAGGATCAAGCTTATCAAGCATGGCATCAATTCCTGTTTTCATCAGATCCGAAGGGTTCACGCCATCTACATAATTGGTATTCAATTCTTTGTAAAGTGACGACAGGATTTCCATATTTTTCGAAATCTCAAAATCGGGTGAAGTTTGCGCTTTAAGTGATGAAGTTGGCGCAAACACCAGGAAAACCGACATTAAAGCTATTGCGTTCAGGGTGAGGATGATTTTATGTTTCATTGTTGTGTTTTTCTAAATGTTTAACCTTGATAATTTTTATAGATACATGCTTCATTTTTAACAATCAATCAGACCTGTTTGTTTCTGAATCGATTACCTATTACATTTTAATTTACTTAATTTTAACTATCATATGATCAATCCATCCCATCAGAGACGCGAAGCATCGCGTCTCTATCTATTTATGGCACCGGATCATATCCGCTTCCTCCCCACGGATTACAGGAAGCGACTCTTTTAATTGTCAACCATCCGCCTTTGAAAGGGCCGTGTTTTCTCAGTGCCTCAATTCCATAAGCTGAGCAGGAAGGTGTATACCGACACGAAGGAGGCAAATATGGAGAAATGGCATACTGGTAAAACCGTATGCCACCAATCATTATTTTACTCAGGATTTTTTTCATGTACCTGTATTAAACGATCCAGTAATATATTTATTGCAGTTAGTGTATCTGATTGGGAAACACATTGTTTGCCCATAAAAAGGATAGCAATATCAAGGTGTTTTCCGGCAATTGAGTATGCATCCAAAAGTTTATGTTTATTCAACCTGTACGCTTCACGAACCAGGCGTTTCATCCGGTTACGGTCTACCGCGTGTCGCAGGTTCTTTTTTGGAACAGCGATCAGCACTTGTACTGGTGATTTTCCAGGTGTTTCAGTTTCCACAAAAAGCAACCGGAATAGTCCTGATTTAATTGATTTGCCATCTTTGAACAGACTATCAATCTGGTTCTGATTACAGATTTTCTCGGGTTTTCGGAAGGTGTTTCTTTTGACTGAGCTCAGCATCGGTTGTTTTGATAGTGCAAAATTAATGATTTCCATTGGTAGCTGTTAGGCTTCGATGTTCAATAAAGTTAAATATCATTAAAAAACCCCGTCTATGAAAGTATAAACGGGGTTTCAGAAAGGTTTTATGGAATATTTATAATTTCTTCTGGCACTTTGTCAGGTAAGCATCAATAGCCATTGTCATTGAAGGTGTGGCAGGGCTTGGAGCTGATATATTTACAATAAGTCCGGCTTCAGTAGCTGCCAGGTTAGTTGTAGTTCCAAATGTACCAATTGCTGTTTCTCCTTGTTTAAAATCAGGCCAGTTGTGAAAAAGTGACCGTATCCCTTGCGGGCTGAAGAAAACAAGCATATCGAATTTGGAAATATCGATCAGCTCTTTCATTTCGTTGGGAACAGTGCGGTACAGAATTGCTTCGCTGAAATTAATTTTTGCGGCTTCCAGCATATCCGGCAATTCTTTGCTGTGGTTGTCGGAACAGGGAAGTAAAAACCGTTCGGTTTTGTGTTTCCTGATTAAGTCCATTAATTGCGAAACATCATTCTCCGAAAAGAAGATTTTACGTTTGCGGAACTGAACATATTTCTGCAGGTAAAAAGCCACTGATTCTGACATACAGAAGTATTTCATCGTTTCAGGAATTTCAACCCTAACATCTTTTGCAATACTGAAAAAATGATCCACAGCATGTTTGCTGTTAAAAATGATAGCAGTGTGTTCGTTTATATAAACTTTTTCATCACGAAACTCGCGCACAGAAACGCCTTCGATCTTAAAGAATTTAATAAACTCAATGTTCACTCCGTGTTTCCTAATAATCTCACCATAAGGAGATTTTTCCAAATCTACCGGAACAGGTTGGGACACCAGTATGCTCTTGATTTTCGACACGTTAACGATATTTATTTATTACAGTTTAGAGAAAAAGATCTAACTCTACATTTTGCTTATTGCTTTATAAATGAGCATCAAGGGTAAAATTTCGAGGGTGCAAAGGTATAAAAATAAATAAAACAAATTGTAGCTCTTATTATCCTGACCAGTTAAAAATCCTCGTACAATTTGGTAAATAATTGAAATAGAGAATATTATACTGCCAGCAATTAAAAAAGCCGGGTTGTTCCAATAAAAGGCTACTACTACGACCGGAAACAAAACTAATCCGATCATATAATTGAAAATCAGTATGATAAGTTGATATTGCCTGGCGTATTCGGCAGTATTGAATATAATTCCGGTGCTATGAATAATTAATGATTTCAGTAACTGATATGTTAAAAGTCCGGCAAAAATAATTCCGGTTAAGGTCAGATTATTTAATCCCGCCGGAAGACCTCCAAAAGCAATGATAATCTGAAAAATAAAAATTGACGTTATCAGGTAATAATTCAATCCCAGGCCAAGGGCTATTCGTTCCTTAAATATATTGCCGTCACGTTCCAGTTGATTTACATGATGAGGCTGAGCAACAGCGCGAAAAATCTGGCTCAGACGCTTCGAATAAGTAGCTTGAATCCATGCGAAGATAAATAGGCAGGCCAGGAATACGATCGTAATCCAATTGGTCGCCTGGTGGTCAATGACCATTGGTCCTGAGTGCTTTGGCTCCAGGTTATGCGGTTTGAAAACTGAAGTCGTCTGGAGAAATTGCTTCTGAGGCGGCAGTGGTGTTATAAAATTGTAAATGCTGAAATCGTAATATTTCTGCAGCGAATCTGCTTTTGTAAAAAGGTTCTCATTCGTCAGGGGAATACAATAATCAAAAAATCCTACCGTATCGGTAAGCATCGGATTATACTGATATCGAATGATAGAGTCGTTCATAGTTAAGAAATGCAAAATTACATAAATAGAATGGGCTGGTGATTCATTTTTTTGAGGCTTGAATTTAAAATTATTAACAATTAAGGGTTTAGGATTTAGGAGTTGGGATTTAGGGAATGGATTTGTGGCCTTAGGGATTGCTATAGCTTAAATTTATGATTTGTGATCTGTGATTTGTGAATTTTGAATTTTGAATTTTTGAATTTTTGAATTTTGAATTTTGAATTTTAATTTGTGATTTGTGAATGCGTGTCTGGTAATTTGAACCCTTGCACTTCGGCTCCGCTCATTGCACGTAAACTGTTAACTTTGAACCCTTGAACCCTTGAACTACTGAACCCTTAAATCCCATTGCCAACAATTTCAAGGTCTTCTGTGAAAATATTAACAGTTTCCATTCCATAACCGTCAAATAAATTTTACCTTTGCACCGGAATCAGGGATCATTATTTGTAAAATGTTGATTTATTGATTAATGCGCCTTATTTGATTGAAATTAACTACTAAATATTTCATAAAAAGATGTCAGAAATTATCGGAAAACTGGAAGATTTCAGTCTAACCAAAAGTCCAAAACAACATGGCTCAATTCATAAGATAGGAATTATCGGCTGTGGATCCATGGGCCAGGAAATTGCAAAAACCATCAGTCAGCATGGCTTTGATGTAGTATGTCTGGATCTGGATGAAAAGCGTGTTTCGGGTGGTCTCGAAGGGATTACACGCATGATTGATAAAGAGATTCTTCGCTGGGGAATGACCAATAGTGAGAAACGCCTGATTATGTCGCGCATAAAAGGGACTGTTGAATACAGCGACCTGGCTGATTGTGATATCGTTTTCGAAGTGATTAATTCACGCAAACCCGGAACCAGTCTCGAAATCAGGAAAGAAATACTTCAGAAGGCTGAGAAATTTGTACGCCGTAATGCAATACTTGCTTCGAATACAGCAACCCTTATGGTATCGGATCTGGCATCAGGACTTGAATATCCTGATCGCGCCGTAGGACTTCATTTTATGTCACCAACTGATGATGTAAAAGTACTTGAGGTAGTAAGGAGTTCACGTACATCGGATGAAGCGTTCGAAATTGTAACCCGGTTTGTAAAGATGCTCGAGAAAAAGCCTATCACCCTGATGGAATCTCCAGGCAACATTACAACCCGCATGCTATGCGTTATAATCAACCAGGCTTGCGAAATGCTGATGGAAGGAATTGCTTCCGCCCAGGATATCGACGAAATAATGCGAACCAGCCTTGGCCATCAGTTTGGTCCTTTTGAACGTGCTGACAAAGTCGGATTGGATAAATTACAGAAATGGATGGATAACCTGTACAATGAGTTCGGAGAACACGGGTATAAAACTTCACCCGTTTTAAAACGCCTGGTTCGTGCTAATTATCTGGGAAAAGCTTCCGGACAAGGTTTTTATAAATATGATTCACATGGTAAAATCGTCGAAAGTACGATCACATGTCCTGAATACAGGTAATTATTCAATTCTGTTAAAAAAGATTATCCAATGAAGATTATAGTTCTGAACTGCGGAAGTTCATCCATTAAATATCAACTCTTCGAAATGCCTTCAGCCGAAGTAGTTGCAAAGGGCCTGGTCGATAAAATCGGGCTGAAAGGCGCATCCATTAAGCATAATATGGCTAATGGAGATGTGCTTAAACTTGAAGGCGAAATACTTGATCACCAGGCTGGTATCGAGTTTGTTCTGGGAATCCTTACACATAAAGAGTACGGCTGTGTTAAAAATCTGAACGAAATCAGTGCAGTTGGGCATCGTGTAGTTCATGCCGGTGAAAAGTACAACAGTAGTGTCGCAATTACAAAAGAAGTAATTGAAGCACTTGTGGAATGTATCGATCTGGCACCTTTGCACAATCCGCCGAATCTCGAAGGTATTTATGCCATCAATAAATTATTACCCGAAGTTCCCCAGGTAGGTGTTTTTGATACAGCTTACCATCAAACCATGTCGGAACAAGCTTACCTGTATGGTATTCCTTATTCCCTGTATGAGAAATATAAAGTCCGGCGCTATGGTTTCCATGGATCGAGCCATAGGTTTGTTGCGCAACGCGCTGCTGAAATCCTTGGTAAGAAGCTTGAGGACCTTAAAATTATCAGCTGCCATCTTGGAAACGGCGCTTCCATGTGCGCCATACAAAACGGTAAATCATTCGATACTTCGATGGGAATGACGCCGGTAGAAGGACTTGTTATGGGAACCCGCAGCGGTGATATCGATGCAGGCGCACTGTTGTACATTGCAGATAAGGAAGAAATCAGCATTCCTTATACCAGTACTTTAATCAACAAACATAGTGGTATGCTTGGATTATCGGGTGTTTCGAGCGATATGCGCGATATCGAAACTGCTGCCGGCGAAGGAAATCACAGGGCGCAGGTTTCGCTGGATATCTATCACTACAGGATTAAAAAATACCTGGGATCGTATGCTGCCGCAATGGGTGGTGTTGATGTGGTGATATTTACCGGTGGCGTTGGCGAAAATGGCTGGGAAACCCGCCAGGAAGTTGCCGGTGGGCTGGAATTTATGGGTATAGAGTTTGATGTGGAGAAAAATACCAAACTCCGAGGGAAGGAAGCCATTATCAGCAAACCCGGTTCAAAAGTTACCGTTATGGTTGTTCCAACCAACGAAGAACTTGTTATCGCACAGGATACTTTTGAGATTGTTACTGCTTAATTTGATTACAATTATAAAAGACAAAAGGCAGCCAATGGTTGCCTTTTGCTTTTTAAGATATTCAATACATGCAGTTTCCTTTGATCAGATAATAACAATCGTACTTTTATTCCAGATCCTGTTCCACTCCTCGAAAATACTCGACTTTCCTGATTATTTTGCGGTGAGCATCATAAAATACAAACTTCCCATCCCAGCAGAAACGCAATTCATCGTTTTTCTTAAGTAAAAGGGCTGATCCTTTATATTCAAGATTTCCAAGCGAATCGTAACGTCGGATGCGCATCAGGCTATCATTTATATACCTGAATTTTGAGCACTTAACTCCATCATTGTAATATGTACACCTTTTAGTTTCCTGTCCATGCTTATACCAACCTTTGAAGGTTTTCTTGTCCGGATTCAGTTTTGAAACTTCAATCCAATAGCCATGCTTTTTACAATTGGAGTCAAACTGGTTCTTCTTATGAAGGCAAATCTGAGGAAATAGCTCTGTGGACGCAACTACAAGCAAAAACAGTAAGACTGTCCGGATATGTTTCGGCATTTTTTTATTTACTGAGTTTGAAATAAATGGGCATATTAAACTGAACCCTTACTGGTTTTCCTTTATCAGTGCCGGGTTTCCATTTAGGCATTTCCTTAACTACCCTTACAGCTTCTTCGTTACACCCACCACCAACTCCTTTCAAGGCTTTTACGGAACTTATTGAACCATCTTTTTCAACAACAAAAGATACATAAACTGTTCCCTGAATTCCTTTATCCTTAGCTTCTTTAGGGTATGAAACATTACTGGCTATATACTTTACACGTGCTTCATCACCTCCGGGAAACTGCGGAAAGTTTTCTACTGTAGTAGAAACCGGTTCTTCGTTGGTTAATTTAGAAGTAGATTTTGATGATGGTGGAGGCGGCGGTGGAGGCGGTGGAGGCGGTGGAGGAGGAGGACTAGTTGAATCAGTGATAACAACAGCGGTTCCAACCTCATTGCCAAGTGAATCTTTTACAAGCATTACTTTGTCCGAATTCACTTTCATTGAATCTTCATTTTCTGAAACAGGTTTCAGATTCGATTGCTGACATCCGATAGCATACATCATCACAACGATTACCGCAAACGGTAATACGACGAATGCCTTCAGCCTGGCAAACCGGGTATTCTTTTTGTAAAACATGGTTAACCTCCTTTTTATGAGTGAATAATTGAAATTATTTCCCAGCACTACAGCCAGGGCAGTTTTATCTTGTGCAAATAAAATTTTGGTATAGGTTACCGGATCAGTTCCTGCATGTATTACCGCTTTATCAGCCTCAAATTCATGGATTTCGCGTAAGGATTTCTCAATCAATGGGATAAATGGATTTACCCAGCAGATGATTTGCATGATTTGAGTAAACACAATGTCGAAACTGTGCAATGAATTAATATGAACCTGTTCGTGCCGGATAACTTCATTTACATGCTGGGTTTCCTTAAGGCTGGCAGGTAAATACATGGTACGGAAAAAGGAAAACGGCGGAATGTTGGCATCGCTCCAAATTATGTATCTTTCATCCCCTTCTGACCTGTCTGCCTTTTTACCGAGATTGTAAATACTGAATACTCTGATGATCAGCCGAGCTGAAAAATATGCCATTCCTGCCAGGTATATATAAGTGAGAATACCCGGAAGAGTTGACATTTTACCTGCAGTTGCCGTTATCACAACCGGCGACAGCGTAATGGCATTCATAAAACCAGTGCCTGTCGTCTTTATCGATATCAACGAAACGGATTCAGGCAACAATGTGATCAGCGGGATAAGGTAGGAGAGGAGCAAGGCCAAAAGCAGGTAAATTCTGTTAAACCGGAAAAGTGGCTCTTTCCTGAGGAAAACTATAAAAGCGGTGTAAAAAACACCCAACGATAGTATAGAAGCAACGATATAAATGACTAAAGTATTCATTGTTTTGCCTCCTTATGGTTACTGATTTGTTCTTCAACCAAGGATTTTATTTCTTCCAGTTCTTTGATGCTTAAAGTTTCGCTTTGCGCAAAAAATGAAGCCAGCGCTTTATAGGAATTACTGAAATAATTCTGAGTGAAATTATTCAGGTATTCGCGGGAGTAATCCTCCTTCTGAACCAACGGATAATACTCATGGGTGCGACCATACGCTTTGTGGGCGATAAATCCTTTCTGTTCCAGTATACGTACAATCGTTGAAACGGTGTTGTAAGCAGGTTTTGGTTCAGGTAACAGACTAACGATATCGTTTACAAATCCTTTCTCCAGTTCCCACAGCACCTGCATGATCTGTTCTTCGGCTTTGGTTAATTTTTTCATCGAATTTTGAATTATGACACAAAGATACAACTAAAAACATAGTTATACAACTAAAAAATTAATTTAAATGCAAAATATTTTTTAACTGATAGAAAATGAGATATATGTAAAATAAAATATTTTTATTTGAGAAAATAAGATCAATAAAAAACCCGAAAGTTTTTTATGCTTTCGGGTTAAATAATTGGGGTGAAAAAAGCTCTATAATGAATCCATCAGTTCATCCGTCATCTCAAGGTTGTGATAAACGGCCTGAATATCATCGTCTTCTTCAAACATTTCGACCAGGCGCATCACTTTTTTAGCGGTTTCCAGGTCAACTTTGGATGTATCTTTGGGAATGCGTTGTAATTGGGCGTTTTCCGGCTCAATTTTCAGAGCTTCCAGCTTTTTCATCATAGCACCGAAGTTTTCCATGGCCGTGGTTACTGTGAAATAGCCTTCTTCGAGTTGCATATCTTCGGCACCTGCTTCAATCATTTCCATTTCAAAATCATCGGCATTCAATGTGCCTTGAGGTATGGTGAATATACCTTTGCGGTCGAAAATAAAACTCAATGAACCGTTCGTGCCGAGGTTGCCGCCAAACTTATTGAAGTACATCCTTACATTGGCAATAGTGCGTTGCTGGTTATCGGTGGTGGCTTCCAGGAAAATAGCGGTCCCCCCATTGGCATATCCTTCGAAAGTACACTCGATAAAATTAGCGCCATCCTTATCCGATCCTTTGCTGATGGCTCGTACAATATTGTCTTTCGGCATACTGGCGCCTTTGGCATTGGCAATGGCAAGCCTCAGACGTGGGTTCGAATCGGGATCAGGTCCGCTTTCCTTTACGGCTACAGTAATTTCTTTATTAATTTTTGAAAAGATTTTTGACCTTTTGGCATCTATTGCGCCTTTTTTACGTTTAATGGTCGACCATTTATTATGTCCCGACATAGGATTTTGTTTTTCAGATTAGGTATTAAAAATAGGTTTTCGGTATTGGTATTTGTGGCAAAGTTAATGCTTTGATTGTAAAAAAAAAACTGCCCCCGAATGGAGGCAGTGAGTCAACTAACCAAAATCAACCTTGTAAATTTAATGCGATAATTATGTGTTTATTGAAGTGAAAAAATTCTGTTAACTGGTTGATTTAAAAGCCTACAAGTGTGATTCCTATTTCAAAAGGATATACTTCAGGTCCTTTATTATGACGGAACATTTCGGTAATGGCATAGGTGCCATACAGGTTTATTACTCCCCATCCTAGGGTTGCCATAGCATCGGCCCTGAATGGATTGATGTAAAAATCTCCTTTATCTTTTACTTTTGAACCGTCTACTTTTATTTTCGTATGTGACCATGTGCGTGCTGAACCTACAACTCCTCCTGAGATATGAAAGCTATTGGCTTTCATTTTACTGTTTGTCTGGTATTCGAGCAGCAAAGGAACACGCAGTGAAGCTACCATCAGCTTGCTTTTTTCATAGGTTTTAGTAGGATCAAGATTTGGAACAACTTCTAACATGCCATTTTCTGTAATTTCAATGTTATTTGCAAAGCGATAGTTGTTCCAGGTTAACCCTAACCCGGTAACGAGACCCCAATGCTGATGATAAAGGTTGACGTTTTGTTCGAAAAAGTTAATACTTACACCAAGGGATTTACTGTAATTCAAATCGAAATAAGGATAGTTTTCAGGATTATTAATCATACGGCTAGAATTCAACAAACCGTTAACGCTCAGATCAAATCCAGCCCAATGCCCGTTGAATTTAGGCTTTTTATCATGTTTGTTGATTTTTACGCCATTGTCGCTGATTACATAATCGCGTTGTCCAAGATTCACTTTTACCGTATCATCGGTTACAACTACAATTCTTTTATCATTCAGAACAATGGTTACGGTGTCGTTGGCATCCTCAACATTCCAAACTGTTTCAGGCGCTTCTGTTATTTCTGTTTCCTCATTATCATCTTCAATAATTACACTCTTAACATTATCCATTCCGTCGAAAGTGATTTGATATTGACCTTGTTTGCTGATTTTCTTAACATTGTCTTTGTCGAAGTAGGTAATATTTCCAACACCCGAAAGATCAGCTTTAAGGAGTTTGCGGGCCATTATCTTCGCATTTCCGGCTCCGGAAACATTGGCATCGGTATTATCGGTAATAAATTCGAGGGCTTTCAGGCTTCCTGCTCCCGAAACTTCGGTTTTATGATTCTCGGCGGAACCTTTTAGCGACAGGTTGCCTGCCCCGCTCACTTCGGTATTCACGGTTTTTGCTGTCAGTGAAAGGATGTTATTAGCAGCGCCACTGGTTTCGTTGTTAAAAGTGCCTGTTTCAATAGTCAAGGTTGTCTTGGCCGCGCCTGAAGTATAAAGTCCGAAAACTTCGCTTTTCAGAACGGTTTCACCTGTAACTTTTGAAGCACTGCTTGCATCAATTTTCGAGAGATTTACAGCGGTTACATAAACGTTCATTTTTGATGCGTCTTTGATATTATCGCAACTCAGGCTCAGGGTTCCATTGGTAACCTTGGTGGTGATGCGGTCCTGCAAATTTTCGTCGGTTACAACTTTTACAATCTGTTTGTCACCTTGCGAAATATACAGATTGATAGCACAGCCAACTTTAATGGCTTCAAAAGCGGGAACCTGGCGTTCCTGTGTGGTAACGTCGCCATTCCCTTTTGTTTGAGCTTTAACACTAGTATAAGTGAGTGTAAGGAGCATCATTCCTGCGAGTGTCAGTTTCAGCGTTTTCATTGGGTCGAGATTATCTGTTTGTTGTTTATTGATTTCCGAAAGTGAGACGGAGTTGGCTGGTATAATGTTACAGCAAAGCGAAATAAAGTGAATATTTTTATTGTTTTAAAGCTTAGGTTAGATTAGGAATGAGGAATAAGGAATAAGGAATAAGGATATTAGTTATGTAAAAGTGCAAGCAACTTTTTCTGGATTTCTGGATTTAAATTGTGAACTAACATGAGTCTTTCTTCTAATACCTTTATGCCAAAGATGAGGTTTTTTGCTCAGTCTGACAGTCAATTCCTTTCCTTTGAAACAAAAAAAATCCGGGACGAACCCGGATTTTAAGAATATTGTCAATTGCTTATTTCTTTACTTCTCTTTCCACATCAAAAAGCCCGCTCTCAAGATTATAGGAAACAACTTTCCCGTCTTCATCTTTATTCAGATTTAACTCCATTTCACCGGATGTTATTGTGTTGAAGGTTTGAACTCCGAGTTCGGCAAATGTCCAGAGTGAAAAGTTCTTCTTTTCTTCCTGTGAAGGCGCTGGTTTGTTTGAAACTAACAGTCCCCTGGCTTGTCCGGTTATTGCGTTCAGAATGGTTTTGGCAGGTTCTTTATCTTTTTGGTTCAGTTGGGCATATTCTATTTGTTCAGCCAGTTTCATATTATAATAAAACTCCCGGTTCTGGTTCATATACATCTGGCTTGTGCGGATAAACGTAAACTGTGGATCAACGTAGGAACGTGTTGTAATTTCAGCAGCTGATTTTGCTTGCAATGATTCAACTGAATGGCGGTCATTTGCAGCTAAAAATTCCGTTCCCTGGTTTTCAGAGCCAGTATTCTTTGTAGTAATTGTACTTTCAGTTTCATTATTGCCCTGGCTGGGAATTGTGACGGCTTTAGCAGGCTGTTTGACAGCAGCGGCGACTTGTTTATCTGCAACAATTGCCGAAGGGTCTGCTACAGTGCTGCTAATTTTAGTTTTCACACTACCTTGTTCAGCTATGCTATGTGGAATATCATTACGGTCGAGTAAAAAATAGAAACTGACGATAAGTGCAAGTGATGCAGCTGCCGAAAGAGCGTAATAAACAATCCTGCGGATGGGAGTAACGGATTGTTTCAGGCTGCTTTTATTTTCAAATACAATACCTGTTTCAGCGCTGAGAATTGTGTGTTTATAAAGATTCCGATCTTGTTCAAGGTGCGGATTGTATTGCATGAATTCAGCCAACAGAAGCTTTTCATCCTGATTCAGATCGCCTTCAAGTTCACGAGCCATGTAGGTTTCGAAAGTATCCGCGTTGATCGGGCCAACAGCAAATGCCTTTTGTTTAAGTGATTCTTTAGCTTCAAAAACTATTTTATCTTCGGATGAGAGATGAGCAAGCGCAAACAGCCGACGATCTTTTTCAAATTGTGGGTTAATGCTGATAAATTCTACAATGGATGCAAGTTGTTCTGCATTCAATATTCCTTCAGTTTCACCGATCAGGTACTCTTCATAATTCAATTCATTAACCTGCGCTGTAGCGAATATCTGATTTTTTTTTAAGGATGATTTTTTCTCAAAAACGATGTCCTGATCAGCCACCAGCGAAACCGCCTCGAACTCATCAAATGCATTTTTAAGGTCGGGATTCTGTTCAACGAACATAAGAACTTCCTCAACCATTTCCGGGCTTAACTGCCCTTCGTGATAGTCGAGGAAATATGCTTCGTAGTTGTCCCTGTTGATTTTCATCTTTTTGATCTTTTGTAAGCTGTGTTTACCAGAGTACTAAGTCGAGGCTGCCAATGTATTGTTTTAAATAAGTCCGTGCTCTGAAAATATAAACTTTTACCTGAGATTCACTGAGTTTAAGGATATCGCCGATTTCTTCGTACGAGTATCCTTCGTAGTCGCGGAGCATGATAACCGAGCGTTGTATTTCCGGAAGTTTTGCTACCGCATCGTTAATTACTTCTTTTAAGTCGTTGTAGGTTCCGGGCGATTCATCATGCGTTTCGGTGTAACCGTCATCCAAAGAACTGAGGCGCTGGTTTTTACGGATGTGGTCGATCATGGTGTGATAGGCCGTTGTAAAAAGGTAAGCGCGGGCTTTTTCGTACGCTACTTCTTTCACTCTTTCCCACATCCGCACATACGATTCCTGTACTATATCCTGGGCTGTATCCCTGTCCCTGATATTCTTAAGGATAAAGCGATACACTCCGTCGGAGTATAAGTCGGCACATGAATTGTACTCGGCTGTAGTCATACTTTTGGTTGTTGGTTGTTGGTTTTCGAAGGTAGAACGTTTGACTGGACTATAAAGTTACAACAAAAATGAAATATTTTTCTATCGTCATTAGAAGTATTTATTGAATAATAACTTTTTTAGTAATGCTGTTCTTTTGATTATTGATCTTTACAAAATATATTCCTTTTGGGTAACCAGAAAGATCAATTTCTATGGCAGTTTGCCGATTGAATTCCAGATCGGAATAAATCCGGGTTCCTATCGAATTGTAAATTTCTATATAAGCGGGTGTATTTTCTTTGTTTATAGTAACCTTACCCTTTGATGGATTGGGATAAATTGCGATACCATTTTCCTTTAGGTTTGCAATTCCTGTAGTTGGTGTGTGATAATAATAACAAATGCTATCGCCATTATTTACCTTGGTTCCGGTAACATCCCAGTTTTTAGACATGCTGCTGTAAAAATTGAGCGGATTGTTACTGTTGTATGTCAGAAGGGATTGCCGGAACATTACCCAGGCATTGAACTGCCAATTGTAGGCGATTGATCTAGTCTGATTAGTAATAGTATCGTAAGTAAATAATTCCTGACCAGAGTTTTCCCATGCATTGTTATTATAATATTTAGATAGGGTGGAGGTCAATTTATTGTTGATATTATAAGAATTTGATTCCAGATAATTATTTGACCATGCGTTATTTTTCCAGCTTTGGGATAACTTGCTAGTCCGATTATTATTAACATCAAAAGTATATGAAACAAGAACCATGTTTTCCCAGGTACTTCCACCATACAAATCTTTTTGATATAGATCGCTTGTCAGATTATTATTCGGATCGTAAGTAAATGTATTTAAGTCGGAATTTACCCAACTGTTCCCGTTCCAATTTTGAATAAGCAAACTGATTAAATTATCAGTAGCATCGTATGTATATGATGTAATCTTTGAGTTTTCCCACGAGCTTCCATTCCACGTTTTGTCAAGCACAGAAGCTAGCTTAAAATTGCCATTATACATACAGGAAAATAAGTTGAAATTAACCCAAACATTTCCATCCCATGATTTCTCTAAAGTTTCTGCCAGTCTGTTGTTTGCGTCATAGGTAAATGAATACACATTCGCATTATCCCAGGAATTATTGTTCCAGAATTGGAAAGAAAAAGAAATCCTGTTATTATTCGCATCAAAGCTTTGTGATTCCAGGAAATAATTTTCCCAGGCATTGCCATTCCAGTTTTGTGTCATTCCACTGAGCAAATCATTATTTGAGTTATAATTGTTGATAGATTTGGAATTTACTATCCAGGCAGAATTAGTTATATCCCATTTCCAATAATATGTACTATCATTCACCTGCATTACTGGTAGTTCTGTCATATTTAGAAGTTGGATTGCATTTTTATCATCAATTTTTTCAATCCGGATTGATTGCAGATCTTCATCTGTTATACCGAAATTAACACTTTTTAGAGCGGATTTTGGTGATTGCTGTTTGGCGTAAATTGAATGATTAAATTGTGCAGTTGCCTGCATGGATATTGCGATGATCGCAATGGTAAAAAGCTTTTTCATAATATAGAGTTTGTGTGTATAGGTGTTTCTTTTAGTTTGTTAACCAATAATTTACCTCAACCGCATAGCGTTCTTGTTCTTAATGATAATGGAACTGTGGCGTTGAACTGTAATACAATACTTAAAGTGATTATATAATTACCATAATTTTAAGGTAAAATTAGCATTTAAATGAACGTAATATAAAAATTTGAGCATGTTTTAAGAGGTCTGATTTTTATAATACTGCACTCTGGTAAAATGTTAATATTCTGATTAAAATTCACTATCTGATCAAGTCTCGGTTTATTTAAATATTTGTGTTCCGTTGGTTAATTTTGTGGAAAGTGATTAGGCCCGGTTTATCTGGTTTGAAATAGTGTATTTGCTGGTTTAAATAAAGAAGTTAATCGGTTCGACAAAATCCTTCTTATCCCGGATCACTATCTGTGGCTTATGATAAACCAGCGAATGTGGCTCCACACTTTCGGTAAGCCAAACATTACCCCCAATAACAGAGCCCCGGCCGATAACCGTTTTTCCTCCTAAAATTGTACTTCCTGCATAAATAATTACATCATCCTGTATCGTCGGGTGGCGTTTCAGGTCACGGAGTGCGCGTTCAACAAAAAGAGCTCCCAGAGTAACACCCTGGTAAATCTTTACATTATCGCCAATCTCTGCAGTTTCACCTATTACTACACCTGTTCCGTGGTCAATAAAAAAGTTCTTTCCTATTTTAGCAGCAGGGTGAATGTCGATGCCTGTTTTACTATGCAAGTATTCACTCATAATCCTGGGAAGCAACGGCACCTTCAGTAAACAGAGTTCATGAGCAATACGATAAACGGATATTGCATAAAAGCCGGGAAATGACATAATTATCTCTTCAATTCCTTTTGCAGATGGATCGCTGTCCAGAAAAGATTGAGCATCATTAAGCATCTTATCATAAACATCAGGCAATTGATTGAAAAAGGATTCAACAACCTGGGTTACTTCATCTTCTGCGCCGTCGTGCAAAGGATACAGCAGTTCACTGAGCCGGAAACGCAAACGGCGTAATTCTTTTTGCAATGATTTTAGGGAAACTGTCCGATTGCCTTTAAGCGGGAAAAAGAACATTACAAGCTCATCCACAAAGTGTTGGGTGCTTTCAACCGGTGGTAAATTGGCGTGAGCGCAAACGTAACTACGAAAAATTTCTTTTGGTAATAGTGTTAGTCGGTCCATTAGTATAATTATCTGAAAATTAGCATTATAAGTGTAAATAAGAACAATAAATCCCAGGTAATGTTCAACAGATCCGTGATTTATGTTTAGCCAGTTAATAACAAAGAAGCCAGGATTGCTCCGAGTTATTGATGCTTATTTTATGCAAAAATAGGACATTAGCAAACTGGTTGTTCATTACTACCAGTTACATATTTTAGAAACACATTAATAATGGATTTAGATTTTATCAAAACCCGTTAACAGCGTCATCACCTCGGGGATCAGCAGCAACTTCGCGACGGCCATCAGGCAGAATACGTATTACCTCCATTCTTCCTATTTGTCCGCGCTCGGTAACAGTATAACCCATGGCTCGTAATTGTTTTATCGTTTCCTGGTCAAATTCTTTTTCAACCATTACTTCATCAGGCAACCACTGATGGTGGAATTTTGGTTTGTTGATTGCTTCGGAGGCATTCATGCCGAACTCTAAAATATTGATAAGTGTTTGAAAAACAGATGTTGGTATGGTGGTGCCGCCTGGTGTTCCGGCAATAATCAAAGGATTCATATTCTTATCCAAAACCAGTGTTGGCGTCATGGAACTGAGCATTCTTTTGCCGGGATGTATTGCATTGGCTTCGCCTCCAATAGCGCCGTACATATTTGGAACACCGGGTTTGATGCTGAAATCATCCATTTCGTCATTCAGTAAAAATCCGGCGCCGAAGACTACGGTTCGGCTGCCATAACTATTGTTTAATGTTGTAGTTATGCTTACCATATTCCCTTCTTTATCAATAATACTGATATGCGTGGTTTCTTCACTTTCGTTGATGTTACCAGCTTTGATACCTGTGCTTGGTGTTGCCCTGGTTGAATCGAAATCCGCCATGCGATTTTGGATATATGTATCGCTGGTTAGGGTTTTGACAGGAACTTTCCAAAAGTCCGGATCTCCCATGTAAACGGATCTGTCGGCAAATGCTCTTCGTTCGGCTTCAACCATCAGCTGAACACTTTTAACGTTTTGAAATCCATAAGAAGCTACGGGTTTGGTTTCCATTATCTTCATCAATTGGCACAGTATTATTCCACCGCTGCTGGGAGGAGCCATGCTTATTACTGTGTAATCCTTGTACCTGAATTCCAATGCTGATCTTATTTTTGCAGTATAATTTTTAAGATCTTTTTTTGAAATCAGCCCGTCCTGTTTTTTCATCTCAGCAACAATCAGATCCGCTGTTTTCCCTTCATAAAAACCTTTGGCTCCCTTATCCTGAATTCGTTTCAAGGTTTCAGCCAATTCTCTCTGAACCAGAGTATCACCAGCTTTCCATTCGCCTTTTTTAACCAGAGCAGTAGGAGCAGTGCTGTTTTCTTCAAATGATTTTCGTGTAGCATTTAAGCTGGACGCCTCTCCTTCTGTGATAGAATATCCAAATTCGGCCAGGTCGATTGCAGGCTGAATCAAGGTTTTAAACGGAAGTGCAGCATAAGGAAGGGTGGCAAATAACCCGGCTACAGTTCCGGGAACACCACAAGATTTATGTCCAAATAACGATAAATCAGTCAGTGCATTTCCTTTTTCGTCTAAATACATATCCCGGGATGCTTTTTTAGGAGCAGTTTCACGGTAATCGATGGTAATAGTCTTGCCATTTGCTTGTTTTGCGACCAGGAATCCACCACCACCAATATTGCCGGCATTGGTATAAACCACGGCCAGTGCGAGTTGCACGGCAATAGCTGCATCAAAAGCATTTCCGCCTTGTTTCATGATTTCCGCTCCTATTGTACTGGCCAGTGGATGTGCGCATGCCACGGCTGCATTGGTATAAACTTTTGACTTCTCTATGGTATAATGATAGGGATCAACAGCACCACCAGGTACTACAATTTTTTGAGATTGGGCAATACTCAGCTGAATAAAAGCTGTGTAAACTATAATCAGTAAAATAGACTTTTTCATAATGTGTAGTTAAGCTCAATACATGTCTTCGTTTTTAAGAACAGGAGAAGTAACCTTTTTGCATAGTTACAATTTATTTTCAGATTTTGATCAGATTTAAACAGTAAAAAACTGATTACTGAATGTATTTGTATCTCAAAAACACTATCTAAATCCATTCTAAATTGCATAAATATTCAATTGGTGACCTGATTGAATAAAAATATTGTCTACTGAAAGTATTGATATCACTGCATTTTATATTTATGATAAAATATTTAAGAAAATAGTTTGGTGGTAATTAAAAAGTAATTTGTACTTTTGCTGCATAATAATTCAGACAATGTACATTAAAGCTGAGGAAATTTTAAATGCTTCGAACAACACCATGATGTGTTGTTGTATGTGTTTTTAATTTACGGAGAGCTTTCTTAACTAAGATATCGTTACTAACGAAACAGGCTTTCCTAAACCAGGGAAGCTTTTTTTTTGACCCATTTAAACCGAATAAAATGCAATTTAAAGCTACAATAACCAATCCCGTTTTTCACATGTGTATGCGTTGTTGTATGCTTTTGCAAATGCGGAATGGTTAAATTATAGTTTGTTGAAACTGAAAAGCAGTCGATAAAATGTAAAGAGCCCTTCCGCAGAAAGTGAAAGGGCTCTTTTTATAATGTAAATCCAAAAAACAAATACTATAAACTTTAAAATCCAAAACAAATGTCAGACAAAAAACTTCACTTCGAGACTTTACAAATACATGCCGGACAAGTTGTTGACAGCACAACACTTTCACGTGCAGTACCTATTTACCAGACAAGTTCCTATGTATTTAAAAACGCGGAACATGGCGCTAATCTGTTCGCGCTCAAAGAATTCGGGAATATTTATACCCGTATTATGAACCCGACAACCGATGTTTTCGAAAAACGTGTAGCGGCATTGGAAGGTGGTGTTACCGGCCTGGCTACGTCATCCGGACAGGCTGCACAGTTTATCGCGCTCAACAATATCCTGGAATCGGGAGATAATTTCGTTTCGACAAAGTTCCTGTATGGCGGAACTTATAACCAGTTTAAAGTTGCCTTTAAAAGGTTAGGTATTGAAGCGCGCTTTGCCGCAAGTGATGACGTTGAAGAATACGAAAAACTGATCGATGCCAAAACCAAAGCTATTTACCTGGAAACGATTGGAAATCCGAAATTTAATGTTCCCGATTTTGAGGCTATCACAGCGTTGGCCAAAAAGCATGATCTTCCGGTTATAGTTGACAATACATTCGGCGCCGGCGGTTACCTTTTCCGTCCATTGGAGCACGGCGCAAATGTAGTTGTTCAATCAGCTACCAAATGGATTGGCGGACATGGCACATCGGTTGGCGGCATTATTGTTGACGGAGGAAATTTTAACTGGGGAAACGGGAAATACCCTGCTTTCAGCGAGCCTAGCGATGGCTATCATGGGCTTGTATTCTGGGATGTTTTTGGAACAAACGGTCCATTCGGAAATATAGCGTTCAATATCAGGGCAAGGGTTGAAGGTCTTCGCGATTTTGGTCCTGCTTTATCGCCATCAAATGCATTTCTGCTGATACAGGGACTCGAAACCTTATCATTCCGCGTTCAGCGCCATGTTGAAAATGCATTGGCAATTGCAACCTGGCTGGAAGGTCATCCACAGGTTGAGTTAGTTAATTATCCCGGACTTGCATCTTCGCCTTATAATGCGTTGGCTAAGAAATATTTGCGCAATGGATTTGGCGGCGTTTTAAGCTTTGAACTTAAAGGGAGTAAAGAAACGGCTAGTAAATTCATTGAATCACTGGAACTTATCAGCCATCTTGCAAATGTTGGAGATGCTAAAACTTTGATCATTCAGCCTTCCGCCACCACCCATCAGCAACTTAGCGATGCCGAACAACTTCAGGCTGGTGTAACTCCGGGATTGTTGCGTTTGTCAGTTGGCATAGAACATATTGACGACATAAAAGCTGATTTACAGCAAGCGTTTGAGAAGATTGGTTAATAAATTCACTATTTGGAGGCTGTCCATAATATCAGGGTTTTTTTATTTACGATTTACGATCTTCGATGTACGAGTGACAATTGAAACTTGCTGAAAGCAAATCGTTAATCGTAATTTGTTAATCGTAATTCGTTAATCGTAATTCGTTAATTGTAATTCTTGTGGTAAACCAAATAAATACTCTAATTAAACATTAATTCTAGTTTAAAGACATGGCCCATATCTGCCCGATTGAGGGAACACTAATAAACGAACCTACAGTAAGAGTAGTTGCCGGTCTTGTTGCTATTACGGCTACTGCTGGTGTATATTTTCAGTCTCCTGTAGTTTTTCTTTTTCTCGCTTTCGACTTCTATGTGCGAGGCTTTGATAAAAAGGAATGGAGTTTATTCAGGTATTTCGGAATAAAAACTGTTTCTTTTATTGATATAAAAGAAAAACTGATTGATGCGGGTGGGAAAAAGTTTGCATCAAAAGTTGGATTTATACTTTCCTCTGTTATAGCGGTTGCAGCTTTCCTGCAATTGCCAATAGTAATTTATTCACTTGGTGGAATTCTGGTTCTGTTTGCAACATTGGAAGCAGTTCTGGCTTATTGTGTGGGATGTAAAATTTACACTCTTTACAACAAATTCTTTTTAAAAAGGTAAGGATGAGTCTTTTACCGATAATTCTCCTGATTTCCTGAATTTTAGATTTAATCATTTAATACAAACCGTTAGCAATGAAAGCAAATACAATTTTAGATACAATCGGGAACACCCCGCATGTGAAGATCAACAAACTTTTTGGGAAATCACATGAAGTGTGGATAAAACTGGAAAAAACCAATCCGGGTGGCAGCATCAAAGATAGAATTGCACTGGCAATGATTGAAGACGCTGAAAAAAGAGGAATTTTAACGGCAGATAGTGTTATTATCGAACCTACTTCGGGTAACACAGGAGTTGGACTGGCATTGGTAGCTGCCGTGAAAGGGTATAAAATTATCCTGGTAATGCCAGAATCCATGAGTATTGAAAGACGCAAACTGATGTCGGTGTACGGAGCTGATTTTGTGCTTACTCCAAGGGAAAAAGGCATGAAAGGCGCTATCGAAAAAGCTACTGAACTGGCCGAAGCAACACCTAATTCCTGGATTCCACAGCAATTCAACAACCAGGCCAATATCGAAGCACACAAGAAAGCCACTGCGCTGGAAATCGCAGCTGATTTTCCTGATGGTCTTGATTATATTATTACCGGTGTTGGCACTGGCGGACATATTTCAGGAGTTGCCGAAGTGTTAAAAGCAAAATTTCCAAAACTACAGGTATTTGCTGTTGAGCCTGAACTTTCGCCTGTATTGAGCGGAGGTGCACCAGGACCACATCCTATACAAGGCATTGGCGCTGGCTTTGTGCCAAAAAATTACAAAGGTGAATTTATTGATGGTGTCATCACCGTGAGTAAGGACGAAGCTTTTGAATATGCCCGGAAAATAGCTTCCCAGGAAGGGATTTTTGTTGGTATTTCAACCGGTGCTTCATTAGCTGCTGTGGCAAAGAAAATAGACGAAATTCCTGCCGGAGCTAAGATCCTTACATTCAATTACGATACAGGAGAACGATATCTTTCGGTTGACGGGCTTTTTGTGTAAATGATTCCTTTTAATTGAGGTAAATATGATCCACTAAAGTATTTTTTTGCCACAGATTACACAGATTAGCACAGATTTGTAATTACTGATTTGTAGTTAATGTTGATAGTTTTTATTGAAAAACAGAAAAAACAGGATTTGTTTTTAATCTGTGAAATCTGCGAAATCTGTGGCAGGAATTTGTTTTTTGAAATTTGCGTTGGATATACTTACACCAGTTTCTGTTAACTATATTTTAACAAGAACTATCTTTGCGCTCTTTTTAGGTAAAGCCCCTCTTGTTAGAATAAACAAAATTCACGTTTAACTATGCCGCATTCACACTATTACCATCATCCGCAGCCATTCAACCTGGAAACCGGCGGAAAACTTCCGTCGTTACGGATTGAGTATAATAGCTGGGGTGAGCTCAACGAAAATTGTGATAATGTCATATGGGTTTGTCATGCTTTCACTGCCAATTCTGACGCACAGGATTGGTGGCCAGGAATGATAGGACCTGGACTGCTTATGGATACTGACAAGTATTTTGTGATATGTGCAAACATCATTGGCTCCTGTTATGGAACCAGCGGACCTCTGGACGAGAATCCCGGAACCGGAAAACCCTGGTTACGGGATTTTCCCATGATAACCGTCCGCGACCTGGTAAATGCCCATGAATTGCTGCGAAAACACCTGGGAATAAAATCTGTATTTTTAACAATCGGCGGATCAATTGGTGCTTTCCAATGTTTAGAATGGGCCATCATGTATCCCGACAAAATCAGGAACCTTGCCGTTATTGCAGGCAACGCCTTTGCATCTCCATGGAATATTGCACTTAACGAAGCTCAGCGCATGGCCATAACGGCGGATTCTACATATACAGAGGACAAGCCGGATGGCGGCCAACTGGGACTGAAAACAGCACGGGCCATTGCCCTGATCAGCTACCGAACTTCCGAAGCTCTGAATTTTATTCAAAAAGAGACTGATCTTAATAAAATCAGTGATTTTAAAGCGTCTTCCTATCTGCAACACCAGGGGAATAAGTTCATTAAACGCTTTAATTCATATAGTTACATGACCATGACCAGGTTGTTCGATAGTCATAATGTAGGACGTGGACGAGGATCAATCGAGAATGCATTGCATTCAGTAACTGCGAAAACTATTGTTATTGCAATGGATTCAGATAGACTTTTTCCGCGTGAAGAACAACAATTTATCGCTAACGGGATTCCCGGCGCACATTATGCTGAAATTCCTACTTCATACGGACACGATGGGTTTCTGATTGAGGTAGAGCCGATTACAAACTGTGTCAGGGGTTTTTTAGAACAATATGGCGATGACTGAGGATTCGATCCTTATGATTTTATAAAGAGCAATCCGGAAGTTGATTCCGGGATATCTTTAAATTTTAATAAAAAAATTATGGTTGTCCGATTTAAAAATATATCGTCCCTGACGGGACTTAATCTTTTTTTATAACTTATTTTTTTACCGACATGTTGTCCCTACCGGGACAGTCCCAGAGATTATTGGCGCAAGCAAATAGCATATTGGTAGAAGATAAAGCCAGCATCACCTGATCCCAAGTCCAGTATGGGTGTTATTAATCAAGCAGTTAGATCTTATTGTCATTTTTTTTTCGGACAACAGTGAAAAAATAAAGCCTCTTAACTTTTCGAAAGTTAAGAGGCTTTTAAATTTTTGATTAACTGAATTTAATCAAGTTTCAATACAGCGAGGAACGCACTTTGCGGCACTTCTATATTCCCGATCTGTCGCATTTTTTTCTTACCTTTTTTCTGTTTTTCAAGCAATTTACGTTTACGTGAAATATCGCCACCATAGCATTTGGCGGTAACGTCCTTACGAAGTGCTTTGATTGTTTCGCGCGATATAATTTTTGCACCGATGGCGGCTTGTATGGCTACGTCGTATTGCTGCCTCGGGATAAGTTCTTTAAGCTTTTCGCAGATACGTTTTCCAAAGCTATACGCATTGTCGCGGTGAATAAGTGTACTGAGGGCATCGACCGGATCGCCGTTAAGAAGAATATCAAGTTTTATCAGGTCAGCTTTGCGGTAATCGGAGATATGATAATCGAAAGAAGCATAGCCTTTTGAAATACTTTTCAGTTTATCGTAAAAGTCGATTACGATTTCGCCCAAAGGCAGGTCGAAACTGAGTTCTACACGGTTCTGCGTGAGGTAAATCTGATTTTTCAGGGTTCCACGTTTTTCAAGGCAGAGTTTCATAATCGATCCCTGGTAATCCGATTTGGAAATTACCTGTGCCGAGATAAAGGGTTCGTAAATATCATCAACCCAGGTTGTATCAGGCATACCCGAAGGATTATGAACTTCGATTTCTTCACCTTTCGTTGTAATTACCTTATACATTACGTTAGGAACGGTCGAGATCACATCCATATTGAATTCACGGTCGAGGCGTTCCTGGACTATTTCCATATGCAAAAGTCCAAGAAATCCGCAACGGAAACCAAAGCCAAGAGCTAAGGATGATTCGGGTTCAAAACTAAGTGAAGCATCATTCAATTGTAGTTTTTCAATGGCAATTCTCAACTCCTCATAATCATCGGGATCAATTGGATATAAGCCTGCAAAAACCATAGGTTTTACATTGGCGAATCCTTCAACGGCGGTGACACAAGGGCGATCCACATGAGTGATCGTATCACCAACCTTTATTTCTTTGGCGGTTTTAATACCGGAAATAATGTAACCAACGTCGCCTGTAGTAAGCATATCCATTGGTTTTTGATCTAATTTAAGCAAGCCGATTTCTTCTGCTTTATATTCTTTGCCGGTATTAACAAATTTAACCTGGTCACCTTTACGTATTTTCCCATTAAAAATCCGGAAATAAGCAACTATGCCTCTAAACGGATTAAAGAAAGAGTCAAAGATCAAAGCCTGCAATGGAGCTTCCGGATCGCCTTTCGGTGCCGGAACACGACTTATGATAGCATCCAGTATTTCCTGGATTCCCATTCCGGTGCGGGCACTGGCACGGATAATATCTGTTGGTTTACACCCGATAAGTTCAATAATCTGGTCTTCCACTTCTTCGGGCATAGCCGAATCCATGTCCATTTTATTCATAACCGGGATGATTTCCAGGTCATGTTCCAGTGCGAGGTACAGGTTGGAAATGGTTTGAGCCTGTATGCCTTGTGTAGCGTCAACGATCAACAGTGCGCCTTCACATGCCGCTATTGCACGTGAAACTTCGTACGAAAAATCGACATGACCCGGTGTATCAATAAGGTTTAACTCGTATTGAATGCCGTTGTATAAATAATCCATACGGATGGCATGGCTCTTTATGGTGATACCGCGTTCGCGTTCAATATCCATATCATCGAGCACCTGGTTCTGAAGCTGACGTTCGGTAAGGGTTCCGGTGGTTTCGAGCAGCCGGTCGGCCAACGTGCTTTTGCCGTGGTCGATATGCGCAATTATACAAAAGTTCCTGATGTTTTCCATTGCTGCAAAGGTATGAAAAACGGAACAATTTTTTAACATATGTTGAACAACGATTTAGATAAGTTTTAAAACAAAAGTTCAAAGGTTTAAGCGTTCAAAGGTTCAACGGTTCAAGGTTCAAAGTTCAAAAGTTTAAAAGTTCAAATGTTCAAAGTTCAAAGTTCAAAGGTTCCTGCTTCGTTCCTCGCAGTGACAGGTTCAAGGGTTCATGTGTTCGCAGGAACTGAGCGGTGGCGGCTGAAGGTGGGTGAGCGTAGCCGCCCCCCCGAAGCCAGTCAAAGTGCAATGTTTTAAGTACCAAGTACCAAATTCCAAATACCAAGGCCAGACTATTATCAAGGTACCATTAAATGACAATCAATTCTTCCAAGGCACTTACCAAGCTCAAACTTCAACAGCTGAATGACCATTGAATGACTAATAATCCCTCTAAAACACTTAAAAGCTCAACCCTCAACAACCGAATGACTTCTCATCCCACCCGAAACAACTCTTTTTAGCTAAATAATCAGTATTCAGACACAATAAAAGAATTAATTTTGCGTATTATAAGATACATTAAAACAGAACCAGAAATACCTTTTCAAACCACAATTACACAGCATGAAATAGCCATGACTGGAAAACACCAACAAAAGATGATAATTAGGTTCATCATGGTGTATTCCCCGCCTGCATCGGGCAGGCATCTGACCTTTAAAAATCACCTGCGAAGCAAGCATTAATACCGCTGAAAATAAGCAATGAATTAATAAATTAATATCAGATGAAACAAGGTTACAGAATTTGCTGTCCATTTAATCAATAATATTGCACTTTATGGGCTCAATAGAGAGTTTTTATTTTCATTTATTTCAACCTGAATATCGTATTGCTACTGCATTTATACTTGCCATTATTTTGAATTTGTATGTCATTCCAATAATTATACGTATCGCCAGGCAAAATAATTTTTTTGATGTCCCCAATCAAAGAACAAGCCATGAAACTTCGATTCCAACCATGGGTGGATTGGGTATCTATTTCAGTATCATCATGGTAAGTCTGATTTTAATAAATACCTGTGGATTGAATGGCGGACAGATATCAAGCAGTTTAACTTCACTACCACCAATCTTAGCCGGATTAACTCTGATTTTCTTTGTTGGAATGAAAGATGACATAATAAATATCGGGGCCTGGAAAAAACTGGTTGCAGAAATAATTGCATTGATTATTCTTATCGTAATAGGTGATGTAAAAATTAACAATTTACAAGGCATATTTGGCATCAATGAATTGAATTATATCGAAAGTCTTATAATTTCTTTATTTGTTGGAATAGTTATAATAAATGCGCTTAATCTTATTGATGGTGTTGATGGACTGGCATCATCCATAGCTTTATTGGGAAGTTCTGTTTTTGGCAGTTATTTTCTGGTAATCCACGAATGGGAGTACGCTATATTTGCGTTTACTATTTCAGGCGCCCTGATACCCTTTTTTATATATAACTCGTTTGGAAAGGTGAATAAAATATTTATGGGCGATACGGGTTCTCTGCTCCTGGGTTTTGCTATGACGGTTTTGGTTTTCCGGTTCAACGAAATGAATAGCATGCCTTCGATTAAGCCCTATTTTATTGCGGGTCCTGCTTTCTCTATTGCAGTTCTTATAGTGCCATTATTTGATACCCTGAGGGTATTCTCCATCCGGATATACCGTGGAGGAAGCCCATTCAAAGCCGACCATCGCCATATTCACCATGTACTTCTGGATCTGGGTTTCACACACCTGCAAACAACTGCTATTCTTTTTATAATCAGCGTTGTTTATATAGTATTCACTTATTTTTTCAACTATCTGGGCAACTACCTTCTTATATTGATTATGATTGGAAGTGTTTCGCTTCTGGCTGCAATAGCCATGAAAATTCATTACCGGAAATTACGACTAAACCTGGGGGAAGGTGGAGATAAACCGGTTGAGTCGTTGTAGTTGTTTCCTGAGATAGAAATAGACCCGTCCCTGTAACCCCATAACCGTCAGGCTAAGCCAGATTAGTTATTATTTGTAATGGTGTAAGCCTGTTTTTCTTTTGTTCTTTGACACATGTTCTTTCTAATAGTTGAGCAATTCGTTCCAGTAAGCGGTATAGGTGTTGCTGGTTTGATTTTATTACATCTTTCATTTCTTGTCTCATTGAAGCTACTAATTTATAGAATTTCAATTCGCTTAATTCTGTTTTATACTCCTTCAGGCACCATTGTTTGAAAAACCGCAACAAATGAGTACTTGCTATAATCCACATCAGACAACCATAATGAAAACATTCAAATCGTTCAATTTTCATTTTCTTTACCTTGTCGGTTTTGAAAAACGATTTCCAGGCCTTGAACATGATTTCAATTTGCCATCTTAGGCTATAACACTGGCGTAACAGATGATCGGGGAGTTGTTCTTGCGTGCAATTGGTTGCAAATGCATTTACATCACAGAAGACTAAGCGTTCCTTACTAATGGATTTGCGCTTATTTTGTTTGCCCGTTTTCAGCTTCCTCCGTTTTTCATTGGCTATCTGTTTTGGTACTTTCTCCAGGACTAACCTTGTGGGAAATTTACCCATTTCGCCTAAAAAACGGTATGCTTAGTATTTCCCCAACCTTCATTTTGCCAATCACTTTTAGTATGTCCAGCTGTTTGGAATTTCCGGCTTCTTGCACATAAATATTTACTCCAGATTTTAAACGGCTTAAATAATATGCTTCTACTTCTTGCATTTGACGGAATCTACCTACCTTGAAATAACCCAAATCTTCCATTCGCAAGTCATTCTTTCGTAGGTCTTGCAAGGGATATTTGCAATCCGGTACAGTTCCTTTCTGCACCGTGATAGCTATGATTTCCTGTGCAAGAAGGTCATAACAATATTGATTCTTTATGGCTGAAGTGGATGCCCCGCCTCCACTACCCCGATATTTGCCGGAATATTTTTCAGGCAATTGAAACACCGTTGAATCATTAATAACAATCCTTCCAAATCTACATGCTATCTTCTGTTTGTCCAACCCCAATT
>JAURYB010000052.1 GCA_030654075.1 Bacteroidales bacterium | reverse complement strand
CACGCGCCACCCATACAGAAAAAACCTATTCAGATCTCGATCTTGCTATCATCAGCAACTCTTGTTTAACGCTCAGTCTGCTCGCCGCAATCGAACATGATTTCTCTGAATCGGATTTGCCTTTTATGGTGGATGTGGTGGATAGTGCTGCGATTAGTGCGGCATTTTGCGGGATTATTGAGATTCACAGAGTAAGAATTAAGTGAGGATTAGAACAGTTTATTTTTAACTGATGCTGCCTCATATAATTGTGGATCCGCATCGCATCCAATTTCGACCACCACAAACCCCCAACTAACCACATACGACAAGTCCCGTCCAAATTTTCCGGAAAGTTTGTCGTATCTTCTACCCCCTGATGACCTGTTTAGATTCGTTATCTTTTGCCATTTTGCGTTAGTTAATCCTTTCTTATTTAAGATAACCTTCAGACCAAATAAATAACTCCATTAAACTATTACTCATCGCTTTTATCGTGTAATTGCTAATAAAATAAGTTTCAGCTGGATCTGAATGTATGTACTTACCTGAGGTCCAATATAGGGAGTTCGATAAATTGAAAATTGCGGAATTTTGAAAAATTTGTGATGTGGCCGGTTTCCCTTGTGACAAAGGATTTCCGTTTAAATGTCTCATCAATTTATTGAAATCGATCATTCCATTTGACTTAAATACACTATCAGGAACAACTGCTTTGGACTTTTTGTTTATGGTCTTATAAATCGTTTCTTGAAGTGCTCGAATGTCTCTAAGAATGCCTCCAAAACTAGCAAAATCGCTTACTTCTTTTTTGTTTAGTACATTTAACAAAGTAACTTCATCGTTTGCCAAATAATAATTTTCTTTAAATAGTGAGAATACGATCTGATGATCATTTCTTATCTGTATATCTATCGAATTTTCACGAAAAAAATTCAGTTGATTAAATGCGTCTGTTAACCCAGTGGGAGTTTTTTGAAATATCAATTCATTTTGAAAAAATTTTGGTAAGTGTGTAAACGATTCATCATCGCCAGTGAGGATTATTCTCGGAAAACCAGGACAATTTGTGTCTAGATAAGTAAGGGCTGTACCGATGAATCCTTCATCTTCTTTAACCTGATCTTCGGACATCATACATTTAACATCAAGAACAACGGCTATAACTTGCCGCAAGTGTTTTGGCATAACTTCCTTGAGCCCATCAAAGCTATTTCTATATATTAACCTTAATGGATTTACTTGTTCCTCCGCTTTTACTTGGAACAAATCCTTAAAATGCAAATCATCATCAATTAAAATAACGTTATTCATCATACCCCTGCTTTATTGGCAATTCTATTGTCATAAAAAATCCTTTTTTTTGATTTTCTTTTATACTTAGTTCTCCTTTATGAGACTTTACGATACGGTAAATATAATTTCCACCGATGCCGGAGCCACTACTGATCTTACTTTTTTGAAAAAAGCGAATATAGTCTTTCCCGGTAATTAGTAGAGGTGCTCCATTGTTCGAGTAGTCGATGGTTACTACTTTTCGTGTTCTATTTTCTCGAATCGAAAATATCACTTTGTCTGCAGGCGACGGTATAGAAAATCCATGACTTACTGCATTACTTAATAATTGATCGATTAGATATTTAAATGACTCGCAATGAAGATCAACTATCGCATGTGAACCGGTAACCTCACAGCTAAATCGCTGCGCAGTTTCTACTTCCTTGCTTGCCAGATGTTCCGAAATGAAATTAAACAAGTCAATCGCAATAAAATCCTCTTGCTTCAGCTTAAAGCCCATCACTTGCTTCACGAGATTTAACACATCGTTTAATCGCTCGGACTCATCGACCAATTTTTCGGTGATTGATTGAATACTGTAGTCCTTTATTGGTTCAATCACGTCAAGCATATCGGGATCCGTTTGAGCATTGTGTGATTCATTTGATTTGAGTTCGAGCATATCGACGTTCGCAATTTTTTTCTTCAATAAACTAGCGAAGGTATGAAAACTTAAAAGCTTTGGCCTTAGTTCATGTACCAACGTGCTCACGACATCGCTTTCAGTTTGAATTTCTTGCTCTTCAAATCCAATCAACTTTAACCGTTGATTCACGCGATCTTTTTCAATCGAAATAATGTTCAATTTTTGCGAGACAATAAATTCTTTCTGCAGCTCGATGGACATAAACGGTATCACAAGGCTGTTCAAAGAGCTTAACGTGATAGTTGGCATGACAGCGCCTTTTCTCTTTTGCTCAACCTGTTTTTGAACAAACGGCGAGTAAAGTTGATAATACAAATATTCCAAATTTAATCGTTGCGGATTTCGAGGTTTTAGTGAAATTACATTTGAATGGGTAACTATTGCCGGTAGGTTTTTACTAGGTTGAAAGTATGTAGGTTTTAAATAATCGCCAATTCTGGCTACCATCAAAATATCGTCAACAAATAGGGATTTTTTATAGTGAGATGTATCGGAAAAATTATTAATTAAAGACTCTGAAGAAAGTCGCATATCCAAAATATCTTTTTCAAGATTTTCAATTTTTATGTAAGGTATCCCCTCAGAGAAATTGGCGTCTTCTTTACTAAATAAGGGACTTCCAGTTTTCATTTCAACCAAATCACCAAGAAGTACAGCCTTTCCTGATTTTATAAGGTCCGTTACTTCGTGAAATTTCTCAACAAAAAAATTAACTTGCAGCGTATTGCTTTCGGCGACCTCTCTTGTGCTTACAATTTGTACATCATCTCCATTTGTCTCCCGTTCTCGATATTCAGAAATTATCTTGCCGGAATCAAAGGCTGCGAATTTCAATACATTAGTATTTTTTGTCGCATTAATAAATTTTATTTTATTAATCAAATATGAAGGTTTTGCTTTGTTTAAAATTAATATGGAAGCCTTCCCATTTGTATATGGTTTCAAGCTATTAGCAGGAATACTAATTACAGATTCAATTAAATCATCAGCAATTAGGAGATGTCTTACTTTTTCATCGGCACCGCCAGCCGACAAAAAGCTATCAGACACTGTTATCACTGCTCTTCCTTTGTTACTTAATTTCGCAAGGATAAAGATCAGAATTGAGCTGAATCCTTTCCCGCTAGCTGGAAGCCTAATGTTGGAATAGCTAGATAAATCATGGACATTTGAACTATTCTTAACACCCAACAACGGTAAATCTCCAATGATGTGATCAAATTTTTCAGATGAGCTAAGTTCATCGAAACAGTTCATCGCCCTTATATTTGGCCGCCTTTCCCCGTGCATAAGCATATTCATAAATGCTAGTTGAGCGACACCATAATTTACTTCAGTACCTTTCAGCAAAATAGCATCATCTCGGTGTAAATTTATTTCACTCAGGAGACCGCCAACACCACACACAGGATCAAAAACGGTACCGTGCGTTGGATTCAATAACTGAACCATCAATTCGATAACTTGCGGAGGCGTTCTTATAAGACCTGATTTGTAATTTTCCCCAACATTTACCTCAATAAGATATTCGAATGCGATTCCAAATTCTTTCATATCAAAATTGCGTGTATCGACTCTCGTTAATACAGAGAATACTTCGCGAATTTTTCCTAAACCTAATTTTCTTAGAAGAGTTTGAAACTCCGAATAGATTTCAATTTGAAAATTGTTCGCGTTATCTATTTCTGAAATAGATTTCAACCATTTCTCAAAATCAAAATTATCACCATAAGAAATTTCCAAGAAAACTTCCTCTGAAAAAGGAATATCTATCGAATATAAATTCATTTCCTTGAAATCTAACACCCGTTTACTGAGGAAAAGTACTGCAATAAAAAATTGCAATTCCGCATTGCTATAAAACCCTCTTAAAATGTTCAGTATGTAAGAATATGAAATTAGAAAATCTCGCCATTTTTGATCGGTCGATAGAAATGTTTTGCCGTTGATTTGCTCGAACAACGATGGAAAATTGTTGATACAAGACTGTACTTGCAAACTAGATACGTCACTACGAGTGCGATTTCGAAATTCGGCATTTGAATTTATTTGATTTGAGAGTTCAAAGGCAGTCAGTGGTTGCCTAATGCCTTCTAATATCTCTTTTATTTCTTCGTGCAATTTCATATTTTTATCTTCAAATTAGTGGCATTAAAAAACGATCAGCATAAAAACCATTTGACGATCATTGTAGTACTTACACATTGATATTCCTTGAAATTGTGAAATCAATTTCACATTGAATACTTCAGAATATAAGACACCTCTAACACGCCCCCTATATTGATCCGAATTCATACAAATTAGACTGCGATAAACACAAGACCGACGTCAGGTCCAACATTCCAACATTTGGATAAAATAAAACTAGTCACGCGATCCCCGTGCGCCCTGCAGGCCAATATCCTGCCACCACCCGCACGGGGATTGCGCATTCAATTTTGATCACCCAAAAACCTCAACCCCACATCTAACCAAATACTCAAAAGTCCCATCCAAATATTCCGGCAAGCGCGTCGCATCTTTTGCGTCGCCGTACGGTACAAAGATCACCATGCCTTGGCGTGCTCTGGTGAGTAGTACGCGGTAGGCATTTTCCAGGTAGCGTTGTTGTTCTTCTTGCTGTCTGCGCTTCCAGCTGGTGCCGGTGAATCGCCAGTGTTCGAATTGGCCGTCTTGTTTGCCGTCTGTTTTCTGGTAGCGGTAGTCGGCGTCCCAGCCTATCAGGCACCAATCTAGTTCCAGGCCTTGGATATCAAATTCGGTGGCGACGTCTTCTAAAAAATGGCAAGAGCG
>JAURYB010000067.1 GCA_030654075.1 Bacteroidales bacterium | reverse complement strand
AAACTGCTTTCAGCAGTTTTTTTAATGAAATTTGATCATTAACTAAAGATATTTATCTGTGAAATCTGTGGCGAAATAGCTTTTTCAACAGCGAATTATTATTTCTTATTTAATCGTTCGGAATAATTTACTCCACCTGATTTTACCATCGAACAACGACTTGTTGTTGTCAAGTGAGAGCCAAACAAAAACTGCTTTGCCAACAATATGATCAACAGGTACAAACCCCCAGAAACGGCTATCTGCTGAATTGTGACGATTATCGCCCATCATCCAGTAGTAATCGAGTTTGAAAGTATACGACGTTGCAATTTTCCCATTTATAAATATTTTCCCGTCTTTAATATCCAGTGAATTCAACTCATACGCGTTGATAATCCGCGAATATAAAGGGAGGTTCGCTAGTGTAAGCTGAACAGTCGCTCCGGCCTTAGGAATATACAAAGGACCGAAATTATCCACATTCCACGCATAAGCTGAATCGAACGGGAAGATATAAGGCTGCCAGAATCCTTTAGGTTGTATTATTTTCTCAACTGACAGCACATTAGGAAGTTCCTTTAGTTTAGCGGCCGATTCCTGCGTTAAAGTTATTTCCTGGTCACCACTTTCAGTCTGTTGGACTGTTTCAGTGATATCAAGTTTACCTATCAAACGCTTATTAATCGGGTTTCCATCTGTTTTTACCAGGTATAAAAATTGAGAAAGTTCAGGGAAATCAAGAGCCTTCCCATTAATATGTACTACTTCGTCTATAATTTGGATGGTGTCGCCTGGTAAGCCAATACAACGTTTAATATAATTTTCGCGCTTGTCAACAGGCCTGGCAACAATATCTCCAAAGTTGAATTTATCATTCCACACACGTTCGCGTCCAACCTGCCGTATCAATGAATAGTAGCTCTGATTCTGTTGTTTGAGTGCAACAGTATCGCCATCCGGATAATTAAATACCACAACATCTCCATGTTTTATGGTTGTAAAGCCCGGGAAACGATAATATGGCCATGTGATCCACTCAACATATGATTTTGCAAATTGGGTCAATGGCATGGTATGATGCACAAACGGAAAAGCCAGTGGGGTATTGGGAAGCTTAGGGCCATAACTCATCTTGCTTACAAACAGGAAATCGCCTACCAGCAATGATTTTTCCATGGATGATGTAGGAATTGTATAGGCTTCAATCATAAAAATACGGATAATAGAAGCTGCCACTACCGCAAAAATAATAGCATCAGTCCATTCGCGTAGCTGCGATTTTTTTACTCTGATCCTGTTTTCAGGTTTAACATAATGTTCCTTTTTTGAATGACCCAGGTAAGGAAGGTATGCGAAGGGAACAAGGACTGCAAGGGCCTGTTCTCCAAGGTTGTGTTTGCTGTAACTTAACGCATTTTGCACCAGCATCAGCATAATCATGAAGAAGTTGATGAAAGGAACCAGCATAATCAGCAGCCACCACCATGGTTTACCGATAACTTTAAGCCATACGTAGTAGTTGTAAAATGGGATCAACGCTTTGTATCCGCCAACTCCGGCATCGTCGAATATCCAATAATTCAACATGGGGAAAAGGATGATAATAAGCAATAAAATTGTCATCAGATCCATAAGAGGGTTTCTTTAGTTAAGGATTAATTGTATGAGTTTTTTAAAATTGTAAGGATAAAGACTTATGTTGCATTATGTTGAAATAGTTTTTTCAAAGTTACACAAGTAAATGTTAGGCGCAAATGTCTGCCAAAAGTTACGTGCTACTTAGCCTGTTTATGTTAATATGTGTTAAAATGCATGTTTATAAGAATCTCCTAAGATGTTTTATAAACTCAGTATATCTTTCATAGTGTAAACTCCTTGCTTGTTCTGAACCCATTCTGCCGCCATCAGAGCTCCGGCAGCTAAACCCCGTCTGCCTTTGGCCTCATGAGTTATGGTTATCTGGTCAATTTCAGAAGTCCAGGTTATGGTGTGTGTGCCGGGAACATTTCCTTCACGAATGGATTGAATCGCAATTTCTCCAGGGCCGGGATCAGTTTTAGTAAATTTTGTAAACCTTGGGTTTGCAGCTATAATGTCATTCGCGAGTGTGATTGCAGTTCCGCTGGGAGCATCCAGTTTTTGAGTATGATGTATCTCAACCATAGCCGGCGAATACATGGGATACGCTTGGAGCAGAGAGGCAAGCCTCCGGTTTATATCAAAAAAGATATTTACACCAATGCTGAAATTAGTCGAATAGAACAAAGTTTTGTTCCCGCTGACACAGAGATCCGATATCTGCTGAAACTGATCGTACCATCCGGTGGTTCCTACTACAATCGGAACATTAGCGTCGAAACATCTGCGGATATTTTCAATCGCAATGGCTGGCATCGAAAATTCAATCGCAACATCACATCCTTTCAGTAATTCGCCTTTTTCGAGCCAATCATTTTCATTGTCAATTATAAGCACTATCGTATGTTCCTGTTCAAGCGCGATCTTTTCGACCTCACGTCCCATTTTTCCATATCCCAGAAGCGCAATTTTCATAAATAATGGTTTTATTAAGGTCAAATTTAGCTGATAAATTTGTCTAAATCTTGATTTACAAATATATGCCACAGATTTCGCAGATTACACAGATAGTGTAAATTACTTTTGTTCAATTTTAGTTTATTAGCCTTCTGAAACCAGTATTAATATCAGCGAAATCTGTGAAATCTGTGGCAAAAATAACTTTTGAAAAGGCTGATGAGGAACTGTTAATTTAATTGTTTGAACCTTTTAATTTTATTCTTTTTAGTACTAAGGGTTTATGACAATCCCTTTAAAATCGTAAACTCAGGTTTATTCCTCCTGAAATTCCTTTTGATGTACTCATTCCCAGGGTTGGAAGCCAGGGGTTAACCCGAAGCGTAAGGTCATCATTAATGCTATAGTCAAAGAAATGAGCATCAACAGTAGCATCCACAACCGTAAGAATGTACCACAATCCGGTGAGAATATAGGAGACCTCAAGATTTCGTCGGTAATAATCGCGCCCTTCTTTCAGCTGATCTGCCGTATAGCCTTTAGTAGCCCAATCATTTGGTGGATCGGGTATGGGATAAAAAATATTTACAGGAGTAGGCGGATAATTTATCTGACTGGTTACGCTTACCCATTCATAAGCAGCACTAAACTCTTTATAATACTTATTATTAGTAGTTATAAAATAAATCATTGTACCAAAACCAGCATAAACAAGCGGAAGTTTCCAGTATTTGTGATTGTATACCTGACCTGAACCTGGCAGAACCAGCGCAAAAATAGTCGCCTTTCGGGGTGAATGCACTTTTTCAGGTTTAACCGGAACCGGATTAGGGATCATCACATTTGTATCCTGCGCCTGGGCTTTGCTTCCTGTAAAATCAGCAAAAAGCACCAAGAGCATAAAAACAAAACAAAGCCAGCGAACCTTTTTAGTTAAGGAAATCGGCAGACTTTGTTCCGGTTGTTTATTAATGTATGTGAATTCGTTTATCACTGGTGTTATTCAAGTCCTAGCTTCGAAATTATTGCCTGCAAATCATCATCAGATGTAAAAGGTATAACAATACTTCCTTTTCCTTTTGGTGTACGGTTTAGTTCAATCTTGCGGTTCAGGCGTTCCTGGAGTGAATCTTTCATTACTTCGTACTTCAATGGAAGAGCAATTTTACCCGGTTTGGTAACAGGCGAAACAACTTTATCGAGTTGGCGCACAAGCTTTTCAACTTCACGCACCGAAAGTTCATCCGCAATAATTTTGCGTGTTATCAGCAATTGTTTTGTTTCATCTTCAACATTGATCAAGGTACGGGCATGACCCATGCTTATCGATCCATCTCTCAGAGCGGCCTGAACTTCACCCGGTAAGCGGAGTAGTCGCATATAATTAGTAACGGTAGTCCTGTTTTTACCAACACGTTTACTGAGTTCATCCTGGGTGAGGCTGCATTCTTCGATAAGCCTGTTGTAACTGATGGCAATTTCAATAGCGTTCAGATTTTCGCGCTGAATGTTTTCAATCAGGGCCCATTCGAGCATTTGCTCATCATTAGCCACGCGGATGTAACAGGGAACCGATTCAATTCCTGCAAGACCGGCGGCTCTCAACCTGCGTTCGCCTGAAATCAGCTGGTACTTGTCGTATCCCATCTTCCTGACTGTAAGGGGCTGAATAATACCTTGTTCCAGTATAGATTGTGAAAGTTCAGCTAATGCGACCTGGTCAAAATCCTCACGTGGCTGAAAGGGATTAGTTTCAATTTTCCTGAGAGGAAGGTTCGCTATCGCGCCAGCCACATAGTTACCCGAAATATCTTTCGAAGTGATATCTGTCTCAGGGCTTTCGAGTATTGCACTCAATCCACGTCCTAATCCTGTTTTTTTTTGAATTGCCATTATTCCTGAACCTTTATTTCTTTTTGCTCTTGAGTAAGCGTGGTCATTTTATTTTTCTGTAATACTTCCCGCGCCAGGTTCAGGTAATTCAGTGAACCTGTGCTGCCGGCATCGTGCATCAGAACAGTTTGCCCAAAGCTTGGAGCCTCAGCCAAACGAGTATTTCGTGCAATAATGGTATTAAAAACCATATCCTGGAAATGTGTCTTTACTTCTTCCACAACCTGGTTTGAGAGTCGCAGGCGACCATCATACATAGTAAGTAATATTCCTTCGAAGTCGAGTTTCGGGTTTAATCGGGATTGAACTATTTTAATGGTATTCAGTAATTTGCCTAAACCTTCGAGCGCAAAATATTCGCATTGTACAGGTATAATTACGGAATCGGATGCTACCAGTGAATTTATTGTAACCAAACCCAGCGATGGTGAACAGTCAATCAGAATAAAGTCGTAGTCGTTGCGGAGTTCCTCAACAACTTTACGCATTTTGATTTCGCGGTTTGGAAGATTAATCATTTCTATTTCAGCGCCAACCAAATCGATATGTGCCGGCAACAAAAACAGGTTTGGAGTTTCAGTACTCAGAATGATATTTTTAGCTTCAACTTCTTCGATAATACATTCGTAGATGCTGGCTTTGATATTTTTTGGATCGTAACCAACGCCCGAAGTTGCATTAGCCTGAGGGTCAGCATCAATAATTAAAGTTTTAAATTCCAATACGGCCAAAGCAGCACCAAGGTTAATTGCGGTAGTGGTTTTGCCGACTCCGCCTTTCTGGTTAGCAATGGAGATTATTTTACCCATTAGTGAAGATGTTATTTAGATGTTAATGTCTTTAAATCCAATTATTTGATATAAAATACCAGGATTTTAAAAGCTAAAATTCATGGATTTAATAGCTGGCAAAGGTACAAAAAAGCAATAGCCACTTTAAACCTGTGTTAATAAGTTTTTGGAGTTCACTAAAATTAAAAAACCTGATGCGTGTCAGGTTTTTTTTTAGGTATCAAAGAATAATATTTGTTAGAATTATTCTGTTGTTTCTGTGCTTGTGCCTGCAGAATCAATGTCAGTAAGAAGTCTTTTGACTTCTTTATAAATTCTTTCCGGTGGTTCTTTGCCTGTTTCTATGAAAGAATACGCATCCTGAAGGCCATGCATGAATTTTTCGAAGTCTTCCTGGTAGAGAAATATTTTATGTTTGTCGTAAACAAATTTGGCCAATGCATTATCAAACCGTTTTTTACTTTCAGTAACGGTAATGTATAACTCTTTGTCACGGGTACTTTTAACATCAAAAAAGTATGTGCGTTTCCCAGCTTTTACTGATCTTGAGAATACATCTTCTCTTGTATCTGAATAATCAAATTCTTCCATCTTTTTATAACATTATGTGTTAAATAATTACTCCTTCTTCAACGCAAATGTAGAAATTATATTTCAATTGGCAACAGTAATGTGTTTTTGCCATAATTATTTAACAATGGTTGAAATAATTGCTCCTGAAACTGGAATTATTTGAAATTTATTTAAAGGATGAAACTACTTTTGTATTTCAGAGAAGTGCTTCGCAGGCTTTATTCATTTTACTTCCGGGAGTTTGTGGGTTCAATGTCTGGTATTTGATGATAATAATTTGAATGATTTTCCCATCTTTAAAAGTGAAACTTCTTTTTGGGATTACTTTTCATGAATTCTATCATAAATCATTGTAAGGTACATGAATTAGTTACGAATCAGTATAATGTCCATAAAGTATGAAATGTATTTACCTTGTCTTTATACTATCAATATTTATTGATTCAAATGCTTTTGCTCAAAAGGATTCATTGGAAATATCCAGAAATCTTATATATGTGGAAGTTGGAGGAGCAGGCGGCTATGGTTCAGTTAATTATGAAAGAGTATTGCTTGATCAAAATAAATTTATGTTTACGGCGAGATTAGGATTGAGTTCATATCATATTAAAGATTTCAGAAATGATTTTAATCCGGATATACTGATTCCTCTGGCTTTAAGCGGATCGTACGGGGAAAACCACAAACTGGAATTAGGAATTGGTCAGACTGTTGCCAATATTGTTCATTTTGACTTTACCGAAAACAAACCGGCCAGAAAAACAAATTTTCATACTTTTTTGACCCTAGGGTACCGGTATCAAAAAAGTACCGGCGGAATATTTTTCCGTTTTGCTTATCATCAGATATTTGAGCTTAATGAATATCTGAATCATTGGGCCGGGGTATCTTTTGGATATTCATTATGAAATCAAAATTATGAAAAGAATACTAATTATTGTCTGTTTAGTCTTTCTTAGTATCACTTCCTGTAAGAAAGAAGTATTCGATATTGAAAATTTAAATGGAAATAGAATTACTGCTCTGGGACACGCGGGTATGGGAGTAGGAAATACTTATCCCATGGATAGTTATGAATCAATTGTAAAATGTTTGAATCTTGGCATGGACGGTTCCGAATTCGATGTTCAGATGACAAAAGACAGTGTTCTGGTATTATTTCACGACATGAATTTCTCCGAAAGAACAAATTTAAAGGGTACTGTTAACTCATTGAACTGGAATGAAATAAAGAATGCCCATTACTCACAAACTCTTTACCTGGACTATTCCATAATATCAATGGAGCAACTGTTTTCAAATGTAGAGAACCTTCAAAAATACAAGTTTACATTTGACTGTAAAATGGACGCTGACATTACAGATGCAAATAGATTTTATGAGTCATTTATTAATGCTATTGTAAAGATAGTTCAAAAGTATAAAATAGAAAATAACATCTACATTGAGGCTCAAGATGTTGGGTTTCTCACACGATTTAAAAACAAATATACTGATTATAAGCTTTTTATATATCCATCCTCATTTGAATCCGGACTGAATACGGCTTTGTCTTTAAATTTATCTGGTATTACAATATCGACCCGGGACATTACTAAAGAACAGATAAAAATAGCACATGATAATAACTTGTGGGTTGCAATATGGAACACTCATACCAATGAAGACAATATGGATGCTATTAATAAAAATCCTGATTTTATACAAACTGACAACGTCAGGAATTTAGTCAGTCTTTTAAAATAACAGGCTTTAAAAAGTAGTGATGCGAAATTGGTTTCATTGGTATTCTATATGATGTCAACCATTTCAAAGTTTGTAACTTTATATCGTTCTATAACTGGCATACCTATGCCGGACATGTTTTACTTGTTAATTTAAACTTTTCAGGTCCTGGTTTCGCCAAATTCCTTACCTTTGCGTCTTCAAACATTAACGGTTCATTTACATTTTATGCTAAGCAGAAGGTTTCTTCGGATAAAAGTAATGCAGGCGATTTACGCCTTTCAACAGGAGGGTCCTGAAAGTATAAATGCAGGAGAGAAACAACTGATTGTCAGTCTTGACAAACTCTACGAACTATATATCTATCAGATTTCTCTTATCATTGAAATTTCGGATTTCGCACGGAAACGTATTGAGGAAAACCGGCTGAAACAGCTGCCTACACCAGAGGATTTAGATCCAAATCTTCGCTTTATACAGAACCGTTTCATCAACCAGCTTGAAAATAACCGGGATTACCTGAAACGTAATGCCGTCTACAAAATTAACTGGGTAGATGAGGAAGAAATGATAAGGAAGTTCTACAACCTGATGCGTGAGGATGAAGCCTATATTTCGTACATGAATAAAACTACAGTAAGCTACGCTGACGAGAAACATGTAGTTGAAATGGTGATCCTGCGTCTTTTCTCCGAATCAGACCATCTCAGGAGCTATTTCGATGAAAGGAATATATACTGGGCCGAAGATTTTGATACTGCGGTGATGATGGTTGATAAAACGATTAAAGGTTTTAAAGAGTCGGCGGATGAATATACCAGCCTGCCTACATTGCTGAAGGACGAGAACAACATCGAAGGCAGTGAAGATATGGACTTTGTTAAACATCTATATCGAAAAACACTGATTAACAGTACTGATTTGAATAAGGTGATCAGCGAACGCGCTTCGAACTGGGACCTGGAACGTATTGCGGTTATGGACACAATTCTGCTTAAAATGGCCATTACCGAACTCATTGAATTCCAATCGATACCGATAAAAGTTACTCTGAATGAGTATATTGAACTGTCCAAAGAATATAGTTCGCCCAAAAGCAAGATTTTTATCAATGGAGTACTCGATAAACTGATAGTTGATTACAAAGAGCAGGGGATAATTAAGAAATCGGGTAGGGGATTGATGGAGTAATGTTTGATGTACGATCTACGATGTACGATTTTGGATTAACAAAGTTCAATTTACCATTTTCCATTACCATTTTTCCATTAACTGTTCAACCCAAATGAACTCTGGTTTTTACATCCGCGAATTTACTGAAAACGACTATCCTGGAATGATCCTTTTATGGGAAAGCCTTGATCTTGGAGGTACGCATCGAGGTGATGATTTACAGATAATAAATCGGACAGTAAAAATGGGTGGCCAGCTTCTGTTGTTGATCGAAAAATCATCAGGTTCAATTGTTGGAACCTCCTGGCTTACGGTTGATTGCAGGCGAACATATCTCCATCATTTTGGTATTAATGCTGATTATCAGGGGAAAGGACTTGCAAAAAAATTACTTGACGCATCTCTGAAACTGGCTAAGACATTTGGTATGCAGATTAAACTTGAAGTTCATAAGGATAATATAAAGGCGCTTGGCCTGTACACAAAAGCCGGGTTTACCTACCTTGGCGATTATCACACTTATATAATCCGTGATATTTCTCTGATTTAGTAGTCATCTGCCAATGAATTGTTACTTTTGCATTTTCGTTTTTTAAATACTTTCATGAAAAAGAACTTTTTAGCATTATTGTTTTTTGTACTTGTTTCAGTGATATTTATATCCTGTAGTTCAAAAAATAGCAATGCTGATAAGCTATCAGGTTTTTCCAATACGGATTCAACCGGAATCAAAATGGATAAAAACGATTTACCGGTGATTAGTTTTAATGCGGATTTTCACGATTTCGGGAAAATTAAGTCAGGGGAAAAGATCACCTTCGCTTTTAATTTTAAGAATACCGGGAAATCAGTGCTCATTATTTCTAATGTAAGCACTTCGTGTGGATGCACCGTTTCTGCATATCCCAAACAACCTATTAAACCCGGCGAAGAATCGTCGGTTGATGTTAGTTTCGATAGTACCGGCAAACATGGACTTCAAACCAAGTCAATCAGCGTTTACACGAATGCCGTGCCCGCAGTTACAACACTTCGGATTCAATCCTTAATAATTGGATCTGTAGATAATTAAAATAGTTTTTCTTCAAATAATTAATAATCAATCACGTAAAAATCAAATCAAATGAATTTACTAAACATTTTACTAATGACTCAACCGGAAGGTGCAGCTGGCGGCTCAATGGCCAGTTCACTTATTTTTCTTGTTTTAATCTTTGTTGTATTTTATTTCTTCTTTATCCGCCCCCAGGTTAAGAGGCAGAAAGACCAGAAGAAATTCAGGGAAGGCCTTTCGAAAGGGCAGAAAATCGTTACCATTGGAGGTATTCATGGCAAAATCGTAGAAATGCAGGAAACCACATGTACCATTGAAGTTGAGGGTGGTGTAAAACTTAAACTTGAAAAATCGGCTGTTGCTGCTGATTCACAGGATCAGCTTACCGGCGAACAAGCCAAGTAATTGTGGCAGATTTATCTTATTAATTGAATGACAAGGCGAGGGGCGACATGGAGATGGGAGAATTTCCAGTCTGATATCTAACCTCAATTTTTACAAGTATTATGGCCATTGATAGCCAGATTGAACTCAATACAAAGCCTAACGAAACAGGCCGGAAAGAACACCGATCTCATCCCAGGTTGATTGTCTTTCTGGTCTGTCTTGTGATTAGTATTCTCATGTGGCTGTTTATTGAGCTAATGAAAGATTATACCGATGAAATCAAGTATAATGTTTCTTTCATAAATGCCCCCCGAGATCTTATTCTCACTCATAGTGGCGATAGTGTGATAAGTGTCGGGATGAACGCGCAGGGGTTTGAGCTGCTGGCTGCGAAATACGCGCATAAACTACGTGGACTCACTATTGATCTGTCAACTTTGAAAATACGCCCAACCGCGGATGGATACATTGCATATTTGCCTTCATCCAGGATTGTAGATCAGTTGGGAACTCAAATCCGTTTTGAAAAACAAATAACATATATAAAACCGGACACTCTCTTTTTCCGGTTTTCAAAGATTTTTGTTAAGCAAGTGCCGGTTAAACTTGATTTGGATTATTCGCTTAACGGCCAATATGATATTACTGACAGCATTACTTACAGACCACAGTTTGTTTCCGTTTCGAGTATTAAAAGTATAATAGACACTTTGTCCTTTATCAAAACGCAGAAGCTGCAGCTTTCACAACTCGATAGCAGCGTTACTATAAAAGTTGCTTTGAAAAAAGGGTATCGGGCTAGTTTATTGAAATTCTCAACCGATTCAGTAACTGTTAAGTTCAAAGTTGAGAAGGTAACTGAAGCCGGATATACAGTTCCGGTTTCTGTTTCAGGGAATGGCGAAAATGTGAAGATATTTCCTGATAAAGTGGAGATTGTCTGCCGTATTCCTTTGTCCGTATATCCTCATATAACGGCCTCCGATTTTTCGGCAGAAGTTGAATTCCAGCCTGCTTCATTAAAAGAAAAGAAACTGAAAGTAACACTTATAAAAATCCCGAAAAAAGTCAGAGTTCTGAAAATCAGTCCTGCAGAAGTTGAATATATTATAATTTCGAAATGAAACGCATCGGGCTTACCGGTAATATCGGAACCGGGAAATCAACCGTAGCCAGGATATTTGAAATCCTTGGCGTTCCGGTGTATCATGCGGATAAACAAGCCCGCGAAATTCTTGAATCAGAACCGGTCAAAATACAATTAGCAGATTTATTTGGAAAGCAAGTTGTCAATTCCTTGAATCAGGTGGACCGTAAAGCACTTGCGGCCATTGTATTTAATGATAAAAACAAGCTTGATGTTCTTAATAGCCTGATTCATCCGCTTGTTGAAGTGGGTTTTTCGCAATGGTGTGATCAACATCAACATACAGATCAGAAATACGTTTTACACGAAGCGGCGATTTTATTTGAAAGTGGATTTGATAGATTATTTGATGCAAATATTCTCGTTACAGCTCCTGAGGCCCTTTGTGTAAAGCGTGTTATGGCTCGTGATGGAATTACTAAAGAAATGGTTAGCGAACGCGTGCAGAATCAGTGGTCACAGGATAAAAAACTGGCAATGGCTGATTATCAAATAATTAATGATGAAATATCAATGGTTATTCCACAGGTGTTAGCTATACATCAAGTTCTTAACAAGTAAATTCCAAATTCCAAATTCCAAACTCCAAGATCCAAATTCCAAGGAAGAGGGAAATTGGATAAGGATGCAACATTAATTTTAATCTTGAATTTATTTTGGATTCTAACTCTTGGGATTTGGGACTTGGAATTTGAGACTTGGGTCTTATAATCAAGGTTTTACTGAACTATACTGAAATTAAACATTGCGGTTCCCAGTTTGCCCATCAACCTTACCCAAATAGGAAGAACCTGCTCGGTTCCACGGGCTGCAGAAATATCACCAAGATCAATAATCTTTTCCCAGCCGAATGAGTGCAAAATGCGTTCAACTTCTGCTTTAGCTTCATTATCATTTCCACAGATAAATACATTCCCGGGATCTTTCAACGCGCCAGGATTGGTCATTAACTGGCAGTTCATTGTATTTAAAGTTTTAACCACTTTAACATCCGTAAACTGACGTTGAATCACTTCTCCAAGCGAATCTGTATTGCATACAGTAAGTGACGGAGGCATTCCTTTAGAAAAATCAAGTGGGTTAGCCACATCAACAAGAATTTTTCCCTGCAGGTTTTCATGCCCGGCCAGTTGAAGTGCTTCGAGCGAAACCTGTCCGGAAGTGCAATTGAAAATAATTTCGCCAAACGCGGCTGCATCAGCGAAAGTTCCGTTTGATGCAAGTTCACCGTTTAGTTTAGTCCAGGCAGTCGCTTTTTCATTATTTGCTGTTCGTGAGCCCATCTTTACTTTATGGCCCAGAGAAACTAGTTTTGTTGCTAATGTTTCTCCTACCATACCGGTACCAAGAATTGCTATATTTTTCATTTTTATAAATTTAGTTATTAAACACTGAAACAGATAAAAAGTTTAAGGTTTGACAGATGTTTGGTTTTCGAAATAAAGATAAATTGCAAATTTTTAAATCTATCCGAAATGTATTGCCGGAAATCCTATTTTTGCACATGTATTAAATTAAAATTCAACTTTTATGTCAGAGATACTTTTAGGAGTTGGCTCCCGTGTAAAACACCCGCAATTTGGTAAAGGCGTGGTAGTGCAGATTCGTTCGGATGCCTATGAAATATGCTTTATCGATCATGGTGTAAGGCAGATTATGCGCGATTACGATGGCTTGGATGTATTTGAAGCCTTGGAAACTCCTTCGGACCTGGTTACATATGAGAAAATAGAAAAGAGTCTGGTCAGGGTTTTACGCCGCTTCAGCGATGTGCAGGAAACGGTGCCTCTCGGGCAAAAATGGACAGGTGGGAAAATGATTCTTTATCCGGGCGATAAAACCTTAAAGGAAAAAGAGATTCCGATTGATATCTTTTTTCATAAAATTGTGATGGTACGCGATAGAGTTCGGGTAATGGAACAGCGAATTAATGCAAGCACGCTTACTGATGAAGAAAAAGTTGATTTAGAACAATATATAACACGGATTTATGGGAGTTTAACTACATTTAATGTATTGTTTAAAAATAAGGAAGATCAGTTTACGGGGGAACGAGGGGGGAAGGAGTAGGGAGAAGGGAGAAGGGAGAAGGGAGAAGGGAGAAGGGAGAAGGGAGAAGGGAGAAGGGAGAAGGGAGAAGGGAGAAGGGAGAAGGAGAACGGTTTAAGTAGTAGGGCGTTGGCAGTAAAATGGCAGAAATTTGTTAGTGATTCGGCATCTGTCTTTGGTGAAAATTAAACTGCTTATCCTTATTAAATAAGTTGTACGAGTTTTTTGAGATGAGTTTTGTAAAAATGATTTAAGAACAAGGATTAACGATTTTTTATTTTTGGTGTGCTTACTACCAAAAGATTAGGCCTAACTTCACAAATCGTCAATCAATATTCCTTGTTCTTAAATCAAAAAAATCATACTTGATCGAAGGAGATAAGCCGTAAAATTAATTTAGTGGCGATTAAGAGACTAATAAAAAAGCAGGACAAATAGATCAACACGAAAGAGCCGCAAATGAGAAATCAATTGCGGCTCTTTTCGTTTAAAATGAGATCAGTGGTTTGTGGTATCAAATCAAATATTTGATATTGGTAAATTAGAAATTACAATGTAGCCCTGACAGAAATAATAAAATTACGTCCCGGTGCCACAATCCCCGAACTGTAAGGCCTGTAGCGCTGATCGGTAATATTTTCGAGCCCGGCACTTACCGAAAAATTATCAGTAAGCTGGTACATAGCTTTAAAATTTAAAGTATACCAGGACGGCGACCATGGATTTCCATTATCATCAATGGCATATATTTCTGTTTTACCCTGTTCTTCGACAGGCAGTTCTTCGTAGGTTTTTTTACCACTGTAAATAGCATAAAACTGCATGTTGAGTTTTTCTGCCGAAAAGGTAAGTTTCGATGTGCCAAATACAGGCGCAGCGTGCCGTGAAGGGCTTGTTGAACCATCATCCAATTCTTCTTCTCCTTTCTGATAATTGAAATCACAAATAAAACCAAATCCATAGAGGAGCTTAACTTCCAGTCCTGCCTGAATACCATACACATTAGCCACTGCAGCATTTTGTATAGCCTGCACCTTGCTCATTGTTCCATCGTACATTAAACTGTCCATTCCTTTAAGTGTATAATCGCGGCGTACCATAGCATCATTTAACAGGGTATAGTAAGCGGTGAGATCAATTTTCAGCACATCTCCAAACACTTTTGCAACACCAAATTCCACATTATAGGCATATTCTGCTTTTAAATCGGGATTAGGAACCACAACATTTCCCGGCTCTGAGTCGAATACTTTGCCGGCATCATCAACGTTTGGAGCACGGAAACCAGTTGAAGCATTTGCACTTATTGACCAGTCGGCTGAAGGATGATAAGCAAATCCTAAACTTCCTGTAAGTGCTCCACTGTTCATATCCATTTTTGTATAAGGAAATGGATAAAAAGTGGTATCAAAAGTACCCTCCATTGAGTATTGATTATACCTGAGCCCGGCTTGTAAAGTAACTTTTTTTGATAATTTATTCTGATAATTAAGATAGGCCCCAGACGATGCCCATACTGATTGCGGATAGCGGGATGGCCCTGGGACACTGATGCCTGTTGAAATGTCTTCATCAATACCGGTTGAGGTTACATCATTTTTTACAGCCTCAATGCCGTAATAAAGGAGATGTTTGCTCCCGATTGTTTTATTGAAATCGACATTTAATGAATATGCAGCAACATCTTCAATCCTGATATGTCGTTCATCCTTGTTGATATCGCGGTCGATACGGCTTTCTTCAAAAGTCTGTTGCGCCAACCGTATCGTTATTCCATCATACATTGCGGTTTTGCCGGTATTTGTAATACTGAGGTTATTCATTATCCATTTCTGGGGACCATAATACCATTCACCGTAACGCGGAAGCCCTTTTTTGTAACGGATATGCCTGTCGTACCTTGAATAATCTGATGTTTTGGAGTAATGAAATCCATATTGAATATCCCAATTTTCGTTAGGTTTATAACGCAATTTCTGCATCATATTCATTTGAGTATAGGCTGTTGGTGTCTGAATTTGCTGGTCTTCATTTGTAACAACTACATCAATACTATCCATACGCTGAACATAAAAAGGACGGAGGTATTCATCCGGACCATTGCTCCCCATGCGCAGATCAGCAAAATCGTAAGTCGAAAAGCTTGTAACCGAGGCCCATTTTTTCCACCCGACATTTACATCGAAGTGAGCCGTTTTTTCAGTATTGGCAGAAGAAAATCGGGTTACAGCACTGCCTGCAATCAAAGGTTCATTGCTGAGCGATAATTGAGGTGTAAGTGTTTGAAAACTCATTACGCCTCCAATGGCATCGCTTCCATAAATAACTGAACCCGGACCGAAAAAAACCTCAGTTTTTTCGGTGGCAAACGGATCGAGCGAGATCACATTCTGGATATTGCCACTACGGAAAATAGCTGAATTCATTCGCACACCATCAATCACATAAAGTAACCTGTTGGTGGCAAATCCCCTGATCATTGGGCTACCGCCGCCTTGCTGACTTTTTTGAATAAACACTTCACCGGAAGCACCCAGTAGATCTGCCGCTGTTTGCGGGTTTTGCAGAATAACTGTTTTTGCGGAAATAGAGGTGATTTTTGATGGAATATCTCTCGAACTTTCAGTCCAGCGTGTAGCGGAAATAACTACACCATCCATTGTGATACCTGGAGTTAAACGGATGTTAAATGTATTTTCTTTTAACTGGTTGTAGCTAAAGATTTCTGTTCTATACCCAAGCATCCTTATTTCAATCAGTTGCGATTCTTTGAAATTTGAAATATTAGCCTGGCCTTTTGAATTGGTTGTAGTATTTGCAAGTGGGCTTACACTCGAAAGCGTCACAAGATCAATTGGCTGATGGGTTTCAAAGTCGGTTATGGTTATTATCTGCGCAAAGCTAATTCCATATGCTCCAAATAATAACCACAAAATGAATATTTTTTTCATTTGCGATTATTTAATTAGTAAAAAGAAAGTGTACAACTATACCATGAAACTGGTAGTTGCAAAAATAAAATTTAAACTAACTTAGTTTTGGCGGAGGCCCGGGAGGTATAATAATATACAAACTTTTAAATAATGCACAATACGAATTAAGTGTATCTGATGTTGGAAAATGGTTATTCTCATTATCCGTATTTGTTTCCGAATAATATAATGTCTTTAAATAATCAATTAAATGCTTACTACTTGCCGGTTTAGGTGGAATGGTACCCAGAGCCTGCGCAACCAGTGTTTTATATTGTTCGTTTAGCTGAGTTTCATCCGTATCGCACCAGCAACGGTAAGTTACTGAGTCATTATCGTAAAGGCGTTCAACAATGTCATACATTTTATCATTAAATTCAAATTCCTTTTCATGTTCCCAGCGAAGGATGTCAGCGGTGTCATTCGTTAGAAATTTGAACACGATTAGTTTATCTTTACGGATGCCTGCTATTATTTGCCTTTTAACTTTTTTCCTGATGTTTGTTTTTTCAAAACGAAAACCCAGATACGCTCCTCCGAAAGGGGCTACCAGGCAAAACAACAATAGTATGGCAAATATTCTTTTCATCAGGCATTACAAAGATATGATTTTAGAACGACCGGACATTCAAATTTCATTAAAGTAAAACATCAAATCGCGGAATAAGTTATAAAACAACTTTTTACGAAATATCTGTCTTTCTATTGCTAAACTCAAAACTTCAGCGTAATTTAGTCGTTGCAAAACATCAAATTATTTAAATAGAATCAATATGTTATTTGACATTGAACTGGTCAGGAAAGTATATGCAGAGCTACCTTCCAAAATTGAAAAAGCGCGTAAATTAGTAAACCGACCACTTACACTCAGCGAAAAAATTCTATACAGTCACCTTTGGGACGAATTACCTGCAAAGCCTTTCGGCAGGGGAGAAGACTATGTGAATTTCGGGCCCGACCGCGTAGCCATGCAGGATGCAACCGCGCAAATGGCACTTTTACAGTTTATGACTGCTGGTCGTAACCGCACCGCTGTTCCCAGCACCGTTCATTGCGATCACCTGATACAAGCTTCGGTTGGTGCAAGCGCCGATTTAGGTGTTGCGCTTTCGCAGAATAAGGAAGTGTACGATTTCCTGGAATCCGTATCCGCAAAATATGGAATCGGTTTCTGGAAACCAGGTGCAGGAATAATTCACCAGGTAATTCTTGAAAATTATGCTTTTCCTGGTGGGATGATGATTGGAACTGATTCTCATACTGTTAATGCTGGCGGACTTGGTATGATTGCCATCGGAGTTGGTGGTGCCGATGCCATGGATGTAATGGCAGGAATGGCCTGGGAACTGAAAATGCCTAAGCTTATTGGAGTTAAACTAACCGGGAAACTGAGTGGCTGGACATCCGCCAAAGATATTATTTTGAAAGTTGCTGGAATTCTTACTGTAAAAGGCGGAACAGGTTGTATTGTTGAATATTTCGGCGACGGAGCCGATTCTCTTTCTGCAACCGGAAAAGGTACCATCTGTAATATGGGTGCCGAAATCGGAGCAACCACTTCGATTTTTGGATATGATGCCAAAATGAGTGATTACCTGAAAGCTACCGGCCGTGAAGAAATTGCTTCTCTTGCAAATGGCATTATTGATGATCTGCGTGCAGATTCAGATGTTTCACTTTCACCTGAAAAGTATTTTGACCAGGTTATTGAAATTGATCTGGACGCACTCGAACCCTATGTTAACGGACCTTTTACTCCTGATGCAGCTTTCCCGATTTCGGAATTCGTGAAAGTGGTTAAGGAAAAAGGCTATCCTCAGAAACTGGAAGTTGGCCTGATTGGTTCATGTACAAATTCGTCGTACGAAGATATTACACGTGCAGCTTCGGTAGCCAGGCAGGCTACCAGCAAAAATCTGAAAGTCCAGGCTGAGTTTGTAATTACTCCGGGTTCAGAATTAATTCGTTTCACAACCGAACGCGATGGGTTACTTGCTGATTTCGAAAAAATCGGTGGTGTTGTAATGGCTAATGCCTGCGGACCTTGTATCGGTCAATGGAAACGGCATACTGATGATCCCGAAAGACGCAATTCAATTATAACTTCCTTTAACCGGAATTTTGCAAAACGAAATGATGGTAATCCGAATACTCACGGTTTTGTAGCTTCGCCTGAAATTGTAACGGCGTATGCTATTGCCGGTGATCTTTGCTTTAATCCGCTTACTGATTACCTGGTAAATGAAGCCGGAGAAAAAGTAAAACTGGATGAACCCATTGGAATTGAATTACCTTTTAAGGGTTTTGATGTTAAAGATGCCGGTTACCTGGCGCCGCCAGCCGATGGTTCAGCGATAACTATCTCGGTGAAACCGGATTCTGAAAGGCTTCAATTGCTTGAACCTTTCGGCGCATTCCAGGGAGCTGATTTGTTAGCGCTTCCATTACTTATCAAAGCTAAAGGAAAATGTACCACCGATCATATTTCGATGGCTGGTCCATGGTTACGTTTCCGGGGGCATTTGGATAATATTTCCAATAATATGCTGATCGGGGCGTTGAATTTCTTCAACGAGAAAACCAACCTGATTAAAAACCAGTTAGATGGTAATTATGGCACTGTCCCTGCAACGGCAAGAGCATACAAAGCTGCCGGATTAGGATCGATTGTTGTTGGCGACGAAAACTACGGCGAAGGTTCCTCCCGCGAGCATGCTGCCATGGAGCCACGTCATCTGGGCGTAAGAGCAATTTTGGTAAAATCATTTGCCCGTATCCACGAAACCAACCTAAAAAAACAAGGAATGCTGGCGCTTACCTTTGCCAATAAAGCTGATTATGAGTTGATTCGTGAAGATGACAGAATTGATATAACCGGACTTACTTCATTTACTCCAGCTAAACCGTTGATACTGGTATTGCATCATTCTGATGGAACAACAGATCAATTCCCTGTAAATCATACGTATAACCAGATGCAGATCGACTGGTTTAAAGCCGGTGGAGCACTTAATTTGCTAAGAATGAGTTTGTAGATTTTATTTTAAAAGATAAAGAGCCACTTTCCCGGGATAGGAGACGTGGCTCTTTTCGTTTATGGAATGTGTGCTAACGATTTTTCGGTCTAATCGGGAAAGAAACTTTCTTCGGGAAATCTAGATATCGTCCCTCACGGGACTTATTATAAACTGGCATTTGGTTTTCTACCCATATTTTGCCCCTACGGGGCAGTACCGTTCGGGACAATATGTTGGTAGACAGGTGGTTGTAATTCATTGGCAGTCCCGTAAGGGACGGTATGTATTTTACCGACAATGATGAAAATTAGTATAATTCAATGAAATCATTGAAAATAGGTTCTTTCAGTTTCATCCGCGTTCCATTTTTTTGCATACCCAAGAAGTTTTTCTAACTCTCCTCCTTAAAAAACAACTTGTAAAAGTTCATTCCGGAAACTTGGTCGAAACCTTTCTCGATTTGCTGACTGTCGCCATGAACATAGATATGGAAGTTCTTATCCAGCTTAATTATACTTTTGAAAAACTTTGATTGTTTTTTAACGGCAGCGGATGAAATATCAAAATTGTCGGTGAGTTTAACGCCATTCTCCACTTCAAATTCAGTTTTGTAGGATTTAAAACTGCTGATCATATCAGGAGCCTGCATTACTTCAGCAGCAAAATCATCCATACCAAAAGTATCATTTTCCTTGAAGAATTTCACCGATTTATTCAACATTTCGGCCTGATCAGCTTTTGAAACATCAAACTGCTCAGGAAACTTTTCAACCACAAACTTTTTGCACATGCTCAAAACATTCTTTGTCTGGTAATACTCGTCGTTGCGTGCAAGCACATGCAAAAAATGATCAATCCAGTATTGGGCTTCACCGCCTTTGTTCAGGTTGTCGACAACTGAAACCTTGTACCCTTTTTCGCGCTCGGTATTAAAAATAAGGCAGCCTTTATCCAGTTTATGAATGTTGATTCCAGCTTCGCTTTCAACAACAAACCCATCGTTCTTCGGATAAACTTTAAGGAAAGTTTCCTTCGTTTCCGACTTAAACAAACCAACGGCATCCATGGTTTCGCCATCCACAATACAATCGTGGAAATAGACAACATACAATTCGCCACCTCGTACTTTTGGGTGAATGGATTGCTCGTAAAGGTGTTTAGCCAGGTTTTCGGATTGGTCAAAAAGTGCTTCCGGATTATCGAAAATATCAGAAACGTATGAATAAACCTCGTTAAGTTTTAAATCCGATTCGTGGTATAAGTTGTAATATTCATTCGACTTAAAGGGTGAAAAGAAATAAGTCAGTAACAAGTCGTTGATGCTTTCATCGGTCCGTAATTCGGATTTTGAAAAGCGAATGCCTTCATCATTCAATTTATTGCCAACATTGTGAACAACAATAGATTGAATTTCAATTTCTTCGGTGATTATCATGGTGTTGGTGGGAATGTGTGCTTTTTTATGTAGTATCTTTTAATTATAAGGGGCTGGAAGACGGAAGTCCGAAGTCGGAAGCAACAATAACCTCCTACCTCGGACTTCCGACTTCCAGCTTCCGACTCATTATCTCAATCCCATAGCCACAATAATTTCTTCGATGCGGCCATCGAGTTTTGCTTCCACTTGTTTGAAATCGGCAACTGCTTTCAGATCAGCTCTTACACTGAAATAGAATTTGATTTTTGGCTCCGTTCCTGAAGGACGCATGGAGATTTTACTGCCATCTTCGAGGAAGAACTGAAGTACATCGCTTTTCGGAAGTGCTATAGGTGTAATTTTACCGGTATGGATGTCGGTTGCCTGGCGAAGCTCAAAATCATTCATCAGCTTAACTTTTGAACCGGCAATTTCCTTTGGAGGATTGGCGCGGTAACCTTCCATCATGGCTTTGATTTCAGCTTGTCCGCTCATGCCTTTTCTTACCACATTAACCAGGTTTTCTTTATACAACCCATATTCCAGGTAAATATCAAGTAAAAGTTCGTAAAGGCTTTTTCCTTTGCTGGCAGCCCATGCAGCGCATTCGGCGAAAATACAACAAGCCGTAACAGCATCTTTATCGCGGACAAAGTCACCGATCATATAGCCATAGCTTTCTTCGCCGCCTCCGATAAAGGTTTTCTTGCCTTCCATATTTCGGATTACTTCCGCAATCCATTTAAATCCTGTGAGACAATCAAAATATTCGACTCCGGCACTTTTTGCGATATCTCCAATAAGTTCAGTAGTTACTATAGTTTTAACGATGTATTCGTTGCCCGTTAGCTTGCCTTTTGCCTGCCATTGTTTAATCAGGTAGTAGGTAAGGAGTGCAGCAGTCTGATTTCCGTTCAGTAATATATAATTACCATCTAAATCTTTCACTCCGACTCCAATACGGTCCGCATCCGGATCTGTTGCCAGTACCAGGTCGGCATTAATGGCAAGCGCTTTATCCATTGCCATTTTCATAGCAGCTTTTTCTTCCGGATTCGGAGAAACAATGGTCGGGAAATTTCCATCCGAAATGGCCTGTTCTTCAACCAGATGAATATTCTGGAAGCCATAATTCTTTAGCGCCTGCGGTACGAGTGTAATTCCTGTTCCATGTAAGGGCGTATAAACAATTTTCATGTTCTTTTGCGGAACAATTACTTCGGGTGCAAGCGAATAGCTTTTCGAAACTTTCAGGAATTCCTTATCAATACCTTCGCCTATCATATTGATTTTCATTGCGTCACCGGCAAAGTTAACTTCAGCGATTGAAGCGATTTTCTTAACTTCAATAATAACATTATCATCATGTGGCGGAACCAGTTGTGCGCCGTCATTCCAATATACCTTGTACCCGTTATATTCTTTCGGGTTATGCGAAGCGGTAATTACAATTCCGCTATGGCAATGCAGGTAACGAACTGCGAATGAAAGTTCAGGTGTCGGGCGCAGATGCTCGAAAAGGAAAACCGTAATTCCATTAGCGGATAATACATCAGCAGCAATTTTTGCAAAATAATCACTGTTATTTCGCGAATCGTGAGCTATGGCAAGGCGGATTTCATTATCCTTCGCAAAAACTTTTTTCAGGTAGTTCGCCAGACCTTGGGTGGCCATTCCTACCGTATATTTATTCATTCGGTTGGTGCCATCGCCCATAATGCCGCGCAAGCCGCCAGTGCCAAATTCTAGATCGCAATAGAAACTCTCGGCCAGTTCGGCAGGATTATTCTCAATCATAGTACTGATGCGGTTTTTGGTTTCGTCATCAATATTATTATCGCTTAGCCAGGCTTGAGCTCTCTTTAAAATTGCGGGGTTAATTGTTGTATTTGCCATGATATGAATGTTTTATAAGTTTTATTGCTGAAGGTGTTTTGTTCATACAAACTTAAGGAAATTTTCCCGAAGATTAACAGCTCAATCGTAAAATTTAAAGATAGCTATTTGAAATCAGGATCGGAGAATTTAAGGACTCTATCCAGATAATTTACAGGAAGAACCTTATGTCATTGATGGATTCAACTAGCCTTTATGGTTTTTTAGCAAAGTGTTAAATCTGATTCCGGTTCTGATCCATCTGCCAGGCTGAGGCACATTCCCATAATCAACATTTTCAGTATTAAGTAAGTTTGTGGCTTCAGCAAATACCATCCAGTTTTTGTGAGTATAATTAAGTTGGATATCTATTTGAACGAAAGGTTTATACGGCGTTTCCGTAGTTTCATAACCAGTGCTCATATATTTATAGTAACCACCTTCCCGATCCTGGTAGCTCAAAGCCCATGAAGCTGAAAAGTTCCGCCACATTTGATGATAAATCAGTAGATCCGCCTTATGCTTAAGTATATCAAGTACATAGCGCGACATAAATTCATCGCTTGATTTGTTGGCCTTCAGATATGTATAATTAAAGGTAACAGTTTTTATAAAGGATTTATTTCCTGATAATTCTTCAATTTTTAAAGTAATACTGGATTCAAAGCCAACCACATCAATATTTGTGACATTCATTGCCTGCCAGGGATCCTGGTCCTGGAGTTTTACCCAATCAATCATATTTTTGCCATAGCGTTTAAAAACTGCTGCATTGGCGATAATTCCAGGTTTATTAAATTTCAGACCGGCTTCAATCGAAATAGCCTCTTCAGGTTTTAGATTCGGATCGCCTTTGCTCGTAGGGTCATTGTAATATAGATCTGTGAAAGTTGGCAACCTGAGTGTTCTGTTTGCCGTTCCATAAATTCTGAAGTTTTTGTTAAGTTGGAATGCAGCATCTGCGCCTGGATACAAGGCAACTTTACCCGGCAGCGCACTGAGGTAACTTGCCAGCAGACCAGCTGAAACAGAGAATTTACTTAGATTTATAGATTCCTCAACAAATAATCCTGCCGAAGTTCTGGCTTTGCCAAGCGTATAAAAAGTACCTTCAACACCTTTTACCTGAATTGGGTCAGCAAGAGAATCACCTAGTTTATTGCTACGGATCAGTTCATGTCTTACATCGTATCCGACCGATAATTTGCCATGATTTCCTGTTGTGAAATAAATATTTGCATTGGAACCGACAACATCCGTATAATGGTAATTATGAGTTATATACCAAGATGGCGCGGCATTGCGGAACAGTCGGAATTCATCGTAATGCCGCCTGAAATATACTGAAGGTGAAAATCCCTTGAAACCGGTTTTGTACCTGATTGAGGCAAAAACTGTTTTGGTAGATTCGTATTGGTCAGGGTAATGGGGAGTGTAAAAACTATTTGCGCCAAAGGCTTTTTGTATATAGGCAGCCTGGTATTCAAGTTTTTGAGTTTTGCCGGTAGTTCCGTTGTAAAATATATTCAGCGTTCTAAAATCAGTATTGTAAATAAAACCATCAGATACTGATTTGCTGATTTGCAGGTTGTTGGAAGTATTTCCAAAGCTTTTGATAATTGAAGCTGATAAACTATATAGCCCGTACTGGCCGCCCATAGCTGAAACCGAAAGCTGATCGTCAACTTTTTGGTTGGTGATAATATTAATGACTCCATTAAACGCATTTGGTCCGAATACACGCGCTCCCGGACCTTTAAGTATCTCAATCCGGTTAATACTTGCCAGGTCGACAGGTATATCCATATTGTGGTGCCCTGTTTGCGGATCGCTGATATTCATGCCATTAAGCAAAATAAGAGTCTGGTCGAAAGATCCGCCCCTGATATTGATATCGGCCTGCATTCCGAAAGATCCACGGCTACGAACATCTGTATTCATGGCATAACTAATCAGTTCTGAAATATTTCGAACAGGCATTTGTTCAATTTCCTTTTTACTGATAACCTGGATGCTACGTTTCAATTGTTCGAACATAACAGGTGTACGGTCGGCAGTAATTATTAGTTGATCAAGGTTTATTTGTCTGATAATTGAAGTATCGTTAACTGCCTGTGCAAATAGCTTATCCTCGATAATCGAAGTCGTTATGAGTATGAAAATTGAAAGTATTGTTGTTTTAAAATGTCTGTTTATCAGCATTCTATGTTGATTTTGTTTGGATATATTAATCAGATGATGCTCTTTTTGAAACGCGTGCAAAATTAGCCTGTTAAACAATATGAATAACAAAATCTCAGGAATTGTAGTTTTCCTGATTGCACGCTAATGACTTCGATAAAGAAATTGTAAATCTTAATTCGGTGTTTTATTAACAAATAAAAACCGGATTTGATGATTAAAGGGAAATAAAACTAAAAATTTAGAATCGCGGCAGATCCCACAATAATAAGTGTTACTGTGTATAAAGCTAGTAAAACAATAGTTGAAACACCTATAAAAACAAACAGATTCTTGAGATTTCGCAATGAAGTCGTCATTTTTTCAGTACTGGAAAGATTCACTGCTTTTATTGCATTATTCGAAAATGTGTTCAGAAAAATGACCGGGATTAAATAAATGCCTGCGACTATAACATAGATAATGGAAAGAAAAACTGTTGAGAATGGCAAATTAAGCGGAACCAATTCATCTGATTCGGAAACTTTACTCAAAATAAAACTCATTGCGATTCCTCCTGCAATCAACAAACCCGATACTATGAAACCAAGAATAGCAAGGAATTTGCCCCATCTGGCTGCTTTCAACAGGTACGTGATGGATTCAGCCGTAAGTTGAGGCAATTCGTTTGGTGTATCAGTTGTTGAATTATTTTTAGGTTCTTCCATTGGAATGAATTTTTACTTATTAGTTCGGAAACTGTAACTGCTTAATAAGGATTTACAAATGTAGCTAATAGTTGCCTCCAATTAAATCCGACCCAATAATTATTAATTTAAAAAGCCACGCGAACATGGCTTTTTTAAAGGGTTTGAAAAGAAATTTTAGTTACCGGATTTTATTTGCATTTAACAAAGAAATCCTGGGGCAACAGTTTTGTATTTAATTCCTGGCCTTCTGAGTATTTTGCAGGGTCGAACTGATCTGGAACACTGACAGAAACAGTTAAGCCAGTAACTTTGAATTCTGTTCGGCGATTAGCCTGGTGTTCGGCTGAAGAACAAGTTGCACCATCAGCACATTTGTTGGTAAGTTGTTGTTCCCCATATCCTTTTGCTGTGATACGGCTTTTATCTATACCCTTGCTTACGATATATTTTACTGCATTTTCAGCACGTTTCTGCGATAGTTTTTCATTGTAAGCCGCTGATCCACGACAGTCAGTATGTGAACCTAGTTCAACATTTATAGGGTTTTCGTTCATAAAAAGGACCAGTTTATCGAGTTCAGGTTTTGCATCTTCGCGGATGTTGTATTTATCGAAATCGTAATAAATATTCCCAAAGCTGAAAGTTTTATTAACGGTTAGTTTGTCGAGTAAAAGGTCGCGTGGAGCGGAAGTAGTTGAGCCGGATTTAACTTCGGCTATGGTGAATGGGCTGCAATCTGCTATATAATCAGGCATCATAGCTTTGACAACATATTCAGACGGTTTGTCAACTACAGCTTTATAAATTCCATTGACACCGGTTTTGAGTACTTTTACATTTCCGGTTGAAGGATCGTATAAGAATACAGTTGCGCCAGCCAAAGGCAGCATAGTGGTTTTATCTTTCACCAGCCCGGTAATGTAAGCTGGCAAAACTGGTTCAGGTTTTGCATCGCGGAAGGCATAAATATCATCACTTCCCACGCCTTCAGGCCGGTTTGATGAAAAGAACCCGCTTTTATCGCCAGTGGCATAAGCGATGGTAAAATCATCGAATGAACCATTTATTGGAAGATGAAGGTTTTCGGGCGTTGTCCATGTTCCATTCTCTTTTTTTGTTTTAAAAATATCCAGCGCTCCATAACCAGGATGTCCGTTGCTGGCAAAGAACAGAATTCCGTTGTTGGGCATGGATGGGAACATTTCATTTTCGGTAGTATTCACAGTTTTACCAAGGTTACTGGGTGGTCCCCATTTTTCACCTTCACGCTTGCACATCCAAATATCAGTGCCACCTTGTCCACCTGGCATATCACTGACAAAGTACAGCGTTTGCCCATCAGCTGAAAGAGAAGGATGACCTACAGAGAAATCCTTGCTGTTAAGGAAGAATGGCATGATTTCACCCCAGGTGCCATTGGTTTTTGATGAGTAATAAATTTTGAGGAGGTTTGTTTTGTAGATACCCTTACGTTTGGCTTTCCCAAAAAAGGAGCGCGTGAAATAAATGGTGTTTCCCTCGGCGCTGAAAGTCGCAGGCCCATCGTGATAAGGCTGGTTAAATTTACTTTCAAATTCCGATGTTTTTTTCATATCACCCCAGTAATCACCGGCAGAAACGGGTTCTGATTTCATTAAATTCAGGTATCCCCGACCTGTCCAACCGTATTTTTTCCCTTCACCCGCCACGTTCGTAAAGTCTGAAGCAAAAATAAGTTTCCCATCATAAAAAGCTGGTCCGAAATCACTTTCGGTAGTGTTAATGTTGTTGGCGAGTTTAACCTCGTAAGCGGGCTTTTTACCTTTCCATGGTCCCAATACACTGTCGCAGTGAGTTGCGAATAAAAGACCTTTCGGATCTGAGGGATTCATCTGGGCATATTTCAGATACATTTCCCTAGCTTTCGTATAATTGCCAGTAGACTGTAAAGCTTGCGCATAGTTAAAAAAGCACTCCGGTTTTGCCCCTGGCACGGCAACAGCCTGCGCGTAAGCAGCCTTTGCGTTTAAAATATCATGCTGCAAACGGTAACATTCAGCCAGCAAGGGAAGAGCCGCATTATGCGTTTTTTCTTTATCTGCCGCTTTTTTCAATGTCACAATGGCTCCCGCATAATTGTACTTATCCATTTGTTTTTGAGCCTTGTAAATTGGTTGGCAACTCATCAGTACCTGTAACAGGATGCCGATTGTCAACATAAGCATGTATCTTTTCATGATTTTATAGGTTACTCTGTTCGTAATTGTGCTCAAGGATTGAAATCCGGATAAAAGTTTTGGATTTACATTATTAATTGTTGTTTAGTGATTTCCTCGCACATAAACCCATCCCGTATAGTTTTTCAATTCTTTTATTTTGATGATATAGAAGTAAACACCATCTGGCAGGTATTCACTCTTATTATCGGTCCCGTCCCAACGTTTATCTGAGTTGTTATACCCCGCGATCTCCCTGACTTTGGTTCCCCAGCGGTTAAATATGGTTATTTCATTGTCTGGAAATTCTTCAATTCCACCAATGTGCCAGTAATCATTCTTACCATCATTGTCAGGTGTCACCAGGTTAAAAATTTCAATGTCCTCGCGAATAGTCAATGTTAAAATGATAACTTCAGCAGTAGCACATTTTGAAGGAACACCTTTGTCACAGATTGTATAGGTAAGAGTATCATAACCGTCGTAATTCTGAGCTGGCGTGTAAGTAATGGTGCCATCCTCATTGAGTATTACTGTGCCATTCTTAGGATAATCAGTTATGCTCACATTCAGACCAAGTCCAATCGGATCCGTATCATTAGCCAATATTGTAATTTTCAACGGAATGTTTTTCAATGTTGTCGCGAAATCATCAACTGCTATTGGCCGGATAATATTATCCATACTTATTTTAATTTCATCACTGGCAGAACACCCACTTGCTGCATCAAGAGCAGTAAGTGTGAATACAAATTCATTGTTCAACGGTACAGTGGCAACATGCAAATCATTGTTGCTGATTAGGTTTTGTGCCGGTGACCATGCATAGGTGAATTCTCCTGAACCACCAGATACTGTTCCATTAAGAGTTGTAGCAGTACCGCTAATAATAACCTGATCGTTTCCTGCATTTACAGTAATGGCCGGATAGAATCTAAGGGTGACCAGATCCGAAATTACCATATTTCCACAACCAGAGCTGCCGTAAGCAGTAAGTTTAAATTCAATTGCGCCTGTTTCACCGGCAGCGGGAGTATAAGTAGGGTTCAGCGCAGTTGCGTCTGACAAAATGCCTAGTCCGTTATGCGTCCATGCCAGTGCCGAATAGTTTGCTGCAACCGCATTTGTGAAAGTAAAAGGCGCTACTGCGCATAAAGACTTATCATCACCTGCATTAGCTGTAACCATAGGTGAAATAGTAACCGTTTGTGTACAGGTGGAAGAATTTCCATGAATATCGGTTGCCGTCCAAATCACTGAAGTTGTACCTGTTTCAAAAGTGGCCGGTGCGTTGCTGTTTAAGGTAAGATCACCGCAATTATCAGTAGCCGTAGGTTTGCTAAGCACTACCTGAGAAGATGAACAGGTCACAATGTTAGCCGGGCATGTAATAACAGGAACTTCAGTATCGGTAACGGTAACTGTCATCGAACAGGTTGAAGTGTTTCCACAACCATCTTTCACAGTCCAGACAATGGTTGTTGTACCAACGGGGTACAATCCTGAAGCATCAGCAGTTTCATTAAAGCTATTTGTTAGAGTAACAGAGCTGCAATCGGCGTTCACTGTAGGCTTAGGCACAGCAACTGTAGCGCCGCAAACACCCTTGTCATTGTTTACAGAGATATTTACCGGGCAGGAAACAACCGGGGCAGTAACATCCTCAACATTAATTTTCTGAGAAGCTTCAGACGTATTTCCGCAGGCATCCGTAGCCGTCCATGTACGGGTAACGCTGTATGAACCGGCGCATGCACCCGGAGCAGTAACATCCTCAAAAGTCAGAGTAAAATCACTTCCGCAATTATCTGTTGCCGAAGCCACAGCAAATTCAGGAGCAGTCGGGCAGTTGACGGTAGTTTCAGCAGGTAAGGCAGCGATCACTGGCGCAGTAATATCCTGAACATTAATTTTCTGCAAAGCTTCAGACGTATTTCCGCAGGCATCTGTTGCTGTCCATGTGCGTGTAACGCTGTAAGAACCGGCACAAGCGCCCGGAGCAGTAACATCCTCAAAAGTGAGTGTAAAATCACTTCCGCAATTATCTGTTGCCGAAGCCACAGCAAATTCAGGAGCAGTCGGGCAGTTGACGGTAGTTTCTGCAGGTAAGGCAGCGATC
>JAURYB010000035.1 GCA_030654075.1 Bacteroidales bacterium | reverse complement strand
TATTTACCTTGTTTTTCTCTTATAATTCGTCCTTTTATCTTGTAACAAATAACCAAAAGAGAAAATGTATCATACAATATTTAGATCCATTCAAATTCCAGCACATCAAAATAATATGTAGCCTTAAAATTGGCTGTCCGGCAAATTTTATTTCTGTATTTTTGCTGATGTTATATTTATTTCACAATAACAAACATACCTCCAGATGGGATTAACCTTTAGTTTATTTAGCAGTATTACTTTATAAGCGATTCTTTCCCCAAAAATAAAAAGTAAAATTAGTGCGTTCTTATCCCAATGGGGAATTTTTACAAAGGAGAATAAATGAGTCAAAGAACTGCCATCATAATTGGAGCCGGCCCCGCAGGATTGACCGCTGCTTACGAACTTGTTTCCAGGACAGATATAAAGCCTATAATCATTGAGCAATCCAATGATATAGGCGGTATTTCCAAAACAGTAGTTCACAACGGGAATCGAATGGATATTGGCGGGCACCGATTCTTTTCAAAATCCGACATTGTAATGAAATGGTGGCTGAATATACTGCCAATACAAGGGTCTGATTCTAAAGATGATGTGCTGAAAGATATTTATTACCAGAAAAAAAGAACCCAGGTTAAGCTTTCACCCGATGGCCCAGATCCGGAAAAAACTGACCGGGTAATGCTGATCAAAAACAGGTTGTCCAGGATTTTCTTCCTGAGAAAATTCTTTGATTATCCAATTACACTTAATAGCAAAACGCTTTCGAACCTTGGGATTGTCAGGATTATAAAAATTGGGTGGACTTATATCTGGATCCGGATTTTTCCTGTGAAAAACATAAACTCACTTGAGGATTTTTTTATCAGCAGGTTTGGGCAAGAACTGTATAAAACTTTTTTTAAGGATTATACCGAAAAGGTTTGGGGCGTTCCTTGCACCGAAATATCAGCCGATTGGGGCGCGCAACGGATTAAAGAATTATCGGTTTCAAGGGCTTTACTTCATGCTATGAAATCAATTTTCAGAAACAGGAAATCCATTGAGCAGAGGGATACTGATACCAGCCTGATCGAACAATTTATGTATCCAAAATTCGGGCCTGGTCAAATGTGGGAAACCGTTGCCAGTATTATTGAAGGAAAAGGTGGAATAATTATTAAAAACTCAAAAGTTGTTTCTATCGATATTGCTGAGAATCAGGTAAACGAACTGAGCTATTTTGATCAGGCAACACAACAGGAATCAGTGCTGAAAGGCGATTATTTCTTTTCTACAATGCCAGTAATTGACCTCATAACCGCAATGGGGAATAAAGTTCCTTTGGCAGTAAAAGCTGTAAGTGACGGTTTACAATACCGTGATTTTATAACAGTAGGTTTACTTTTGAATAAGCTGAAAATTAAAAATGAAACAAAAATTCCAACGCTGCATGGCTTAGTCCCGGATAGCTGGATCTACATTCAGGAACGTGATGTGAAAGTGGGCAGGTTACAGATTTTTAATAACTGGTCACCTTATATGATTGCTGATATCTCAAAGGTTTGGCTTGGCCTGGAGTATTTTTGCAACGAAGGCGATGAATTATGGGAAAAGAAGGACGACGAATTTATGCAATTCGCAATTGATGAATTACATGGCATTGATATTATTGATAAAAAGGAAGTACTAGACAGTACAATGATTCGAATGCCCAAAACATACCCTGCCTATTTCGGAACGTATTCAAAGTTTGATGTTATCAGGGCTTTTACCGATAAACTTGAGAACTTGTTTTTAATCGGAAGAAACGGGATGCACAAATACAACAACCAGGATCATTCGATGCTTACCGCTATAACTGCTGTAAACAATATAATTTCAGGAGAGAAATCAAAAGAAAACATCTGGAATATTAATACGGAAGAGGAATATCACGAACAGAAATAGAAATTTTCCTTAAATCCGCAGGAGTATATTATGTGCGACCATTTACGTTAGCCCAATTTGGTTATCTATATTTATTCAATCTTTCCTACCGTAAACACATCAAATCCATTCTCTTTAGCCATCTGCATAGCCGGTTGATTCTGCATAATGGCGCCGCCCCAATAGGTATGATCATAGATATGCGGCGTTTTAAACCAGCTATCGATATTCATAATGATTTCAATGTTCCGCGTTTTGTTTTCTTCCACTGAAAATGCTGAACTGGGCAGCTTAACACTGAAATAATTCTGCACAAACGCATAAATGGAATCTACTTCTATCACATTGCTTTTATACAACTGACCGATTCCCATATGAAAAGCATAGCTCTTTATCACATTTTCATTATCCTTCCAGCTCCCGTTAATCATCATGTAATGGTACCCGCCGCCTAAAATATCGGGCCACATCATATTCACTTCGGGCGGATTAACAAACCGGAACGATTGGTTTTTCTCTTTCGTGATCCCGAACACAAAAGAAATAGAGTCGTAGACTCCTGTGTCAATATCATCGTACACATCCCAGGTAAGTGTTGAAGGAATATCAATATCCACGTAATGAATATCGGTCCAGTCGCTGATTAATTTTGTAGTTCCATCCGATTTATGAAGCGTAACATCCGAAATGAAATACATAACCTGGTTTATTTCATAGGTATTAACGGCAGCGTTTATATATTTCATAATATCTTTCTCAAGGGGCAACCCATCCACCAGATGTATAAAACCAAATGAAATATGCCCTGTCGTTTTTCCGGCTTCAGGAGTATCGTTTTTGCAGGATATATCCAGGAACAATAAAGCTCCCAGGATTATTGAAACAAACAGGGCATATTTCATATTCATTAGATTGAAAGATTAAGATTTACAAAAAACACTCTGCCCGGTTCATACAATTTTTCAGTTGAGCCAATAATTTTCCGGTTCAGATGTTCGTAATACGAAACATCAAAGATATTGTTTACCCCGGCATTAATATCGATATTCTTATTCATTTTGTAAGCGACCGAAAAATTAAGAATGGAGAACCCTGGAGTTTCAGGTTCATAGAATGCTTCTGAAACATGATTCTGGGCTGCTACCAATCTGTACGAAAATTTTGGGACAAGTTTTCCATGTAAAAAACGGTAATTTACACTAAGAGTTGTTTCGAATGGAGGTATTTCAGGCAAAGCATCGTTTTTTATTATTATATCGCCCGTAACCTGGCCGGCTGTAATAATATATTTGGTTACCTCAGGAATCCTGCCATAGGTAATTGCTGCTATCACATTAACCCCGAGTTTATAAGCCTGCGGTGAAGTGTATCCCAGCTCGAAACCCGTAAAAGTCGCATTATCAACATTTACAAATTGCTTTACCCCTGGTGCTCCAATTGTTGCAGGCATAATAACCGATGAAGGAAGCATTATAGCTGAAATGTAATCCTTCACATACGAATAAAAACCATTTACATACATACTTCCTAGTTTTTCATCAGAGTATTTTAGTGTCAGATCAACCTCGTTGTTTGTTTCCGGCTTTAATTGCGGATTGCCCAGGTAGTCGTAACTATCATACCCAACGCTGAGAAGCTTAATGTAACGTTCCAGCATATTAGGGCTTCGAGTACCGCGGGCAACTGCTAATGATACCGAAAGCTTTTCAGTGATTTCTCGGGTTAACCCCATATTGCCGCTAAAATTGATAAACTGCGAAGCCGGATTGTTAAAATATTCGATACCGTTTTTGATCAGTATCAGGGTATCTTCCGAATCAGCTTTATTTAGGTCAAGGCGCACTGCAGCTTCAACAGTATATTTTCCATAAGCCGCATTATAACCGGCGAACAAGCCCGCATTCTGAATTAAAGCCTTATTCCAAAGATTGAATCTTTTTGTCGAAGTAGTTCCCATCATCAGCATAGTCATAGTTCGTACACCATCCTTGTAAATATTTTCAAAATCCAAGCCCGCTGACAAATTATGATTCTTTACTTTCATTCCCAATATCGCCTTTCCACCTGTATTTATTGCGTCTACATCTGCAACCATTTGTTTAGCCTGCCAGGTTTCGCGCTTGCTGTTATCCATCAGGTGGTTAACATTGGTCCGGTAAACTTTAACATCCAGTGTTTTTATTACCTCCGTAATATTCTTAGCCGAGTAATCCAAAGACATCATGCGGGTATCATCACTTTTTTCATCCATGGTGAGTGCCGGAAACAGCACATCCCGGCCATGCGACTCACTGTACGCAGCCAGGATACTCTGTTTAGCGTTGATTGTCCATCCTGCTTTTACCCCATAATTATACTTTGTAAATGATGTATTATAGGTCGTTGTTTCACCATCAGCCTTTCCGCTGCTATAGTTGCCATACTTACGGTATCCGCCCGATGCGCGGAAATACACTTTGCTGTTTCCTCCATACAGCGAGAAATATTCCTTGGCCCCATCCCAATTGGTTTCGTAACCGAACATAGCATTTCCATGAATCTCAAATTTCGCATACGGGTGCGGATCTTCCGTTTGTAAGTTTATCACTCCGCCTAAAGCAGGGCCATAATTCAACAGGAAAGGGCCTTTTACCACATTAATCTGAGAAAGCTCTTCTACTTCCACATGTGCCGAAACCGGGTCCATTCGGTTCGGGCAGCCGTTTTCAATCTTCATACCGCCATCCATCACCACGTTAAGCTGGCTGAATTTAAAACCGCGAACAACAGGGTCAATGGCCCCGCCGCCTTTCCGTATACCTGCAACATTTGGAATACTTCGCAGGTAATCTCCCACATCACGGGTTTGAACCGATTGCATCAGTTCTTTTGACACCTGAGATGAAACAAAAGGGATTCGTTTTATAAGAGTATCAGTTATTTCAACACCTTCAAGTACTATTGTATCACTCAGATGCTGTGCCCTGATTCCTGCCACAAGCAACAGGAAACAGCTAATAAACAGGTATATTTTCTTTTTCATTCGATAGTAATTTAATTTTAATGAATGATATATGCTTTCGCACCAACCAGTTCAGGTTCGTGAAACTTATCTTAGTCTGTCCTCATTGAGACAACGCATGTTAATTTTCTTCATAAATAAAAATCTGTCCACTCCCTTCCATGTAGAATTACCGTTGCCCATGAAGAATTAATATCATTAAATTCCAAATTGCAACATATATTCCATGGGGAAAATGGATAAACATTAATCATGTTTTCAGATTTGTACAGATGCCTTTTACACAGAAACCCGAAATAATTGAAAAGTGCTTAGACCAGTGGTTGTGTGGAAGTTTTCGGAGGCACAAAAATGGCATTAACCGCCAATAAATGCAAACTGGAAAAATTGAATATCAAATAGTTAAAATCGTTTTTTTGAGGTATTGGCTGGCTGGTTTTAATAGCCAGGAACTGATCTGTATCTTTTAATTGAATTTTTTTTTCTGTATTTTTAGATTCACCTTCTGTATTTGCACGGGTCTTTTTGAGTTGTTTCACCATGTAGCATTTCCCTTTGCAGCAGCTTTTGGGTTTATTCCTGTTTACACAAAGGTTCTTCGCGATATAGTCCTTATGAAGCAAATAGTCAAAAATCGGAACTACCGGGATAACGATGTAGGCAGTTAATACAAAAAGAAGAAAACTTGATATAATTCCGGATTTCATAATTGACGTTGTAATGCAAATTTACATAGATGATTTCAATATTCCTGACATAATTACAGAAATAGTTCTTGCTTCCATAAATGCATATGCCTTGTTCCCTGCCTTTCAGGTAATTGCAGAGTATGCCATTTAATGAATACACGGATCGACACTTCCTTATGCCTGTTGTGTTTCGTATTGATTTTACTCCTCCTTTTTTTTATGATCCAGAATCCGGGCCATGGGCTTTAACCAAATCAGCGAATTTATTATCAGACTTTTATGAATGTTTTATTTTTGTACATATACCAAAGTATCAGATAGAGTATGCCAAACCCGCCTATAGTTAGAACTAAATAGTTGAAATCTCCGACAAATTGTTTTAATCCATACAACACCATTTCGGCAATCAGGTGAAAATTGAACACATGCGAAAGTACATAGGCAACAATAGCATTCATCCCAATTACTTTTAAGGGAAACGCCCACTTAACGTTTCCTTTAACATCAATAATCCAATAGAATAATGATAATAAAATAAAACAAACACCTGAAGATGCCAGGACAAATGAGCTTGTCCAAAGCTTCTTAATTATAGGATGCCATATTCCCAGCAACATACCAGCCAGAACTCCTGCTACTCCTATTATAAATAAATAGAATGCCACTTTTTTCCGGGGCAGATCTGATTTTATAAGTTCGCCGGCAAAAACGCCAGACAGAGTGGTAGCAATAAAACCGAATCCACTGAGCAGCCAGGTATATTGAGTTCCGTCCTGAAATTTCCCGAATACCAGCTGATCAACATACCATGCGAAGCTTTTAGCAGGTAAAAGTATACCTCGTCCAACCCCTGGAACATAAGGGATTGTAAGTAGTAAAGTATAAATGATTAAACAGGAAGCAAATATCAGTATCCTTACATTTCTTTTGAAATGAATATATGCTATACTTGAAAACAAGTATCCAACTGCAATGGCTTGTAATGTATTACTAAAAATACTAAACGTTCCGATATTCCATTCCAGTAAATGACCTTGTACAATCCATCCCAGAATAAAGAGAATTACGAAACGTCGTATTATCTTAATATAAATAGTTGACAACCTTGAGTCTTGCTGTTTTCGTTTTGACAGCGCAAATGGAATGGCGGCTCCTACAATAAACAGGAATAAAGGCATTACTATATCATACAGCGATGAGCCAAACCATTCGGGATGATCAAACTGTTTTGCGACAGCCTTTGTAAAAGGTGAACCTACTCCAACATTGATCGCGTTAAAAAAATGGTCGAAAAAGATAATAAATAACATATCAAAGCCTCTCAAAGCGTCGATAGAAGCAATCCGGTTCTGTTTTGTTACTTCTTCTGTCATAGCTCTTTGTTTTATAAGCGTCCGTATGATTCTGATAATTTGCTTAAGCGGATTAAAGGAAAATGATAATTTTATTTTCCCGTTTGTGATTTAACCATTTTTTTTGTAATGCATTGATTTTCTGTACTCATTTCATAGAAATAAACACCCCCACTTAGGTTTGCGGCATTGTAGTTTAAGTGATGTGTTCCTTTATCTTTAAAGCCTTCGTTTATTGTAGCAACTTGCCTGTAATTTGCATCATAAATGCGAAAAATAATATCACTCCGTTGCGGAATATTGTATATAATGGATGTACTATTCCGGAATGGATTCGGATAATTTTGATTTAGAATATACCCGGTTTTAATGCCCTGATTTTCTCCAGTCCCAAGAGTTGTAAACCGTGTTAAATCCGACCAATTGCTCCACTTCAGATTTTGATCGCGGTATCGCACACGGAAAAAATATTCTCGTTCATTTGAAAGTTGAGATGTGCTGATTTTACTTTGGTAAAGATTAATATTCTTATTCAGATCGACAGGTGTTGCGTATTGATCAATGCCGTATATATTTTCTCTATGCCGGATGGAGTCGGCAAGTATGCTGGTTGCACCAGAGCTATCAATCACCTGGTATTGTACTGACATAAGAGAATCTGCTCCGATGAACTGAGAGGTATTAAACGAAATATATGAATCCGAAAGCTCAAAATTTTCTATAACCGGGGTTTCGGGACCGGGCTGGTTCTTCGACTTGTGCCATACATCAAGAAGTTCATTGTTTTTAGGATCGGCAGGAGTTCCCAAACTGTATACTGAATTCCGGAAGGAGTGATTTGCCATATCAATTTCCAGAATCTGGTAGAAATAATTACTGATACAAATCTGAACGTCATTAAAATCCTGATTTTCACCCTCAACCCATGGATCCAATGGACCACCTCCGCCACCTCCACATATCATTCTGAAATCCCCACCAGGCGTGTCTGAAGTAATAGTTCCTCTTTCGAAACCATGCGTGTGTCCGTAATGAATCTCCTGAACTTTGGTATACTTTTCCATTACCGGCAAAAGCCTGTTCTTTACATAATCAGTTCCTCCTACAATCCACAGTTCCGAAAAAGGAGGATGATGAAAGAAAACGAAAACGAAATCAATACCTGCGTCCTGTTCTGCTGTATTTAACCTGGCATCCAGCCAATTTGCTTCTGTTTCTCCATATGTATCAATGATATTTGTGTTTAATCCAATAAATAGTGAATTTCCTACCTGCAACTGCCACATTTTTTCATTTAATGCCGGGTTCAGAGGAAATGCCGATTGATCGTCAAGTTTCAGATATTGATAAAAATAAGGACTTTCCAACTCGTGATTACCAGCAACTACCATGGTTGGAATATTAGATGATAATGCCGATAAAGGCTTAAAATACTGTTTGGTATACTGCCCGGGTGTACTACCACTTACTACAATATCGCCGGAATGGAATATCCCGTTGACATGATTTTCGATATTGGCACCATAGAGTTCAGTAATTTTATTCCTGGAGGCACGGAGTACTTCGCCCGCCATCGTAGTATCGGATGCATGAGTATCACCCAGAATCACAAACCGCATTTTCCCTGTATAAGTCTGATCCGGCTGGGTTTTAAACGCAAACATTCCAGATTCGCCTGTACCGCTGAATCCTTTGTAAAAATAGCGCGTATTGGGTTGCAGACCTGTCAGCTTTACGGAATGCCAGCGATAAGGGTCGCTGATCATTTCGCTGGTTCCTGCTGTTTCCATATTTAAAGAAGTTGAGTCAATACCATATTTAACTTTAGTACCGTTTTCAGCCACATCATGCCAGCACACGGTCATGGTATTTGTACCCTGAGCTTGCAGATAGGGAATCCTGGTCATCAGAAAAGAGGCCGCCTCATGGCCAAATCCACCTAATTCAGATACCTGCCCTGCAGTGAGAGCCTGGCTCCAGATTGCGAGTTCGGAACAATAGATATCGGCATCTTCCCCATCTTCGTCAGCAAAAATCAGTAACAGGCTTTCCAATGAAAACCGTCCATCAACATCCTGTATATTCCCTGAAATCAAAGGTATTCCATCCAGATAACAAATAAAATGCTCCCCGTTTTTAACAGAAATGACCATACGATACCATTCGTTCGGACTGATCTTAAAAGTGCTGTATCCTACAGCGGCAACCCCGATATTCCCTGATGTATTTATAAAAAAATCGCCATCGTTGCTATTGCTCATATCGGTTTGAAAAAAGGAGTGCCAAACTCCGATTGCAGGGACTTTAAAGTCATATTGCAGCGTGTATTCATTTACAAATGACCCGCCACCATTTGCGGGAATCTGATGTTGCATTTTGTAATAACTGCCTTTCCCGATCAGAACAGATCCATTCCCGGCTTCCGGTCCGGCAGCGGCAGATTGTGTTCCGACAAGAGTGAGATCAACCCCATACCCATCTTCTGCTTTTTGCAGATTTGCAGCATTATCAAACTTCCACCAGCCGGATCGTTGGGGAATTTCCGCCTGCAACTGGTTAAATATCAGAAGTAACAATAAAATGACTGAAGAATACTTTTTAATTCTCATCGGACTTTTATTTCTGTAATAAGTATTGACAAACAATCAAAAAAAAATGCAACTTTCGAAAGATGTCTGAAAAATATTGGTTTAAAAAAAGGGTACCTCAGAAATTGAGGTACCCACTAACGACACAAACCCCAATGTTTATTATCGTATAACTACCATTTTGCGTACACTTGTCCGGTTATTAGCCACCATCTGTACTGAGTAAATCCCTTTTGACAATTTGTCGGCATTGTAGTTCAGATTGTATGTTCCAGGGGCTTTAACACCTGCATTTACAACGTCAATTACTTTTCCTGTCTGGTCGAGTACACGGAAGCTAACATTTCCTGATTTCTGAACCTGGTAAGGGAAAATTGTATTGTGAGCAACAGGATTTGGATAGTTAGGCATCAGATCAGATGTGTTAGCTGCTTTGTTATCTTTTATGGCTGTCTGAACCGTATTTACATCGCCTAAAGCTAACGCTTCGTCAGCGGTTAAGGCTACATCCCATATACTGATTTCGGAGCATTTCAATGTGCCGTCATCGCCATCGCCATCCTGAAAAATATAGATAGTTGGAGCCAGGCCATAACGTACGTCAACATCCTGCACAAGGTATCCCTGCAAATCAGCGCTCACCGGCCACAATTCACCATTTATATAGAGTTTTGCGAATTCACCGTTTTTCATGGTGAGCAGCATTCGATACCAATTATCAGCAGCAACAGTATTTGCAGTATATAAAAGGCTGCCTGTTCCAATTGAATTCGGTACCCGGGCGATACCTGAATTCGCAGAAGCAGCGATAAACAAATCTGCATCATCGGAAGTAATTGCATCCGTTTCCAAAAAAGAATACCATGTTTCTGTAGCAGGAATAGTAAAATCCCACATGATACTATATTCATTTACAAGAGTTCCACCTCCATTGGGGGCTATCCCATGGTTCATGGCATAATAGCTATGAAGAGGAACTTCTACAGCCAAATTACCAACTGAAGGTCCGTCAACCGACGTAATATTACCTGTTGCTATTAAAGCTTCTCCAACTTCAGCTTTCTGCAAATCAGAGATATCATCAAATTTCCACCAGCCGGCTCTTGCAGGCACCTGCGCATTTGCAAATCCGACGAAAGCCAGGATTGCGACTAAACTTAGTAAAGTTTTTTTCATAATGTTAATTGGTTTTTAGGTTAAAAAATTTAAGGGTTAGTATTAGATAAAACTGAATTTTTTTTTCATTAAAAGCATGTTATTTTAGCAACCACATAATCTTATTTATTTCATCATACCCATCATACTGCCGGTCTAAAGCAATAATAAGGTTTTCACGGTTGTAACTGGTTTCTGAACCAGGATACAAACAACGCATAGGAATAGCGCTTGTATTGTTTTCGTTCATACTTGATGCAGGGTTGATGGGGAAAACAGGATACGTATTTCTTCTGTATTCAAAATAACTAAAATCCGCGTCCTGCATGTATCTGAGGATATATTCCTGCATCCATATTTGTTTCAATTGTTCATCCGGAGTTGCTTTAAATGCGGCCTCGCCGGTAAAATATCCGTCAATATACGTTTGATCAATGGGGACAGTATGCGCGTAAGTTGATTTGGTTGTCATTAATTGCGCGAGAGCTGCCTTAACCCCATCTTCATAATACGTTTGCGTCGATCCTGTAATCCAGCCTCTGATAGTTGCCTCAGCGAGAATTAATTGCTGTTCAGCGAAAGTCATCATCATTCGGGGTTCGCAGGCGGCTTCTTTTTCGTAACGTTTGTTAATTTGCGAGAATTTACCGGCTTTGTAATCAACATTCATCGCATCGTAATCCATAGCAACATCAACGCCATTATAGGCTGCCGTATCGGATTGTACTTTTCCGGCTGCAATGAGTGCAAGGGCAGGTTCGCAGAAATAAAACAAGCGCCGGTCATTTACTATTTTTAAATTGTCCATAAGGAGTTTGCTAACTATAGTTTTAGGTGCAAACATAACGGATGCACTCAAGGGGTGCTTATTTTGGGTTGAATATGCAAGTCCCCAGTAACCTGTTGTTTTTTCCAACAAATTACCGGCTGTTACAATTTCAGCAAAACGGGTTTTAACCCCTAAAGATGCCAGATCCTCCTTCTTACTTAAACTCATCAGTACTTTTAAGCTAAAAGCATTAACGGCTTTTCTCCATTTCAGCGGGTCGCCGGCATACGGTGTGGGATCACCATCAAATTTAACACCTATTGCAAAGGATGAGTCAGCTGCTTTGAGCTCGTTCAGTATGGCGATAAAAACTTCTTCCTGTGTATCGTATTTTGGCCTGTAAAGACCATCAGCGCCTTTTCCTGCTTCAGCGTAAGGAATATCCCCCATCCACATTGTCATATTGTAGAAGTGGTAGGCTTTGGCAAAATGGGCAATACCTGTGTATGAATCTTCCATTGTACTACCCTTGGCAGCTTCCAACATCGCTTCAATGTTTGGCAAAACGGTCATCGCTCCAAAACCACCGCTTCCGGTATTGTTATACTGCGAACTATTTTTCCCCAGGAGGGTGAAGCCCACATATTTGGGCAAAGCATTTGCTGAAATGAAACCCATAGCCTGTCCGCCATACCCAAGCATGCCCAATACTATATTTGTGCATTCCATGGAAGCGGGCACCTTGGTGGTAGTATCCGGATTCGTATTGATTTCCTCAAATTTGCTGCAACTAACAAGGAAGATTAAGATGAGTACCCCAACTAATCCTATATATTTATTTATATTTTTCATCTTATTATTTTTTAATTTTTATTTTGGTAAGATGGAATACGCCATGATTCCATAAAATATTTATTTCATTAGGTGATTTCTCAATCATGGCTATTTCATATGTCTTTTTTTATGTGATACGTTTTAGTTTAAAAATCCTTTTGCTTACTATTATTTAATGTTCAGAAGAGCAAAAGTTTTTCAATCGTAATCTTATTTAGAAAATGAATTTCAGGTTAAAACCAATGTAACGAATTGATGGATCGCTGAAGTTCTCATACCCTCCGTCAGGGTCGGAGTACTTAAATTGTTTTGCCCACAAAAACATATTCTGACCAACTGCCGACGCGGAAACCCCTTTTGATTTAAATTTAGCACACAGGCTTTTGGATAAATCGTAAGTTAGAGACATCTCCCGCACTTTGACAAAAGTAGTAGTATAGGCTTCGAGTGGCGATGGTGATCCACCCCAGGCGGTACCGCTGTGAACATCATTGATATACGATTCATACGTAACAGCCACATCGTTTGCGGCATATACACGTGTATCACTGGTAATGTTACCATACGTATCATAGATAGCTTCACCCGATAGTACTTTCACACCCGGGCCGGTATAGTTTTTTGATCCGGGATTAGTTGCATCAAGGTATCGTTCAGGAGTTACTGAATTAGGATGTGAGCCTGCGCGCCACATATACATTTCGGTAGTGGTTTGAGCTAAACCTCCTACCCGGCCATCAACGGAAACAGTAAAACTCCAGCTTTTGTATTTTACAGTGGTATTTGCGCCCCATATCCAATCGGGATCAGAGTTTCCGTATTTAGAGGCTTTTGGATTAAAGAGAGGTAGTCCGTTCTGGTTAATCAGATTGCCTTCCGGATCACGCTGAAAATCATAAAGGGTAAAATAGTCAACCCTTTCGCCTACCTTAACCCATGGAAAATCTTCGTAGAATATCGGATCTAATTTTGTGTAGTATGTGGCGTATTTCGACCAGTTTAATGAAATATCCCATTGCCAGTTACCCGACTGTATAGGAGTTCCGTTTGCGGTAATTTCAATACCTTTTCGGGTATGCTCCTCGCCGGAGTTGATTAGATTATTATAATAACCTGAAGCCGGAGTTATGTCCGCCAGTATAATGAAATCGTACATTCTGGTCTGGTAATACGCAATATCTATAGAAGCTCTGTTCTTATACAGATTAGCTGCTGTACCAACCTCCCAGGTGGCTGTAGCTGCAGGGAATAAATCGGTACCGCGAATTGTAGTAGGTACAGCCGCAGAACTTAAAGTTCCCCAGGCTGGGTTGGTAAGTGAAAATACCTTGTTAATTTCATAAATGCTTGCAGGTTTTTTCGTTACCGTCCATGAACCGCGGAATTTCCATAACGAAAGCCATTTCATTTTGGGCAATAATTCCGAAACTACAAAGCTTCCTGATACAGAAGGATACAGGTAAGAACGGGTAGATTCCGATAAAGTGGAACTCCAGTCGTTACGCAATGTACCATCCACATACGCCATCCTGTTCCAGGAAAATGCTAACCGGCCGTATAAACTGTTCACCTGTTCCTTGTAGATACTTGAAGATACATATGCGGGTAGTACCGAAGCTTCCAGGGAGTAAAATCCCGGTATAGAAAGCCCTCCCTGGGTTCTTGAATCAGTACCTTCATCCTGGTGAGTATTAATTGTTCCGCCAACAAAGCCATCGATGGTGAATTTATCAATAGTATGATTACCGGAAAGTAAAAAATCGTTATTGAAACTATATCCTCTGGCAAGTCCCAGGTTGTATGATCCTAACCTGCTTTCCCCCCAAACCTGGTCCCCGAAGTCGAGCACAGTTGCAGAACCGGCACTTGTTAATGAACTTTCCGCAATTCGTATCACCTGGCGGTTACTATAGGTATCAAATCCTGAACGCAAAGTTGCTTTTAGCCATGAAGTCAGATCATAACTCAATGAAAGTGTGCCATTAAAAATATCTTTATTTAAGCTGTGAATTCTTTCGTTCCTGTCGAACCAGGGATTGTTGTTGGTATCTGTATAACTGTTGCTTTGCGATACATCCGGTACTATCCAATAATCCTTATAGTCAAGCATATTCCAATCCGGTGACGACCAGATTAACATAGAATACATTGGGTCATATCCTACATAACCGCTAAAGCCGAGATTGGGTGAGGATTGCTTATTATAGGCTATGCTGGATGATAAGGTAAATTTCTTCAATTTCATATCCCCGCCAATGCTGTAAGTAAATTTATCGAACATTGAATTTGGATATTGTCCTTTGTTTTTTACCCAGGTTGCCGAAGCACGAAAACTTCCGAATTCTCCTTGTTGTACTATGTTAATATTATTGTTGAGGATATAGCCCGGTTCCAGGAAATTATTAAAATTATCCTTTCCAACAGGAAGATAGGGCATGGCTTTCATTGTTTTCGTTATAGGATCCCATTGAACCACTTCCTGTCCTTCCAGAGGAGGCCCCCAGGCTCCATCGCCATTTGTAACAGCGGTAAGAGTGGTAACACCATTAACGGTCTTTGAATTTACGGCACGTCCGTATGTCGACTGTGATTCGGGAATAGCCAGGTAACCGGCTGCAAACATGGTACTGCTATTAATTGTTACGGTTAAACCTTTATTAGCACTTCCTTTTTTGGTAGTAACCATAATTGCACCACCGCCCCCACGGGAACCATACAGCGCTGAGGCAGTAGCACCTTTAAGAATACTGAGATTCTCAATATCGTCAGAAGGAATATCCCTTAATGTCATATTGCCATAGGGTACACCATCAATTACCAAAAGAGGCGTTTCACCACGTAAAGTAATATCAGGAGCTGCCCCAAATTCAGTACTGTTCAAAACTGACAAACCGGCTACTTTTCCGGTGAGTGAAGTTCCAACGTCAACTGGTCTTACGGTCTGTAAGTTTTTACCATCCACTTTCTGAACAGCATAACCCAGGGCTTTTTCCTCACGCTTAATACCCAAAGCCGTTACAACCACACTTTCGAGTTGAGTCGCAATCTGATGCATTGCAACATTTAGTATCACTGCATCCTTAACAGGGATTTCTTTGGGTTCGTAGCCTAAATAGGAATAAACCAGTATCGCATCCGGCAACTGCACGTCGAGTGAATAACTTCCATCAACGGATGTAGTTGTTCCTATGGTTGTACCCTTTATCTGTACCGTTACCCCAATCAACGTTTCACCGGTTACTTCATCAGTTACTTTTCCGGTTACTTTTTTTGGCTGAAAACTCTCGTTTTTAGTTTTCGCAGGAGATATAATGATCTGATGGTCGCTGGTAACAAAGTTGACCTTCTTGCCTTTAAAAAGCTGGTTCAGGATATCCTTAATAGATGCGTCCGTAAAAACGGCATCTACTTTTCGTGTAACATCCACTACTTCCTGGTTAACCAGGAAAGTATAGTCACTCTTTTTTTCAATCTCATTGAGCACATCATTCAAAGGAACATTAACAAGGTTTAACGTTACTTTAGTTGACTGTGCATACAGTCGGCCAGGCACTGAAAGGATAATAAAGAACAGGCCTGTTAATAAAAGTAATCTCATATTTTGGTTAGTTTAAGGATGAAAATGTTAACTGCTATTTTTAAATTACTGAAATTATCTGGTTAGATAACATTGCTAATAATTAATTACTTACTTAATTTTAAATGTACAAACGCTTTTCTAATTAAACCTGATTTGATAAAACATACATGAAATTACTTTACAGTGAACTTCCTGCTGATTATCTTTCTTAATTTATGGACATGGCATCAGACTTTTAAAAATCAATCCGGAATCAATTTTCAGTAGAGAATATGATAAATTTCCTTCTGGAGAAAGTTCCATCAGGCAGTGCTTTTGCTTTAACCTCACTATAATCGATAGGGGAAGAAATTTTCAGGAGCCTAAATAATTCATCAATAGGTTCATTCGCAAATGTTGCCCTGTAGCGGTATTTTTTAATCTCGTCTCCTTTAATTTCTATATCCACATTATATTGAAGGCTGATTCGTCTGGCAACTTCACTGATATTGTCATTTCGGAAAACAAGTTTGCCATTTATCCATGCAAAATGCTTGTAGGTATCTTCGGTTTGAATATTAAATTTACCACTTAACGTATCGTATGTCATATGCTGATTGGGCTGAAGAAAAGTGATCAGGCCATTTGCTTTACCCGAATTCGTCTTTTGCACAGAAACTTTTCCTTCGACCAGGGTAACTGAAGGAGTACGGAAATCTTTCTCTGCCCTGACATTAAACCTGGTACCGGTGGCTTTTACTGTAAAATATGGAGTAGTAACAAAGAAAGGCATGGTTTTATCGGAATGAACCTCGAAGTAAGCTTCACCTATGAGATATACAGTCCGGTTATCAGTACTAAATTTATCAGGATACCGTAAACTGCTGCCGGAATTCAGCCAGACTTTTGATCCGTCAGGCAATTCGATTTGTGAGAAAGTGCCAAACGCGGCTACTACTTTATTGTATGTAAGTGAGGAATAATCAGTATTTGAATGCTTGCCGAAACCCATCCAAAGCATGGAAATAACTAAAGGAATAAATAATATGGCAGCAACTCTTTGAAATAACTGCCAGAATGTTAATCCGTTCTCACTGGTATTTATTTGTCTTAAAACTTTCGCTAAAGCTTTATCGGTCGAAATTGGCAATTCAACAGAACCTTCCCAAATATTTTTAAACTGTCTGAAATACTTTTGATTTTCATCCGATTCACGAATCCATGATTCCAGCATAAGGATTTCATCCTCTGAAGGATTACCGTCCAGATAATTTGCAATTAAATTATCAACCAAACCTGAATTATTTTTATCCATATTTTTCTCAATCATCATAACGACGTTTTAAAATTTACAATCCACATCAAAAAAAAATATTTTTTTTCTCAATGCTGCAAATAGGGCTGCTTAAGTGGTACTATCAGGCAAATAAAAATGCTTAATGGAAGAATTGAAATATCATTAAAATCAATACAAGGAAATCTTTCAGCTCTTCCCTCAAAATATGCAATGCTTTAGATATCCGTACTTCAACTGTCCGGACAGATACATTGAGTTTTTGTGCAATCTCCTGATAGTTCATGGTTTCAATGCGGCTCATCCTGTATGCTTCAGCATATTCAAAAGGTATTTTTTCCATTGCATGGTTAAAATTTGCCTGTAATTCAGAATGCAATATGTAATTTTCGGTATCATTTTCCGAAAGGAACGGATGTTCCAGAACTTTTGAAGCATATTTATTCGTGATATTCACATGACGCAAACTATCAATACTGCGGTTTTGAACTGTTTTTAATAAAAATGACTTAAGTGAATTGTAAATTACCAGTGAGTTGCGATTCTCCCAGAGTTTTAAGAATACTTCCTGCACAATTTCCTCCGAAGCATCTGAATCCCTTGTAAATCCATATGAAAAGTGCACCAGGTCTTGATAATACCTGGTGAAAATAACAGAAAATGCTGACTGGTCATCGTTCTTAAGCTTCTCAAGAAGAATTCTTTCGTACGAGGCCAATAACTCTGACATGAAACTTAAATTTATAGTTACAAATGTATTCTTTAATTTTATATAACGTAGTGGTACTATGTTTTTGAATACCCAGGTAAAAAAAATCAAAAACGGCCTATATTGACTGAGGCTTCTTAAAATCGGGACTAGTTATGAAAAGTGACGATTTACCTTACGACTTCGTTTGATCGCTGTTTGTAGCAGGCACGCCTGACTGATAAGCAATAAATTATATTGTAATTAATCAGTCTGCTTTAAAGCTATTTTAGCCACAGATTACACAGATTTCAAACTGCTTTCAGCAGTTTTTTTAATGAAATTCGAAAATGGAAATCAATATTTGTCTGTGAAATCTGCGAAATCTGTGGCATACAGTTGTTTGACAGAGTTTTAATTGAACTGCTTAGTTACATTTTATTTAATCCAGATAAAATATACTACGTTCTAAAAAATACCTTTTCCATGACAAATCCAAATCCAACTCCTACAGTGTAACAAACCAAATCGCTACAGAGAAAACCGAAACCAAGTATCAATCCGCCTAAAATATTTGATCGGATAGCATCAATCCAGAGTGCATGGTATAACTGGCTTATTTCGATACTGAACGAAAATGCTATTGCAGCAATGGCAACCCACAGCGTACTTTTTCTTTGAAAAACGATACCAAAAAGCAGAAAAACCATCAATGCCCATAACGCATCGCCCAGATATAATTGTACCCAATGGGGGAAAAACCCGGAAAAATGGCGCGATGCTAAGCCTGAACCTATAGTAATGACCAGTAAAAGCAAATATATGAACCGATTTCTATACACTTGCATATTTTTAAAAAAAATCACCAGGTCAGCAAAGGTCAAATAAGAATAATTGAAATTGTTTATCCCGATCAGGAATAAAGATATCTTTTTATTTTCTGGGTGGCAGTTTTTTCAAATGGCTGGGGCATCACAATGACTTCCTGTATCTGTGAAAATTTATTTACCCGGTGGTTCACATAGGTTTGAAGTTCAATGCGGAGTTTTTCGATCTCATGCTCAATATAATCTATGTTCTCTTCCTTGAGATGACGGTGCTGTACTTGGATTTCCTCACGGTTGAAATGGACCAGGGCTACCAGTTTTCCTTTCTGATCGAATACAAGAGAATCAGCAACATGCCGGAAATTATTTATAACTGATTCAATTTCTTCCGGGAATATATTTTCACCGCCTGCACGCACTATCATATTCCTGATCCGTCCTTTGATAAAGAGGTACCCATCTGCGTCAAAAACGCCCAGATCTCCGGTTTTAAGCCAGCCATCAGGAGTGAGTATCTCTTGAGTTAATCCGGGCTCCTTATAATATCCCAGCATCACATTTGGACCTTTTGCCCATATCTCGCCTTCACCGGTTATTTTATCCGGATTATGAATTATAAGTTCAATTCCTTCAATAGCCGGCCCGGTAGACTGTAACCTGAAATTCAAGGGATTGGAACCGGCAAGTAAGGGTGACGATTCAGTTAAACCGTATCCGATAGCGTAAGGGAATTTAGCCTCAATTAAAAATTTCTCGACCGTTTTATTGAGCTTAGCTCCGCCTATACCGAAGAAATGAAGTTCTCCTCCGAAAGTCTCCATTAGTTTCTTTCCTGCGAGTACATTAATTTTCTTACGGATAAAAGGAATATGTATTGCGAGCCGGAGTAGAATATTTCCGGTGAATTTTGGTTTTATCTGGTTGCGGAATACTTTTTCAATGATCAAAGGAACCGTAAGCATGATGGTTGGTTTAATCACCTTAAGAGCAGGAAGAAGAATAGACGGTGTTGGCACTTTACCAAGATAATAGATACAGGCGCCCCGGGTCATGGGGAAAATTAAACCAATGGTATTTTCATATGTATGCGAAAGAGGAAGTACAGAAAGAAACTTATCCGTTTCATTTATTTCCTGAACCCGGTTACTCATCAAAGCGGTGAAAGAAATGTTTTTATGCGTGAGCATAACACCTTTTGATTTTCCCGTTGTTCCTGAAGTATATATTATAGCTGCCAGATCGCCGGAGGAAACAGAGTATTGCCTGATTGGTTTGGCATCCGGGATAATTTTAGCAGTTTCTTTATCGTCGTCGAAGAGGGTAAAATCTTCAATCCTGATCCTCAATGGCATTTTTTCACTCGCGATATCAGTGATTTTTGATCGTAACCCATCTGATATAAAGATTGCTTTGGTTTCGGAGTGTTCAAGTATATTTGCTATTTCCGATGAGTGAAAATCAGGCAATAAAGGCACTACTATCGCGCCCATGAAAGTAATGGCATAATAACTGACTCCCCAATTCGGAATACTGGAACTAAGAATGGCTATTTTGTCACCTTGGTTAAGGCCAAGTTTTTCCATCATAGCTATTAATGCCTTGATTTTGGAATCAAGTTCATTGTAGGTTATAGGATTTTCACCCACAAGGGCCATGGCCGGACGTTCGCCATTTTTTCTGATTGTTTCAGCAAAAAGTGCCGGGAAGGTCAGGTTTTCAGTTTCCAACATTTGCATTTATTTGCCAGTAAAGTTATAGTATTTTTTCTTTGTTTTCAAAAATCATAATAATGATTCATGGGTTGATTGTACTTATTGGACTTATTATTAACTTCTGCATCCATCACTACTAGCATCCTAATTGATAATCCGGCTACTTTACTGAGGAATGCTTAAAACCTGCCAGCGTGAATTTGATTGTATGATGATTATTAAGGACAGAGAGTATTGGGGAACTAAGGATGGCTGGGGTATGAAATTATTTTACAATTTCCGGCACCAAAAGTCCACTTTATACATATATTTACACAATTAATATATTGCCTGGCTTTAATTCATTTACAATATCGTAAATGATAAAAACAAGGTTTTTTCTTTCTTTAATTTCTTCCTGATTTTAACGCCAGTCCAAAGTCCCAAATTTTTAACGCAGTACAAAATACCAGCCCGGCGGTTTTTTTATATAAGTCTCGTATCCACTCTAACTCACTTACAAAACGAAGATGTCATTAACTCTAAATGCAGCAAATGATTGTAATTTATTTATAAAAACCATGTTATGAAAACGACAACTTCTTTATCAGGCAAACAAATTTCGTGTGCAAAAAAAATATTTTTTTTTGCTTTAATTCTAACTTTTTCAATACAGGGTAACCTGCTCGCCCAGAAACGTATAGTACTTCAGCATAACGGGCTTGCAACTGCGTTTTCGGAGCTCGACAGTTGTAAAGCGCATCTGCAATCGGGCGATACAATTTATTTTCCAGGTGCAGGCTACACTATAGGTGAATGGGTTATCAACAAGAGAGTAACCATTTTTGGCGCCGGCCATTATCCCGATTCAACCGTTGCAACCGGCACAACATACCTGATCGGAAGCATCAGATTATTAACCGGAGCAGACAATACGTTTATCCAGGGTATATATCTGACCGGTAATATAGCTTTTGGTTCAGATGCTGCCAGTCAAACGGTTAACAATTTTACCCTGTCGCGATGCAGTGTCGCAACTATATATTTATCTTATAACGGATCAGGAATAACAGCTTCCAATAATATTGTTATACGGGAAAATAATATCAGGGGTCATTTATATGGGGGTTACGCAACAGGAGTTTTGGTGACTAACAACATCTTAAATGCAACAATGGCCTATTTCAGTAATGCACTTTTTAAAAACAATATTATTTTGGGCACATATTGTAACAACAGCCCGATCGATTACACTAACAACAATTCCTTTCAAAATAATGTATTTATTTTAAGTTACTGCAACGGCAATAATTTTGTTATGCTTAACAGCAACACCAACGATTTTCAGAATAATGCCTTCAGCAGCGGGCAGTTATTCCCTGATGGATCAAATACAGGATCGGGGAATTGGATTAACATTGATCCTGCCGCATTTTTTGTGAATTTTAATGCATATTCATTTTCTTATACAGAGAACTACCATTTAAAATCACCTGCAACATACGTTGGAAATGATGCCAAACAAATAGGTATTTATGGAAGTGCTTTCCCCTATAAAGAAGGTGCTGTTCCAATTAATCCTCATATTCAAGCGAAAACGATTGCGCCAACTACCAACACAAACGGAGAATTAAATATCAATATTAAGGTGGCAGCACAGAATTATTAACTGTCCGTGATCATGAAACGACATTATCTTATTCTCATAGCCCTGGCTTCAATAAATCTGACCATTGAAGCGCAAAATAATATTAACCGGTATGAATTTTGGTTTGATAACAATTTTGAAGGGCGTACATCGGTTGGTATCACACCACTAACAACCTTCCAACTGGTTTCCAATATTCCAACCATTGGGCTTAATGAAGGAATGCATTCATTTCATATCCGCTTCAAGGATAAAAGCGCAATTTACAGTCAGCCATTAAGCCAGTTCTTCCTTAAAATCCCTGCCTCATCCGTAACCAACCGAAAGATTATTGCTTATGAATACTGGTATGATAATAACTATGCTGGCAAAGTGACTCAATCAGTCATTCCGCAAAGTACAGCCAATATGATAGATGGCATTTCGGCTGTTGCACTGGGCGATGGATTGCATTCGTTCAACATCCGCTTCAAAGACGATCAGCATATGTGGAGCAGTGTTCAGAGCCAGTTCTTTCACAAAATAGCAACAGGAACTACTGCCAACAAAAATATTGTTGCCTACGAGTATTGGTACGACAACAATTATGCAGGAAGAGTTACACAAACGCTGGCGCCACAAACAAGTTTGCAATTGGTAACAAATATTTCAGCTTCGACCCTTTCAGAAGGATTACACCTGTTTCACATTCGTTTTAAAGATGACAGGAAAACATGGAGCAGTGTTCAGAGCCAGTTTTTTCAGAAAATCTCAAATTCCGGAACACTTACTAATCAACTTTTGGTATACCGGTATTGGTTCGATGGCAATATTACCTCCTTACGTAATGTCAATATATCGCCACCATCAAATTCCAGTCAGTTAACTGCTACTATTTCAACACCTATTTTATCCACCGGCGATCACACTATTAACTTTCAGTTTAAAGATATTGCCGGCAGATGGAGTTGTGCTACTGCCGACACTTTCAGTGTCGCATTTGCCCGCGGTGGAGCAATTACAGGGATGTTTACCTATAACAATACACCCGGTATACCTCTCGATTCGGTTTGGGCTGTTCTGAAAATGAATGGAATCAAAGTGGATTCTGTTCGTACTGATTTAGCCGGGAGTTTTATGTTCGAGCCAACATTAAATGGCACCTATACCCTTAATCCGACTACAGATAAGCCCTGGAGCGGAGTGAATGCAACAGATGCTATAAAAATTCAGCGCCATTATGCCGGATTGGAATATCTTACCACACCTGTTAGTATGCTGGCGGCCGATGTCAACCTTTCGAATTCTGTTAATGCCACCGATGCCATAAATGTAAAACGGAGATTTTCGGGTCTTGATCCAACTTTTACCAGAGGTGACTGGACTTTTGCGAACCCTACAGGTGGAGATACCATCGTTATCAACGGAAGCGATGTAACCCAGGATTTCCAGGGACTGTGTGTAGGCGATGTGAATGGCTCCGGCATACCTGCGCAAAGTGTTACAATTACGCACTACGGGGAAATCAAAGTTAATCCTGAGCAGGAATTCGAATTGCCCATCAGAATAAGCTTGGCACAAATGGTAAATGCCATTTCTTTAGTTATCCCATATCCTGCTGATTTGCTAGAATTTATGGACGTTAAAACATCCGCAGGCACCCCTGTTTTTACAACAGCAGACGGCACTATCCGGATTGCCTGGTCAGAACTTTTATCACTCAATTTATTACAGGGAGATACGCTTATCCTGCTGAAGTTTAAAACCACTAATAAGTTTAAAAGTGATTTTACAATTGATTTGATGGCAATAGATGAATCTGAATTAGCGGATGAAACAGGAAATGTAATTTCTTACGCTGAACTTTTCACCCAAACTATTAAAACCATCAACACAACCGGCAATGGAGATCCAAAATCTATTCTTAAACAATGTACTCTTTTTCCAAATCCTGCTTCTGACGTGCTTAATATTGAATTGCTGACTAATCAGAACGCAAATTTGAGTATGGAGATCACGGATATGCTGGGCAGGGTAAAAGTTATGAAAACAATGGGTGAACTCACAGAAGGAGTAAATACTTTCCGCATTGGTATTTCCAATTTGGTAAATGGTGTTTACACAATTAGGCTTAATTTGGATGGTGAAAAAGGTAAAAACTCGTTTTTATATAAGGTAGTGATCAGCAAGTGAAAATTTAACACAAAAATGTGCTTTACGTAGTGCCTTTACAGAATATTGCCATGCAACGCCAATTGCAGGTAAGATAAAGTAAAGCGTGGCATGCTGCATTCTGGTTTAATTATCTGATTTTAGCCATAAACCAGAACCTTCGATGAAGTAGTACTTTTTATCAAAACAGACATGAACCATTTTCATAGTTGTATCGCCTAATGATATTTGCGGGCAATCATGGGATTTTGCTAAAGAGAAAGACGGGATAAAAATATGCACCCGTGAGGAATTGAACAGTACATTTAAAGCATCCCAAGGGGAAGTTACCTTCAAGGCTAACTTTGAAAAAGTGAATTTATTAATTGGTGATGAAAAAAATATTGATTGGTAGGATAAAAATATCAATTCTGTCAAAGTACTCGCTTTCGAAAGGAATAAACACATTCAATAGTACATTATTTATGGTTTATCATGGCCGTTTTCCAACCACGACCTGGCACTTGATGCCTTTATTTCAAATGATCCTGTAACTGGTGTGAGAACTGTTCTTGCTAAACCACTATTAAAAGTTGTGCCGGAAAAGCATGGTTTGGTGCGGACTAATAAGTATTGGCAGAAGTTGACCATCCAACCTCTTGGCAATGGGTATGTTCCTGTTACTCTTGAAGTGTTTATTGACACTACGGGTAATGTTCCCTCCTGGTAATTCATTGTATTTGTTACTGAGACTCCATTTAAGGCATTACTTGCTCTCCGGGAAAGAGCATTATCCGAAAACGGCGATAAAGTAAAAATCTCATATAAGTGTTTGTTTTATATTGAAAGGGGCAGCATGTATAAAGTAGTTGTGGTATACCTACAGATATTTATTTAAACCGGGAAGCAAATTCTTCGGAAATATAATTATCGAAACTCATACAGACTTCAGCCGAAAAGGAAATGCCGTTTGCAAGTATTTTTTCCATGATATGAAGCGGAAGGTGATTCATATCCTTTTTAGAAACTTCATTTTTTGCCAGAGTCCAGATAAGACCGGCATTAAAATTATCCCCTGCTCCTATTGTGCTTACTGGTTCGATTACAGGAACTGATGAACTAAGAGTATGATACTGCGACATCATAATCACATTGCTGCTGTTGGCGGTATAAACCAGGTTTCCGCATCCATTATCCACCAGGACTTTAAATGCTTCGTAGGAGTTACCTGCACCAAAAATGAGACTGAAATCTTCGTCGGAACCTCGGATAATGTCAGATAAAGCAATGTTTTCGAGAATAAAAGGTTTTAGTTTCTCCAGTTCATGAAGATGAGGTTTCCGGAAATTAGGATCATAAATAATGATACAACCTTTCTCGCGGGCTTGATTAAGAAATTTCAAAAGTACAGGCCTGATGTTTTCAGTAAGCGCGAAGAAGCTTCCAAACAGGACAATATCATCTTCTTCGAAATCAAATTTCAGTGAAGTGAGACGATTATCGGGAAAATCTTTATAAAACGTGTAAGATGCATCATTTCGCTCATCCAGGAAAGCAATGGCTATGGCTGTTTTTTGGTTCTCGTAACGCTCAATGTACTTTGTTGAAACTCCGCTTTGTATAAGGAAATCTAATATAGTATCACCAATTAAATCGTTTCCCAAATCAGAAACAAAATTCACATCAAGGCCAAGTTTTCCGAGGCTTACAGATGTATTGAGCATTGAGCCTCCAGCTTTGGCTGCAATCGGCTGTGCATTTTTAAAAATGATATCATAAACTGTTTCGCCGAATGCGAAGATGCGTGGCATATAATCAGGATTAAGAATTTCTTTTAAAAGGGTATCCCTGTATTTTTCTGATCATGTTTATTTCACCAGTTTTGAGATAGCCTTAAAAGTCTCAGTTCCGCTGTTCCGGGTTAATTCAAACAATATGGATTCGAGGCTTGTAATGATAGCACCTTCCTGCCGCATTCGTTCAATCGCAGTAAGCTTATCCGAAAGCTTGCGCGACGAAACGCAATCTTCGATCACAACCGGCTGATAACCCGATTGCAGCAAATCAAGCGCGGTCTGCAAAACGCAGACATGAGTTTCAATGCCACAAAGTATAACATTTTTCCTGCCTGTAGTACTCAGGATATTTGCAAACTGAGGCTCATCACAACAGGAAAATGCCATTTTTTCAATTGCAGAATAATCCCCAATTGACATTTTCAAAGGAAGAATAGTAAATCCTAATCCTTTGGGGTATTGCTCTGTAACAAGAAAAGGTATTTCAAGGACTTTAAATCCGGCTGCCAGCGTGATTAAATTCTGTTCCAGCTGATCCATTTCCTGCATATGAGGAAACAGTTTTTCCTGGATATCGATAAAAATCCCGATTGTATTTTCTTTAAGGATACGCATAACTCTTATGTGACTTAGGGTGAGTTAAAGTATAAAGGTTGAGGGGGAGGTTAAGGTTGAGGTTAAGGTTGAGGTTAAGGTTGAGGTTGAGGTTAAGGTTGAGGCTTAAACCTCTCAGCCTCAACCTTATTCTTAACCTTTTTAACTCATATTCTGCTGATACTAACAAGTCTAAATCACAGCTGCAGAGGGACTATTTAGACTCGCTTCTTGATTTCTGTCCCAGGTAACCTCCATGGTGCCTTTTGGCATAATCGGCATGAGTGAAACCTATTTTCTTCATTTCAAGCACGACCAGGATATCGCCGATCACTGTCATAGTTGTGGTCGAAGTTGTCGGTGTCAGTCCAAGGGCACAAACTTCCTTTGGATTTCCTGTAAATAAGCTTACTTCAGCAATTTTAGGAAGTTCACCATCGGGGTTACCGGTAATTACAATTAAAGGAACCTGCTCGTAAAGATTGTTGGTTAGCTGGACCAGTTCAAGAATTTCGCGGGTTTTGCCGGAATTGGAAAGGACGATGAGTATATCATTTTCACGGATTACGCCCAGATCGCCATGCTGTGCTTCGCTGGGATGAAGAAATACCGCGGGAGTTCCTGTTGAACAAAGCGTTGTAGCAATATTTTCAGCAATCTGGCCGGCTTTCCCCATACCGCTGGCAATTACTTTGCCGCCCTCAACATGGACTTTCTGATAAATCAGGTCCACCGCTTTAAAATAATTTTCCGATACAGGTATATTCTGAACGGCTTCAGCCTCCTTTTTCAGCAGGTCAATAATTTCATCAAGGATTAAAATTTGGTCTGACATGAAAAAAGATTAAAGTTTGGCAGCAATAAATTTCTCGAGTTTGATAAGGTCTTCCGTAAACTTCCTGATTCCTTCCGAAAGTTTTTCAACCGCCATTGCATCTTCATTATGCAACCAGCGATAAGTTCTCTCATCAAGATGAATTTGCTGAATATCCATTGTCTTTGATTTTTCAGGATCAAGTTTCCTAAGAAGTTCAGCTTCATTTTTCTCAAGTTCCGAAAGCAGGTTCGGCGATATAGTCAACAGGTCGCAGCCGGCAAGTTCGATAATCTCACCGATATTCCGGAAACTGGCACCCATTACCTCAGTTTTATAATCAAACTTTTTGTAATAATTATAAATGTAGTTCACGCTGAGAACACCCGGATCCTCGATTGCAGGAATAGAATCAACACCGCGATCTTTTTTATGCCAATCATAAATACGACCAACAAAAGGCGAGATCAGCTGAACCTTTGCTTCGGCACATGCAATGGCTTGGGCCTTACTGAAAAGCAATGTGAGATTACAATGAATTCCTTCCTTTTCAAGTTGCTCAGCCGCGCGGATGCCTTCCCATGTGCTGGCAAGCTTAACTAATATTTTTTCGCGGGAAATCCCGTTTCCTTCGTAAATACCGATTAATTTACGGGCTTTGGTAAGGCTCCCTTCAATATCAAATGATAGCCTGGCATCCACCTCTGTGGAAACACGTCGTGGTACAACTTTTAATATTTCCATACCAAAACTAACGGCAAGCATATCCAGGCTTTCTGCAAGCTGTGATGCTGAATTGCTGCCATTTTTTTTGCCATATTCTACTGCAGCATCAACCAGGTGAGCGTATTCCTTTTTCTGTGAAGCCGCATAAATCAGCGATGGATTGGTTGTTGCGTCAATAGGTTTAAATTGAGCTATACTTTCAAAATCACCGGTATCGGCAACCACTTGTGTGTATAGTTTTAGCTGTTCAAGGAGATTCATATCGCACTATTTAAATTTGAAAAACAAAGGTAAAACTAATTCGGTTAAGTGTTAAAGTTAATATACTCTGGAATAAAAAAGCGGGACCATAAATTACTACAACGATAACTTTGTTCAAAAGTGATTGATTTGCAGCGCCAGCCTTTCTGATTTCACCGATCAAACCAAAGCACTCATCGATTAACATATAATTCATCCACAACAATTTATACTTTTACATGCACTTTTGTATGCACTAAATTCAAAACAAATAAATAAACTGGTATGAACTTTTTATTAAAACAATCACTTATGGCAACTGCAGGCATTATAGCTCTTGCAATAGGAACCAGCGGATGCGGAGATTCGGGAAAAGACAAAAAATCCGAGCCTGCATTAAGCGCCGCTAACATGGATACCACTGTAAAAGCCGGTGACGACTTTTACAAATTCGCTAATGGCAACTGGCTGAAAAACAACCCTATTCCTGACGAATACAGTCGCTATGGCGCATTCGAAGTGTTGGAAGAGGAAAACTACACGCAACTAAAAACTATCCTTGCCGAAGCATCTGCTGATAAGAATGCTTCCGAAGGAACTGTAAATCAGAAAATCCGTGATTTTTATAACTCCGGAATGGACACTGTGAAAATCGACAAAAATGGTATCAATCCTTTGAAAGCGGAACTTGACCAGATTGACGCATTTGCGACCAAAGCCGATGTGCAGGAAATGATTATTCTGCAGCACGCTTCGGGTAATTATCCGTTGTTTTATTTGTTCAGCAGCCAGGATGAGAAAAACTCGAACCAGGTTATCGCTATGACTTACCAGGGTGGACTTGGACTTCCTGACAGGGATTATTACCTGGGTGATGATGCACGGTCGAAAGAAATCCGCGCAAGTTACCTGAAGCATATGGCAAAAATGTTTGTGTTGGCAGGCTCAACACCTGAGCAAGCTGCAAAAGACGCAAATGTGGTAATGACAATTGAAACCCAGCTGGCTAAAATTTCATCAACCCGTCTCGAACTGCGCGATCCTAAAGCAAATTACAACAAAACAGATCTCGCCGGTTTACAGAAAATGGCTCCTGAATTGGACTGGAAAGCTTATTTTGCCGGAATTAAACTACAGGCTACCAACGAAATTAATGTTGGTCAACCTAAATTTATCAGCGGAATGGCGAAAATGATCAATACCGTTCCTGTCGCTGACTGGAAACTCTATTTCCGTTGGGATCTTATCAATTCAGCGGCATCATCACTTTCGTCGGATTTCGATAAAGAACATTTTGCATTTTACGGAACTGTTTTATCCGGCGCAAAAGAACAACAACCACGCTGGAAACGTATGATTGACCAAACCAGCAACTCATTGGGTGAAGCTGTCGGACAATTGTATGTACAGAAATTCTTTCCTCCTGAAGCCAAGAAACGAATGACTGAACTGGTAAATAATCTGAAAGTTTCATTGAGCGAACGCATTCAGGGACTTGCCTGGATGACCGAAGCAACCAAGAAAGAAGCGGAAGCAAAACTTGCCAGAATCAATGTTAAAATCGGGTACCCCGATAAATGGATTGATTACAGCAGCCTCACAATCGGCACCGATTCGTATTACGCTAATAAGAAAAACGCCCGTCAGTTTGCAGTAAACCGTGACATCGCAAAAATCGGCAAAACAGTAGACCGCAGCGAATGGGGAATGACGCCGCAAACCATTAATGCCTATTACAGCCCGAACATGAATGAAATAGTTTTCCCGGCAGCTATCCTTCAACCTCCTTTCTTCTTTATGAATGCGGATGACGCGGTTAATTATGGCGCAATCGGAATGGTAATTTCACACGAAATGACTCATGGGTTCGATGACCAGGGACGTCAGTATGATAAAGAAGGCAACCTTCACGACTGGTGGCTGGAAGACGATTCGAAGAATTTTGAAGCAAAAACCAAAGTTCTTGTTGATCAATACGATAGTTATGTTATGCTTGACACACTTCATGTGGATGGCAAACTAACCCTGGGCGAAAACATTGCTGACCTCGGTGGAATGAATGTTGCATACAATGGTCTGCAAAAAGCTCTCAATGGGAAAAAGGATGAAAAAATTGACGGATTTACTGCCGATCAGCGTTTTTTCCTTTCGTATGCCCAGGTATGGCGTGCCAATACCCGAACAGAAGAAACTATGCGTCGCCTCAAGGAAGATGTTCATTCACCTGCTGACGCTCGAGTAAACGCCATTGTATATAATATTCCTGCTTTTTACACTGCATTTAATATTCAACCTACAGATAAAAGGTATATTGCCCCGGCTAACAGGGCGGATATCTGGTAGAAAAACTATAATAAAAATGGGAAACCGTGATGTGAGTAAAGACGCAATGCATTGCGTCTTTACAATCACGGCAATAACAAGAAAAAAATGAAAAGCAGATATAAAATCCTAATCCACGTCCTGTTCTGGATATACATGCTGAACCAGGCGTTTTTTCCTGTATATCTGAATAAGATTGACACAAAACTCCTGCAGGACTATATTTACCTGAAGGATATTTTTATCACGACCTTACTTAATATTGTTGTTTTCTATACGGTTTACTTTGTGATCCCGAAATTCCTCAGGCTAAGGCGAAAATGGTACGTTTTCCCTTTTGTAATATTGTTAGCCGTGGCATTGTCGTCGGTAAGACTACCCATAGAAATAGCGTATTGGAAATATTTGGTAAAAATGCCGGCCAGCCAGCTTCAGTTTCAATATGAATGGTTATGGGCTACGCTTAAAATCACTGTTATTATAAGTATTTATGCCATGCTGATCCGCTTCAGCATCGACTGGTTCGAGTCGCAGAAATACAAGGATGAACTCATTAAAGAAAGACAGGCAAGCGAAATTGCATTGTTGCGTTCGCAGGTAAATCCACATTTTCTTTTTAATACGTTGAATAATATTTACTCGCTGGTATATAATAAATCGGATGAAGCTCCCGAGGCTGTTATGAAACTTTCGAGTATCATGCGGTATATGCTTTATGATTCTAACACGGATGTTGTTGCTGTGAACAAAGAAGTTGAGTACCTTAACAGCTTTATTGAATTGCAGCAATTGCGGATAACCCAGAAAGGATTTGTTGAGATTAACGTGATTGGCTCGATGGAAAACCGGACTATTGCTCCAATGTTGTTGATTCCTTTTGTTGAAAACGCATTTAAACATGGTGAAAAAAATCATATTCCCGGAATTATTATAAATTTGAATCTTGAAAGCGAAAAGCTTATTTTTACTGTCGAAAACTATACTAAAGCTAATAGCCATATACCTAATGAAGAATCCGGTGGTTTTGGTCTTGAAAATATTAAAAGGAGGCTAGGATTATTGTATCCGGATAAACATGAACTTAAAATCAATAAAAGCGAGGAGAAGTTTAAGATTGAACTCATAATTCAGAACTAAAATGAAGATCAATTGTATAGCCATCGACGATGAGCCACTTGCCCTCGATATCATTAAGGCTTATTGCTCAAAAGTTCCTTTTCTTAACCTGGTTGGCACATTCAGCAATGCAATAGATACGCTTGAATACCTTCGCCACAACTCAGTTGACCTGATGTTTCTCGATATCCAGATGGAGGAACTTACAGGCATACAATTGCTTAATTCACTTAAAAGCAAGCCACTGGTTATATTTACCACAGCTTACGATCAATATGCAATACAAGGTTTCGACCTCGATGTGCTCGATTACCTTTTAAAACCAATTCCGTTCGAACGGTTTGTAAAAGGCGCTAATAAAGCACTAGAGCAAATGCAGAAAGAAAAAACTATAGTAACCGAAAAACAGGAAAGGGCAACGACTTCGACTACAAATACATTTTTCTTTGTAAAAACCGAAACACGGATTGAAAAAGTAAATGCGTCAGAGGTACTTTATGTCGAAGGCATGGGCGATTACTGGCGCATTGTCACCAAAACCCGCCGTATCATGACCCTGATGAATGCTAAAGGAATTGAAGAGATTTTACACGAGCCGGGATTCTGCCGTGTTCATAAATCTTTTTTCGTGGCTGTTGATAAAATCGAATTCGTCGAACGTAAACAGATTAAAATCGGTGAAATCCTGATTCCCATCAGCGATACCTATTCAAAGAATTTCTTTGATTTGATAGAAAAGCATAAGATGATGTAGGGAATGGATTTGAAGATTTGGGGATTTGAAAATTTGAGGATTTGAAAATTTGAGGATTAAATAAGTTAAAGAATCCCTTAGTCTCTTAGTCTCTTAGTCTCTTAGTCTCTTAGTCTCTTAGTCTCTTAGTCTCATAGTCTCTTAGTCTCTTAGTCTCTTAGTCTCTTAGTCTCTTAGTCTCTTAGTCGCCCAATCGCACAGTCGCCCAGTCGCTCTTCGCCCATTCGCTCCTCACCCAATCACTCTTCACCCTGTCAACTCTCAACCCTTGTCCAGCTCACTCATTCCCTTCCCTGCCAGATATCCCGTCGAAAACGCAGCCTGTAGATTATATCCCCCGGTATCACCATCAATATCAAGTACTTCACCGGCAAAATAAAGACCAGGAGCCAGTTTCGATTCCATGGTTTTAGGATTCACTTCTTCGAGGCTCACACCACCGGCTGTAACCATAGCCATATTGAAACCACCCACTTTTTCGACTGTAAAAGGAAATTCACAAAAAGCTGCGACCAATTGATTACGTTGGATTTTAGTTATTTCGGCCAAGCGGGTTTCGGGTTCCAGGTTGATTGATTTAAAAATCAGCAATACCAGGCTTCGTGGCAGATCATACTTTTTCAGATACGTCTGGATAGCTATTTTACCTTCCTTTTCAGAAGCTTTGATGAGTTCATTTCTGAAATCATCAGCTTTCAGTTCAATAAAATTCACTTTAAGGATATCATTACTAAGAATATTCCTGGAGAAATCCAATATTCCCGGGCCGCTCAGGCCTTTATGCGTGAAACCGATATCACCACTATGCTCAGCTATTTTTTTATCTCCCCGGTACAGGTAAACTGTTTTATTTTGAACCGACACTCCCGAAATGGTGGCCATAGTATAATCGCGGATAAAAACCGGGCTGAGAGAAGGTTTGGGTGGTACGATGGAATGCCCCATGAGTTTTGCAAAGTGATACCCATCGCCAGTTGAACCGGTTGCCGGATATGACATTCCACCTGTAGTAATTACAAGGAACCTGCTACTAAAAACACCTGAACCAGTCTTCACTTCAAATCCCGATTCCGTTTTTTTTATCTCTTCAATTTGCTGGTTGCAAGTGATTTCAACTCTGTTTTTGCTACAGACATCTATCAGAACCTGCAATACATCTGAAGCTTTTTGCGATGCCGGAAATACTTTTCCGTTTTTATCCACAATAGTTTCCAATCCATGATCGTTAAAAAAACGGATCAGGTCAAAATTCGTAAAGCCATGCAATGCTGTTTTCAGAAATCGATGATTAACGCCATAATGATCGAAGAAATCACTGAGTTTACAATCGTGTGTAAGATTACAGCGACCAGTTCCGGAAATAAGAAGTTTCTTTCCAGGAGACGCATTTTTCTCAAGTACAATAACCTTGCGGCCTTTGCTATTGATGGCCGTAAAAAGTCCGGCTGGACCGGCGCCAATAATCAGTATGTCAGCAGATTTCAAGAAAAAAGATGGTAAGGGTTTGTTTATGTTGGTAAAAGTAAGAAGAAACCAACTTATTTCTGGTGTAAAGTATTGCAAATCCGGTTAACCATAATTTTATTCTGACCGTTTGTACAAAGGAAACGAAGTTAATCGTGAAATGGCTTCGCAAGTCAAATCTCCTTCCTTGCTGAAAGCCCATATAAACAACGCTTTTAAAGGATGATTGATTCGAATCCTTTCAATGGCATTTAATAATAGTCTTTTAGTAATTCCTTTTCGCCTGTATTCTTCTAAAACCAAAGCTGAGCATAAATACAATGCATCATATTTTGAATCCTCGGGTGTAAGGTCGAACAGTTCCTTTTCGGAAATTTCATGTTCCAGGAATTTATGCATTAAGTCAAGAGTGGTTGGAATCAGCAAAACCCATGCTACCGGGCCATTCCCATCATCAAATTCAGAAACTGTAGCGGGATGAATCCGGTGTAATTTTTCCATTACTTCCTGATCCACATTCAGCTGATTAGGATCACTTTTATAGGCAAAAACATCTTCTGCCAGTAGAATCATTCTTTCAAAGTTACTTAATGCCATGTGGTAAAATTAGAATATTAAAGAATTTTCAGGATATTTAACACAGTTTTTTACGGGTATAATATAGAAGAAAAATGCGCTGGGTAAATTGTGCTCAGAATAAGTAATACATACAAATTGTTGTTATTTAATTGATCCTTACCACTAAATAACATTGTGCTAAAGCCTTCGATTATGAAGATGACCTGAACCTATTTTTTAACATTCCCACAATCCATCATTATCTTATCCCCCGCTCCATCGTATTTCAGTGGTTGAAATTTCCCACCTACATAATCCTCCTGAAATGTTACCAGGTCATAATAAGCGCAGTTGCCGTTTTTGGTTTTCACAGCAATAGCAGCGCGGATATAGCGGTGAAGGATTGCTCCGGTAAGCTCGTTGCGCCTGATAAACCAATCGGGATCGATGATCGAAATCCGCAAAACCTCGGAGGCATCAATAAATCCGCTTTTCCAGTCGTTGGAGTTTTTAAATGAAGCATTCATTTTTGCTTGAAGAGTAGCATCTGTTTTTTTTGCGGCTGGAAGCACAGCCTCTTTGGCCCCGGCATTTTGCGCAACTGAATTTAGTTCTTCTGAACGCTTTTTATACATACTGAAATCATCGCCGGATATTGCCAGATTACCTGATGCCACTTCGCTGTAATTGCATTTAACCACTATTTTAAAATTGTGCTTACCTGCCTCAATTTTCGAAAGACTTTCGGTGAAGTTCACAGGACCATCGAATTTCTTCCCAAATTCCTTAAAGGTAATTCCAGGTGTTGAGTATGCCTTTGTTTGCGCAGGATCAGGAGCTATCTCGATTACCAGGTATTTGTTTTTTAAAATTTCACCTGAAACACGCATGTTTGCGAATGTAAGCTGCTCTTCCGAAGGTTGCTGATAATCGTACAAGGGCGGTTTAATTTCATAGATAAATACTTCCACATCCAGTTTTGCGTTGGATTGTGCATTGTACATCGCCTGAATAGTCTTGGGTAAATAAGCGACAGCATAAACAGCATCACCCGCTTCGAAATTCCGGACCGAAGTTTCAGGTTGCATTGGATCAATACTCGTTTTCGAAAAAATGATTTCTCCAGGATTTTGTGCTGCCGAATATACCATTCTGCTTAAGAGAAATACAACTGAAAATAGAATTCGTTTCATAATCGGTATGTTTATAAGGTTAATAAAATGACCATCTTATGATTATAACACAAATACCGGCATTACTGACTGATTAAACGGAGTTAGTATAACAAAGTTAAGTACATATTACAGCATTTCAGATATTTTATTCATTTTTTTTAAGCGAATATTATTCGAAATCCCCTGCATGAAAACTCGTTGGACTAATCAAACCAAAAATAATAGTCAAATGCTGTCTGATCTTAAACGGCTTTAATTGGTATCCACATTTCTTCTTCCGAATCAGGATCTTCATTTTTATATTTTTCTCCTCATATTTCAAAATGAGGTCGGTGGTCTAATTTATATCCGGGAATTGGCAACCACTTTCCGAAGATATATTGAAACGTTGCAGGTCCTTTGTGTTGAGTAACGGCGTAAAGTCCGGCCGGCAATATAATTGTTTCCATTCCATCAGCAACCAAGTCAAAGTCTACGGCCTCAATTGCCGCCCATTTATCAAATTTGGCATTTGGATTAAAATATGTGTAACTAATCAGTTCAATTAAAACTCTGACAAACAACTGTATGCCACAGATTTCACAGATTTCACAGACAAATATTGATTTCCATTTTCGAATTTTATTAAAAAAAACTGCTGAAAGCAGTTTAAAATCTGTGTAATCTGCGTAATCTGTGGCTAAAATAGCTTTAAAGCAGACTGATTAGTTACAAATATGTAAAGCGCAATGAATCTAACACTTGCATCGTAAATAGATCAGTACCAATGTTATTCCTGATTTCCTTTCGTCTTTGGAGTATTCCGAACAATCGGGATTACTAATCCAAGAATAATTGCAAATAAAAATGACGTTTTCCAGTCAACGATTGCGCCCGTTTTTTCAATTAGCAGATTCCAAAGTAAAGTAACCAGCATTGTAGTTATAAAAGCCAGCACAAACGTCATTAAAACACTTAATATAAATTCTTTAGTTTTCATGGCTCTTGGTTTTATTAAATAATACTGAAAAGGGTTTCAGATTCGGGCAAAAATTATTTCAGGAAATCATACGGTCTCTTAGAGTCTGCAGGATTATTGAAGTAAAATTACGAAGAAAGTCAAAAAATCAACTTCCGTATGCTGAAAACAGTAAAACAAATCTTCAATAGCTGGCAACAGGTATAGCCCTCCTCATCTGAATAACAATGAAAGTATCGCATACCCGATAGCATTGACTTGTAGTGGCAATTACAGATGCAGTTTTTTCAATTGCCATTTCAGCACAAAAAGTGTGAGCAGCGATGAGGTTAGATCGGCAACAGGTCCTCCAAGCCACACTCCATTAAGCCCTAAAAAGTGTGGAAGAATAAGAAGCGCCGGAATGAGGAACACGACTTGCCTGGTAAGTGAAAGATAAATAGAAACTTTTGCTTTGCCAATGGATTGAAAAAAACTGGATGCTACAACCTGAAACCCGATAATCGGGAACATCATCATATTAATCCGCATCCCATTTACTGCCAAATTTATAAGATCAACATTACTCGTGAATGCTGATGCAATCTGTTTAGGGAAAATTTCAGCAAGCAAAAATCCAAAAATGGTTACACAGGTCCCTGCGAAAATAGTCAGTTTGAATGTTCGTAATACCCTCGGAATTTTACGTGCGCCATAATTATATCCTACAATGGGCTGCATTCCCTGGTTAAACCCAATTACAACCATAACGGTGAGGTTTCCGATACTGTTAATAATACCAAAAGCACCGATTGCATAATCACCACCATACTTTCCAAGACTCAGATTCAGTATAGAAATTACAACGCTGGCACTCAGTAACATCAAAAAACTAGACATTCCGATTGAAATAATATCTTTAATGATCTCCCTCTTTAACTTCATGTAGCCGGGAAGAAAATGTACAAAACTGCTGGTTTTTGCAAAGTGAAGAACTGACCATAATGTACCGATTGCCTGTGCAATTACTGTAGCCAAAGCAGCTCCCCGGATTCCCCAATGAAAAATAAAAATAAATAAAGGAGCCAGCGCAAGATTAATCCCAACCGTAATTAGTGTGGTAACCATTGCTTTCCCGGGATAACCGGATGCCCGCATGATGTTGTTAAGGCCGAGGTAAAGATGTGTAAAAACATTACCCAATAATATTACCTGCATAAATTCCTTTGCATAAGGCAAAGTATCTTTGCTGGCACCAAGCGCGTATAGAATTGGATCCAGAAAAACAAATGTAATAAGGGCTACAGCGATTCCGAGAATAATATTCAGCATTACCGCATTACCAAGAATCAGTGTTGCACCCTTGCGGTCATTCTGCCCAAGCCTGATGGAAACCATAGCGCTGGCACCCACTCCAACCATGGCGCCAAAGGCAGCAGTAATATTCATCAAAGGAAAAGTGAGCGCCAGGCCTGAAATAGCCATCGGGCCTACACCCTGCCCGATAAAAATCCTGTCGATAATATTATAAAGAGAGGCTGCTGCCGTTGCAACAATAGCCGGAACGGAATACTGTAAAAGCAGCTTCCCGAGTTTTTCGGTGCCTAAACTATCCGTAGTGCTTCTTGTTGTACTTTTTTTTCGCATAAGCCAATCACCAATTATAATAAAATACTTTCAGGCGTTTTAACAAAGCTGGATTTCCTGTTCTAAAACCAAACTACCAGAACAGGAAGATTACTTTTTTGAAGAATAAAAAGTGTGTTCCTTAAGCCGGAAAGTTGTTAAAAATAAAAATGTCACCAACTATGTGCTGATGACATTGTTTGAGCGGAAAACGAGATTCGAACTCGCGACCCTCAGCTTGGGAAGCTGATGCTCTACCAACTGAGCTACTTCCGCGTTTATTTAAAACTGATTTATACGTTATCCTAAAAAATCAATCGACTTTCAAATGCCAAAATTATACAAAGGCATCTAATTAACCAAATCATATTCAAACGTTTTATGATTTCGGGATAAATACTGTTTATTTTTTTCGTCTAATCAACTTATATACAACCTGTTTCATCTGAATTCAAATATGCAATATCCATCAAAAGGTAAAAATTATAGCCGGAATAATAATATCGCTAGAATGAGCACTTCTTACTATATTTGCATGACTTTAATATTTTTCGGTAAATGATATCTGCACTAATTATTGACGATGAACAACCTGCCAGATATACATTACAGGCCATGCTCAAGCGTTTATTCCCTGATAAACTTAAAGTAATTGACTCGGTTGAATCTGTGAAAGAAGGTGTTATATCAATCAATAAGCTTCATCCAGACCTTGTATTCCTTGATATTGAAATGCCTGGCGAAAATGGATTTAAGCTTTTCGACTACTTTAACGATGTTCCGTTTTCGGTAATCTTTACTACCGCGTATCAGGATTTTGCTATTAATGCGGTAAAAGTAGCCGCTCTTGATTACATTCTCAAACCTATAAATCAAATAGATTTACAGGAAGCGATCAACTTGTATGAAAAAAGAAAAGCAAAAGGAATTTCGCACGAGCATATCGAAAAGTTTCTAAGTTCAATAAATCCACTCCCTGACCCTAAGGGGAAAGTTGCCCTTCCAACATTTACCGGTTACCAGCTCGAAAATGTGAATTCCCTGATGTACTGTGAAGCAGAACAGAATTATACCAGAATATTCACTGTCCGTGGTGAACCTATCCTTGTTTCAAAACCGATAAGCTACCTTGAAGAAATACTTCCTGATGATATCTTTTTCAGAATCCATAAATCTTTTCTCGTAAATCTGAATTTTATCAAATCATATAGCCGATCGGAAGGTTTCCAGGTGGTGCTTGACAATGGGACAATTCTGGACGTTGCTATCCGTCGTAATCAGAAATTTCTGAAAGCGCTTACTGGCAAATAATAGTTGTGATTTGGTGGCGCTGAACTGCGCTTAAAACGATATACTGCTTTCTGGCTTAATCGTGTAATTTCATCTGGTTTTGAAGACTTACATTCTTCACTTTCCTGCCGTTAATGTTATACCATTTTCCTTGAGCCAATTTTTAAACATCAAAATTAACATCCTGTTTTAACCATGGCATTCCAATCTTCCAATAGCAAAGTAAAAGCACTCAGAATTAAAAGCTGATGCCTGTTTATCATATGAGCACTCAAGTCAGTAAAAAGCGTTTAATAGCTGTAATAAAGCGTTAAATTGAATTTTCCAACGTTTATACATTAATGTTTTCTTGTTGGAATTATCCCTTTATCTTCGAAGCTTAAAATCTACAATTTGCATATCGAAATTCTATATGTACCCTGAAACAGAAATGTTTCAGGGTTTTATTTTAAAATGAACTACCTCGCCGCAAGCGGACGAGTTATCAACAAAGTATATCTTTTCAATTTCGCTCCAAGGGGCAAGGAATAAGACCTGGGATATCCCCCGACCTGGTTCGGCAGGCTCACCAGCCATCGCTCGGGATACCCGACTGAACAGTCGGGCAGGGATTCGAAAAGCTAATTTCAGTTCACTATCGTTCCTTAAATTATAGTCTCCCGGATTTAGCTTACTTTGTCAGTCAATTGCCCTTCCCATAACCGATATCCCCAGGCTTCGAGCGAAAAACAAGGTGTATCGCCCATAATAACCTGCATTTCAGTTATTACATCTTTATATTTCCCCTGGAAACCTTCCCCGGTAAATCGAAAATCAATGTTTTCCGCACTCAGATTTAGAATTACCAACACTTTATCTCCTGAAGTTTGGCGTATAAAGCTCAAAATTTTATCATCCCTATCTGAAGTGATTAATTTAAAATCTGATTTAGGCTGCAGGCTCCAGAGTGCCGGGTTTTGCATTCTGAGATGCGCAAGTTTCGAATACAGTACTGCCATTTTATCCTGTTTCCAGTCGATACAGTCTTTGTCGAAGAACTCGAGCCGGCGATGATTACCGGCTTCCATGCCCGAATAGATAAGAGGCATACCCGGAAGTGTAAAAATCAGAACCGCAAAAGCTTCAAGCGCATAATTTAATCGTTCAATCTCCGATCCGTTCCACGAATTTTCGTCGTGATTGCTGATAAACATCATATTGTCAGAGCCTTCTGGGAAATCTGTTATTTCGGAAGGTATCCGCCATCGGATTTCGTCAGCGGTATATTTGCCTTTTGCGATATCATTCCACACATGCATCAGGTTCCAGTTGTAAAGCACATCAAAAGCTTCTTCAGTGAGATCGCGCTGTTCAGCTTCGGCTAACATAAAAACAGGTTTCACTGTTTCTATTTCTTTTCGTGCCGCATTCCAGAAATCCGTTGGAACAAGCATAGCCATATCACATCGGAATCCGTCAAGATCAGCAGTTTCAATCCAGAATTTCATACTGGATATCATCTCTACGCGTAGATCCTGGTTTGAATAATCAAGATCAATTACATCTTCCCATTCCGGAAACGGAGGATGTACCTCGCCGGCTTCGTTCCTGGTGTAAAACGCCGGAAATTCCTTTACCCAATTATGATCCCAGGCCGTATGATTGGCAACCCAGTCGAGGATAACATACATTCCCATCGAGTGAATTTCATGCACAAGATCCACAAATTCTTTCATGCTGCCATAAGCGGCATCCAGCTCGCAATAATTACGGATGGAATAGTAGCTTCCCAGTGTGCCTTTGCGATTTAGTATTCCAACAGGTTGAACAGGCATAAACCATAGTATCCCGGCTCCCAGATCCTTTAATCGCGGTAAGTGCTGCCTGAACTCTTTAATGGTTCCCCCTGGCGTATATTGCCTGAGGTTAACTTCATATACTACCTGGTTGCGCGCCCATTCGGGGAATTTATATTTTTGACTCACGTTTTTGTGGGAGTTAGGGGTTGGGGATTAGGATTTGGATTTGGATTTGGGGGAGAAGGCGCGAAATTGTGAAACTCTGAAACATGAAACTCTGAAACATGCACTTCGACTCCGCTCAGTGCACGTGACACCTTGAAACCTGAAATAATGATTTACAAATGAAAAATTTCTCCCGCAGTATCGAAATCAATATAGAAATCGGCCAGGCTTTTTAATGATTGTACCGCTTTGTGTTCATGGGCAAGTACCTCCATCCTGAAATCGTCAAGTACTTCTTTGTGCGTTTCCTTTTGCTCTTCCCAGGTATCTTCGTAAGTAAGTTCAATAAACACCCGTAAGTCGCTTTGGTTAATCCTGATGGAATATAAGCCTTCAATTACAAGAATTTCAATACCATTAAAATCAGTATGAAGCTGATCGACCTTTTGCGTAAACAAATCCACTAGAGGTAAAACAGACTTCTTATTCATCCTGAAATCGTCAATATTGTGATTGATGGTTTTCCAGTCATATTCATCATAACCTATTTTTTCGAGGCCATGCTTTTTTCTCCATTCCAGCCGTTCACTAGGTGGGATATGGTAATAGCTGTCCATATGCAACAACTTCACACTTATTCCCGCTTCAATAAGTTTCCGGCCCAGTTCATGTGCTATTTCACATTTCCCGGTTCCAACCTCGCCCGAAATAGTAACTATGAATTTTGATTTGCGATCGTGGATAACCCTGTCAAACAAAGTTGCTGCTGCATTTGTATGCTTTCTTTCAATGGTAACAACGTCGTTTAGCATAATTGAATTTCTTTATAAAACATTCTTCATTCCCTTTTCGTTCAACAAACAACACTAAATTTGCCGTTTTAGTGAACAGTAGCAAAATTACGATGAAAAATCCGATTTTTAGCCTGTTTACTTTCCCATCGAATACAGGGATATAAAACCACGGAGGCACAAAGATCACAGAGAGACACGGAAAAATACATAATCACAGATGAAGAATAGTCCTTATCACACTGTTTTCAATACTACAAAAGAAATCCTGGGATCAACTAATTATTCAGGAAAGTCAGAAAAAAATACTACTCCGTGAACCTCTGTGTACTCCATACCTCCGTGGTAAAAGAAATTAATTTATGAAAATATCCAAAAACTTAAGCGTATTTCTTCGTCTCTTCTTTATCCCGGGATTTCTTTTGCTTGTTATGCTGCTTATCATAAAAGCACCAACCTTTTTCGATAGTCTTTTTAACAGAAACCAGGGAAATTTGCATCCTGTTTCGTCATTTGGAATTATCATGCCTAAAGGATATTCTGTTCACGGAATAGATATCTCGAAGCACCAGGGAACAATCGACTGGAAACGCGTGAGTAAGATGAAGAAAAATGATATCCGGATTTCTTTTGCATTTATCAAAGCTACAGAGGGAATTACCAGGCAGGATGCCAGATTTGAAACAAACTGGAAGCAGTCTGGGCAAAATGGATTACTCCGGGGAGCCTATCATTTTTATTATCCATCGCGCGATGCTGACAAACAGGCTGATAATTTTATAAAGGTTGTGAAACTGACTAAAGGTGACCTGCCCCCGGTGGTAGATATTGAATACAGTAATGGTAAAACTGTAAAGAAAATATGTGATGATTTGAAGGTTTTTATCGGAAGACTTGAGAAGCAATACGATGTCAAACCGATTATTTATACGAACATCAACTTTTACAACACGTATTTAATTGGCAGCTTTGATGATTATCCTTTATGGATAGCAGGTTATTTTGATCACGACCGGTTTTATAATGAATTTACAACTCCATGGATTCTATGGCAACACAGCGAACGCGGAAAAGTGGATGGGATTCGGGGAAATGTAGATTTTAATGTTTTTAAAGGAAGCCTCGAGAAACTGGAGAAGATGAGGATAGATTAAGGAGAATGTTGGATGTCGGATGCTGGATGTCGGAACTTGAAACCTGAAACATGAAACCTGAAACGTGAAACCTGGAACTTAGAATTTCAACCGTCAGAACCGGGACTGAAAATTATGAACAAAAAAAAAGGGAACCGAAGCTCCCTTTTAAAATCCTACAGTATAGAAATTACTAACGCGGATCAATTACAACATCTTTCACTTCATCTAGAGTAACCATTCCTCCTTTATTGCCAAAGCTATTCAGTACGTAATTGATAACAGCAACTGCGCTGTCAGCGGATCCAACCTGAGGTAGCATAGGAGCCGGGTATTTGATTGTTTTATTACCAACTTTCGCTGAACCATTCAATACCTGGGTTACAGCCAAAACCTTTGAATTAAGCAGGAATTGTGAACCTACCAGGTTTGGGAATACACTTGCTACTCCCTGGCCATTAGCCATGTGGCAAGTAATACATTTGCCTGGTGTTTCATAAATGGCTTTACCCATTGCCATTTGTTCAGCAGTAGGACCTGCAGCCACTTCTTTAACTGCAGTGGTGTCAGTAGTTGACTGGTCACCGGATTTTCCGCCGCCACATGAAGTAATCATAGCAAGTCCGAAGAAGCTTGCCATTGCAATAGCAATAAAATTTCTGGTTTTCATAGTGTTTTGTTTATTTGTGTGCAAAATTATTGATTAATGATCAAAGTTATTCTTTTAATACAAAGTTTTTTATTGATTGGGATTACAGCATTTATGCGCTTTTTCAATTACCGGTGTAAGTGCTTCTGCTTTAGGGCTTACATAAGGAATCCCCAGCGATAAACCTCGAAGAATGAAGAGAACTCCTAACAGAACGATTACGTAAGGTGAAAGTTTGTTCACAAAAACCCTGAGTTTCAGGCTGATCATAGTTCCTGCAAGAGAAACCGCAAGCATAACAGGAATAGTTCCTGCGCCAAACAGAGCCATATACATCATTGCCGAAATTACATCGCCCGTATTGATTGCTCCCGCTACAGCCACGTAAACAAGCCCACAGGGTAGTATTCCATTCAGCAAACCAATACCAAATAAGGAAAAAGTGCCTCCTGTGCGGAACATATTTCTGAATCCGCCCAAAAGTCTTGCTGAATATCCCTCAAAAACATTGTTGAGTGATGGCATTTTTTTAAATATCAGTGGAACAACAACCATAACAATCATAAGAATACCTATGACAATAGAAGCCCACAGCTGAAATCCAGCCATATGAAGTCCTTTACCGAGCATTCCGAAAATAGCTCCTAGTATCATATAGGTAATAATACGTCCGGCATTATATACCAATCCGCCACCAACACGGGTGAACCAATTGTCACTTTTGAGCGGTAGTGCCAGGGCAATTGGCCCACACATGCCGGCGCAATGAGCGCTGCCGACTAATCCTACGATAAATGCTGTCCAGAGAAACATGTTTTTTTTGAGGGGTTAGGGGTTAGGGGTTAGGATTTAGTTGTTCAAGGTTGTTCAAAGGCAAAGGAACTAAAGTGCTAAATTTAGTGTTCATAAAAATGGGTCTTTGATGTCGGTTTCAGGTTTGAACAACTTTGAACATTGAACCATTTTGAACTTTGAACTTTTTGAACTTTACTTTTTGAATTTTCACTTATTCACTCTAAACGTATTTTCATTCGCATACTCTTTTCCATCCATTTTCCAGAAGAACTTTGCAACATACTTGCCTTTGATAAACTTTTCAACCGGAACACGCTGTATCATTGAAGTGTCGAACCTGATACTATCATGAAAATCAGCATTTTCGTCTGATGGCCTGAAAAAAACCACTTCGCCTTTAACGTCTTTGCCTTTCATATCTTTGGGATAAGTTATCAGCAGTTCCTGCTGATTTTCACTTATACTAATCTGGCTGGATAAAGCATTCGCTTTGGCGAAACGATCAATCTGTTTCTGGTATTCAAGGCCCTGAGGATAATACTCTTCAGCAACCAGATCATTTTTCTGCTGAAAACTAAAGTAAATTACTACCGCATTTGCCAACAGAAACAACGCAATAAATATGAAGATACCGGTTCCCCAGTTGAATTTGATTTTCATTTGCTATCCTGTATTATCTTGTTTTTCCAAAAGTACTCAAAATGATTAATCCTGCCATTTTCTATTTTCCCTTTTCCCTTTTCGTAAACGCTGACAGGTCTTGCAGACGCTGTCAGGTTTTCTTCCCCTATTTCCCTTGTCGCCCCTCGCCTTGTCGCACTTTCGCCCCTCTCCTTGTTACTTAATCAACTCGTTTACTTGTCTACTTCCTGTCCAACGCATTAGGCCCGACAAAAGTCGACTCTATCTCGTCCATTTCTTCGCCTCCGCTCGTCACTTTAAATTCTACCTCGGTATTTGATGATTTAAGGTCCGATTTCTTTATCAGAACCAGAAACTGCGATTCACCAACTTCACCGTTTTTAACTATAAGAGGACCACCGACAAGCTTTATTTCACCGTCGGGTTCATCCAGTTCCAGGTCAACCTGGAGGGTTTTCCTGGTTTTATTGATCACCTGTATCATATAAATATTACTGTAATGAAGCGAATCGTATTCCTGGAACATAGTTCCCTTCTGTCGCAAAATAGTTGATTCGATTGGTGTACGGATAGAAAACAGGAATGCAATAAGAATTAATAATCCACTCAGTACAACTGAATAAAACAGAATACGGACATTAAACATGAGTTTCGTTTTATCTGCAATGGTACGTTCCGATGCATAGCGGATCAATCCTTCCGGCTTTTTAATCCGTCGCATAACCGTATTACAGGCATCAATACAAGCGGTACAGTTAATACACTCCAGCTGTGTGCCATTACGTATATCGATACCGGTAGGACAAACGGCCTGGCAGCTTCCGCACTCAACACAATCGCCTTTGTTTTTGGATGCGCGGTCTTCGAGTGGATTGTACTTGCCACGGGGTTCGCCTCGTTTATAATCATAACTGATAACAATCGAATTCCGATCAAGCAATACTCCCTGCAGACGGCCATACGGGCATATAATGATACATACCTGTTCACGTAATTTGGCAAAAACAAAATAATGAACCACACTAAAAGCAATAATTCCGATAAAACCGGTTAAATGGGCTGCAGGGCCATCCGTGATAAGTTTTCCGACATAATCGATCCCGGTGATATAAGCCAGGAAGAAATGTGCTGAAATAAAGGAAATTAAAAAGAAGATAAAATGTTTCAATCCTTTTCGCCAGATTTTATTAAAATCCAGGGATGATTGATCCAGCTTACGTTGCTGGCTGTGATTGCCTTCGATCCAATATTCAATCGGGCGATACAGAAACTCCATAAAGATGGTTTGCGGACAAATCCAGCCACAGAAAATCCTTCCGAAAATCACGGTAAACAGTACAACAAAAACAATGAAAGCTATCATCGACAGCACAAACAGGTGAAAATCCTGCGGGTAAAACATTACACCGAAGACGATGAATTTCCTTTCCAGAAAATTGAAAAGCATGAAAGGATCACCATTTACTTTAATAAAAGGGATAATAAATAAAATTGCCAACAAGACGAATGATGTTATCTTCCGGTAATTGTAAAGTATTCCTTTGGGTTGTTTTGGATAAACCCATAACCGGCTCCCATCCTCGCCTATGGTTGATTGTCTGTCGCGAAAGTCATCAAATTCTTCAAACTCTTCCATTTTGGATATTTTTCAAACAAAATTAAAAAAGGCTGTGGAGTACGGATACTTCACAGCCTTGAAATTAAATTATTTTAGTCGCATAATAGGGTAACAAAAAAGGTGATCGTGAACAAGTTTCAAATTGAGATTAGCCAATTTTCGGATATTTAGCACCTTGAGGAGCTTTTGGATTTGGAGGAGTTGTTCCCTGCATTGTCAGGATAAAACTCAGAACCTGCTGAATCTGTGTAGGACTTAACTGATCTTTGTATGGAATCATACCTTTTTCAATAACACCTGTAATTACAACATTATACAAATTCTTAATTGAAATAGTATTGGTTGTAGAATCACCATGAATCCAATATTGATCAGTAAAGTTTGGTCCGACCAATCCCTGGCCCTGAGGTCCGTGGCAGGCAATACATATTTTTTTATATGTTGCTTCCCCGGCAGCCAGATCAGCGGCAGCAGTCAGAGGAACCATTGTTGCAAGGTCAACTACAGGTTCAGGATTAGCTTTCTTCAGATCAGCCACTACCGACATTTCATTTGCATACTCCGCTTCCTGCAAGGGCCACCATTTGGTAACATGATATCCTAACAAGTAAACAATCGCAAAAATGATAGTCGCATAAAACAAGTATACCCACCAGCGTGGCAATTTATTGTCGAGTTCCCTGATTCCATCATACTCGTGACCACCCAGATAACGATCTTTGGTAAGCTCGTCGATTTCCGGTTCTGCCTGATGCAATTTATTTTCATCTATATTGCTCATATGTCTTTTTTTTCTTTGTTTGATTTACGCCTCATTGGATTGATAATGTTCATCATTTTCGAAAGGCAATTTGCCACATTCCTGTTCTTTGCTTTTCTTCATAGTTAGGGTATGAACTGCTACTGCTGTAAAGAATAAAACAAAAAGGGCAAGTGCAATGATGGGGAACCAGTAAATTCCCTCAATACTGTCGAATAAACGTGAAGCTATTCCCATGATATGTTTTCAGTTTAATTATTTTAATGCAGTTTTACTATCACCAACATCGGTACCCAGGCGCTGAATATAAGCGATCAGAGCAATTATCTGCTTTGATGCGGCTACGTCAATACCATTTGTTTTGAGCCCGGCGGCAATTGCCTCAGCCTGAGCTTTCAGATCATCATTGGCTTTAAGGTCATAGCCTGCAGGATAAGGAACTCCAAGATACTGCATAACCCTGATTTTGGCCGGAGTTGCTTCAACGTCAATCTCACTTTCAGCAAGCCATGGATATTTAGGCATAATGGATTGAGCGTTGACTTTCTGAGGATCCATAAAGTGAGTATAATGCCATGCATCGGACTTGTAGAGCGGACCCGATTTTACACCTTCGCGCCATAAATCCGGTCCTATACGTTTGGAACCCCATTGGAACGGATGATCATAAACATATTCACCGGCTTTGGAATACTCGCCATAACGCTCAGTTTCGGACCTGAATGGCCTGACCATCTGTGAATGACATGTGTAACATCCTTCCTTAATATAGATGTCACGACCCTGCAATTCGAGCGGAGTATATGGTTTTACAGTTGCTATAGTCGGGATATTGGATTTGATAAGGTAAGTAGGAACAATTTCAATTATTCCACCAATAAGAATTGCAACAATGGATAAGATCATGAACTGTATAGGGCGACGCTCAATAAAACGGTGATAGCTTTCACCAGACTTACGTGCACCTTCTTTTTCAAGAGCCGGAGCTTCAGCAGCTTCCAATGGCACGAATTCACCGGCTTTAACAGTTTTATAGATGTTGTAAACAAGCAGGAACATTCCTATAAAATATAGCGAACCGCCAAATAACCTCATGTAATACATCGGCATGATCTGGGTTACGATCTCCAGGTAGTTAGGATATACAAGGTCACCGGCTGGAGTGAATTGTTTCCACATCGAAGCCTCTGTCCAGCCAGCCCAATACAAAGGAATGGAGTAGAACAACATGGCAAGTGTTCCTAACCAGAAATGCACATTTGCCAGTTTATTTGACCACAGTTTTGTTTTAAACATACGTGGAAACAACCAGTAGATCATACCAAAAGTGAGGAAACCATTCCATCCCAAAGCACCGATATGTACGTGGGCAACGGTCCAGTTGGTGAAGTGACTGATAGCGTTTATATTTTTGAGCGAAAGCATCGGGCCTTCGAAGGTTGACATACCATAAGCTGTAACGGCTACCACAAAGAATTTGAGAACAGGTTCTTCCCGAACCCTGTCCCATGCGCCACGCAAAGTTAGCAGACCATTGATCATACCTCCCCACGACGGAGCAATAAGCATAATAGAGAAAACTGTTCCTAAAGACTGAGCCCAGTTTGGCAATGCCTGGTATAGTAAATGGTGAGGTCCTGCCCAGATATAAAGGAATATTAAAGCCCAGAAATGCAGAATACTCAGTTTATACGAATAAACCGGGCGATTAGCTGCTTTAGGCATAAAATAATACATGAGTCCCAGGTAAGGTGTTGTAAGGAAAAATGCAACCGCATTATGTCCGTACCACCATTGTACCAGTGCATCCTGAACACCGGCAAAAACAGGGTAACTTTTAAACAGTGCCCATGGAATTTCCATTGAGTTAACAATGTGAAGCACAGCTACAGTTACAAACGTAGCAATGTAAAACCAGATAGCTACGTAAATGTGTTTTACTCTACGTTTGAGGATAGTCCACATCATGTTCCAACCGAAAATAACCCAGATCAGAGCGATCAGAATGTCAATTGGCCATTCGAGTTCGGCATATTCTTTTCCGGTAGTAAAACCAGCCAGCAACGAAACTGCTGCCAGCACAATAATGGATTGCCAGCCCCAGAAATGGACTCTTGTCATCCAGTTACTTGCCATGCCAGTTTTGAGCAAACGCTGCAATGAGTAATAGTATCCGGTAAAAATACCATTACCTACAAATGCAAAAATCACTGCATTGGTGTGAACCGGACGCCACCGCCCAAATGACAAGTAGGATAGATTGAAATTTGCCGCAGGCCATACCATCTGCGTGGCAATCAACACCCCAGCCAGCATACCTACTACACCCCATAAAATGGTGGCATAAGCAAACATCTTCACAATTTTGTTGTCGTAGTAAAATTTTTGTAATTCCATACGCTTTTGGTTTAACTAAACTTTGGTTTGGTTTGTATTTGTTTGTTTGGGTTTCTCGTCTTCATTATCGAATAATATCCTTACAGATGGGGAAACATCATCGTCATACTGACCTGATCGGACAGCCCATAAAAAAGCAACCAGAAAACCTGCTGCTACAATTATGCTAAAACCGATAAGAACTACTATAACGCTCATTTAAGTATTGAAATATTGAATTAGTCAAAGATATCGATTCAGATATTACAAAATTCAGGAGAAGGGAAATTTAGAATTATTCCTAATAATACCATATGTTTCTGAATAAGAATACTTTAAAATATGTTATTATTAACATACTATTACTACCCGCCTGTTTGAGGCAAAAAAAAGAAGTATACCGGTACTTAATTCAATTAAGTACGGTTTGTATTAAATTAAAATTTTCTGGCTTTCGAAAGCATTGAAACAGATAAACTTGCAAAAGTTACTACAGAGATGGAACTTAAAGGCATAAGGATGGCAGCGAATACCGGTGACAATAATCCTTGTATCGCAAATGTGAGCCCCACTGTATTATAAAGAAATGAAATAAGATAACTGGCATATACAATTTTCATTGCCGATTTCGAAAATTTCAAATAATCCTGTAGCCTTCCAAACTTTGATGATGACAAAATAGCATCGCAGGCAGGCGAAAAATGGTAGATATCATCCGCAATGGTAATTCCGATATCTGCCTTCAACAAAGCACCTGCATCATTTAAACCATCGCCGATCATAATTACATTCCGACCCTTTTTTTTCAATTCGTTAATATATTCAAGTTTATCAACCGGAGTCTGGTTGAAATGCAACTGAGTGTCGGGAGAGAAGTATGCTCTCAGATTTGCCTCTTCCGAATCATTATCACCGGTTAAAAGATGAAGTTGCATATGTTTCATTCCTGCAATTACTTCGGATAATCCATCGCGGTAATGGTTTTCCATTTTAAAAAAGCCGCGCAGTTTATTGTCGATTGAAACATAAACGGATGAAATTTTACTTTCATCAGAAGCGTCATTACCTGCAATAAACCGGCGTGACCCAAGCATAACGCGATGACCATCAACAAACCCGGTTATCCCGAGGCCGCTTATTTCTTTATAATTATCAACTGAGAGCAAAGCGCTTACCGGCAACCATTCGCTTACCATTACTGATAGCGGATGTGTTGAGTTGCGGGCTACTGACCGTAAAAGTTGCTCCTCATCGGCACTTAACGATGCGCCTTCCCATCCGATGTTCATGCTCTTCGAATGGGTTAATGTACCGGTTTTGTCAAACACAATTGTATCGGCATGCGTAAGCTTTTCAATCACTTCAGTATTTTTAATATAAAAGCCATTGCGTCCGAAAACCCGCATTACATTGCCAAATGTAAAAGGAATTGTAAGCGACAAGGCGCAAGGACAAGCAACAATTAGAATAGAGGCAAATACATAAACAGCCTTTCCGAAATCAGAAAACGACCAATAAACTCCTGCACTGAAAGCAATTGCCAGTATAACAATCGTAAAATAATGGCTTACTTTTGTGATGATGGATTGCATCTGTATTCCTGCTTCTTCACCAAGTTTATCTTCGTTCCATAACTGGGTAAGGTAACTTTGAGCTACTTCTTTTTCGACCCTTAGCTTAATAGCGGCCCCTGACTGTTTTCCGCCAGCAAATACGAAATCACCTGCCTTTTTAGCAACCGGAATCGATTCCCCGGTCACAAAACTATAATCGATATTTCCTTCTCCATCCGTTAAAATTGAGTCAACAGGTATAAGCTCACCATTACGGACTAAAATCAGATCGCCGGTTTTCAAATCTTTAAGTTGAACAAAATCTTCCTTCCCATCCAGCAAACGCGTTACAGCTATCGGAAAATAGGAACGGTAATCCCGGTCAAACGATAAAGATTGGTAGGTGCGGCTTTGATACCAACGACCGATTAGCATAAAAAAAAGTAATCCTGCCAGGGAATCCATATACCCGGTACCTGATCCGCTAAAAATTTCGTAACTACTTTCGAGGAATAAGGATATGATTCCGATTGACAAAGGCAGATCAATATTTATGATCTTCTTGCGTAAGCTTTTAAATGCTGACAAAAAGAAATCGCTGCTGCAAAACGTAATAACCGGTAATGCCAAAATAAAAGAGACAATCCCGAAAGTCCCGGCCATCAATTCATCAATAGCTTCGCCACCAGGCAGGTAATCAGGAAAACTAAGCAGCATTATATTTCCGAATGCAAATCCGGCAACTCCAATTTTCATGATCATCCGACGGTTCGCTTTCTGATGATCATCTTTCTTTTCCTTATTATAGCTGATATCCGGGATGTAATGAATGGTATGCAATAATTCGATAAGTTGTCGGAGGCTGATATCACTTTCGCGGAACGTTATACTGACTTCCTTCCTTACAAAATTTACATGCGAATGCATGATACCATGATGCAGCGTATTCATGTTTTCGAGCAACCATATGCAGGAACTGCAATGAATGGCAGGAATAAAAAGATTTACACGGGAGATACCGCCATCGGAGAAATCCAGCAGTTTCAAACGGATTTCATCGTTATCGAGATATGCATATCGTGTTCCGGACGTGTTTTCCTGATCGAGACGGATACCTGGTGTCGGCATCATATCGTAATACCTGTCCAGTTTCTTTTCGGAGAGAATCTGGTACACCATGCTGCAACCATTGCAGCAGAATGGTTTTTCGTCCCATATTACCGGATTTTTACCGCAATCCTGCCCGCAATGTATGCATTCTGCCATTATTACAATATAATTGGGTTGCAAAAATAGACAAATTTGTTTGTTTTTCCGTAGAGACGCAATGTTTGCGTCTCTATGGTGATCATGCATTATTCGTGGAGACGCAATGTTTGCGTCTCTATGGCGATCATGCATTTTCCGTTTAGAGACGCGAGCATCGCGTCTCTACGGTGGCAATGGTTCAAAAAAAAACCTCCGTAAAGGAGGTCTTTTCAATATTATTATGGGATTCCAGATTATTCTTCCAATGCAATCTGATCGTTCCCGAAACTGATCCCCAGTCCACGGGCAGTTTTCATCAGAGCAGTATCAAGGGTAACAAGGTTAGGTTTCTGAATAGCATCTTCGAGGGTAACGCTTGTAATATATGGATGATTGTATGAAACCATACGACCGAATTCTTCATTCAGAACCATTTCGAATGCTTTTACACCAAATTGCGAAGCCAGTACCCTATCATAAGCAATTGGAACGCCTCCACGTTGCAAGTGACCTAAAACTGTAACACGGATATCGTGTTCGCATCCAAGCGTTTTGAGATCATCTTCCAGTTTAAATCCGATGCCGCCCAGGCGTACATGTTCGTAGCCTACTTCAGTACTTTTCTCACCTATAATTTCGCCGTCTTTTGGCTTGGCGCCTTCAGCTATAACAATAATTGCAAATCCTCTTCCTTTGTGGAAACGTGCGTTTACCTTCGAAAGTACTTCGTTGGTATCATATGGAATTTCGGGTATCAGGCAAATCTCAGCACCACCGGCAACTGCTGCATTTAATGCGATCCAACCCGCATCACGGCCCATTACTTCGAGAATGAAAACACGGTTATGACTGGCAGCTGTGGTAACAAGTTTATCAACAGCCTCAGTCGCAATTTCAATGGCTGTCTGAAATCCGAATGTTGAATCCGTTGCTGAAAGGTCATTATCAATGGTTTTAGGAACACCAATAATATTCAGACCTTGTTTGAAAAGTCTTTGTGAAATACGTTGAGATCCGTCGCCACCAATGCTGATAACAGCATCGATACCAAGGTATGACATTTTACGTATCATTTCGTCTGAGCGATCCACATATTCCCATTCGCCTTTTTTGTTTTTTACAGGCCATGCATAAGGGCCGCCTTTATTGGTAGTTTGAATGATTGTGCCACCCTGGTAATGGATACCGGCAACCTTTTCCGAATCCAGTATCATAAGTTCGGTAGGCTCGTTCAGAATACCATCAAAAGCTTTGATGCTTCCCAGTACTTCCCAATCAGTTTCTTGTGAAGCGCGCTTTACAATTGCCCTGATTACTGCATTTAAACCGGGGCAATCGCCTCCACCGGTAAGAACCATTACTCTTTTCATATATTTATATTATTGAAAGCCAAATGTTTATGGCGCTATTTTACAATTTTCAAAAATCGGTGCAAAGTTATAAAAAAAAAATTGCCAATTGCTAATTATTAAATTGCCCCGAATCAGCAAAGGGCTTTGATTAAAATCAGATGAAAATCAGATAGTTCCGTGATTTATAGCCTGATATATTCAACTCAATACATATTTAAAACATTTTTAAATACCTGTATTTTAATACGTCATGAAATATTTAAGTAAATTACTGAATTATTCAGATTAGCAAAACCAAGAGCAGGAAAAAGCATTAAAACAAATGGCATTTTTGAAAATTCAGATCCCAAATCCAACCATGACTGGAACACAAGCTAAACATAATTAAACACTTATATTTTTAAAGAATAGAAATACAGATTTAAAATGGAGATGTTGTTATTCCATCATATCAAATTCTCTGATTTCAGAAGAGGAAAGATTCGCTTCGCTGATCAACTTTTCGCGGGTTGGCTGGCTCAACAAAAAAAGAACAATACCAGTAATAGGCCAGACTAAAAGTACCGAAACACCTAACAAAAGGAATAAAACAGTAGCAAAAAACGCAGGTGCTTCAATAAGTGCTCCCTGTAAAATATACAACACGCGCCAGGCAGTCAGTTTCCTGTCAAGCGTAGGCAATGTTTTAATAGCTTCAAGTTTTGGTGGAATAATTATCCTGTAAGCTATAAAGGAGGCTCCGGTTAAAACAACTATAGTAATCAGGAAAGGAATCCGTTGAGTTATGGATAAATCTGTTTCAGAAAAAGCTCCGTTACTCCTGATTAAAAATATGGCGATGAGCAAAAATAATACAATCCCCATTGCCAGGGCAAAGTACATAATTCTTAAACCTTTCAGGTAATTTGAGTTCATTGGATTTGGTGGGGGTTTATAGTTACTGGTGAGTGGTTAAAAGTTCAGGATTGTTTATCGCTAAACATCAGAACTATTTACCCAGAGAAAAAAACTTAATCCTTTAAAAAATGCAGAATTGATAAATCAGTTTTACATTTCTCTCCTTCAATTCCTCAAAAGTATCAATTGATTCCCTAATTTTGACGAATCTAAAATTTATTTTCAACTGCTTAATTCTTTTCAATGGTTTTTATTTTCGATATGGACGGCGTGATTGTAGACAACGCTGTTTGGCATTTAGAGGCTTTTGCCGAATTTGGCAAAAGACATGGCTTGGTTCAAACCAAAGAAGAATACACCAAATATTTTGGGAATACGAACCAAACGATTATGAATTCGCTCTTCAATACCCAGCTTTCCTCCGACAAATTAATTGCATTGGCAGAAGAAAAAGAGATAATTTACCGTGAGTTATACAGGCCATTTATCCTACCTGTTGAGGGATTGCCTGCTTTTCTGGAAAATGCTTCTGATCAAGCTATACCTATTGCCCTGGCAACTTCCGCACCCAAGGAAAATGTAGATTTCACTCTCGATTTAACTGGATTAAGAAAGTATTTCAGTATTATATCTGACGCATCCATGGTTAAACACGGAAAACCAGATCCGGAGATATATCTGCTGACTGCTGCAAAACTTGGTGTACAACCTTCGGATTGTATAGTATTTGAAGATTCAATAGCAGGGATACAGTCGGCGCTTAGTGCAGGCATGCGGGTTATTGGAGTGGCAACCACACATAAACCTGAAGAATTATTAACGTATGTTAACAAAATTATTATGAACTTTGATGCCCGCGATCAGTTTATTAAAGACTTACTTCAAATGCCTGTTCAATAACCTGTCTTCGATGAAGAAATATTTTAGTCTTTTCCTTATTCTAGTAGCAATAACAATGATCAGACCAGTTAATGCTCAGATCCAAATAAAACAGAAAGTCAGGATTATCAGGAAAACCACTTTGAATTATCTGTTATGGCTGCCATCTGATTATAAAAAAAATAATAAAGAGGCTTTCCCCATACTGATTTTCCTTCATGGATCTGGCGAGCGTGGCGACAGCCTTGACCTGGTTAAAATGCATGGGCCACCTTCTTTTGTTGAAAATCAACCTGATTTCCCATTCATTACTATTTCACCACAATGTTCTAAAGGAAAAAGGTGGAATCCTGAGGATCTACAACTTTTACTCGAAAAATTGAAATCGAAGTATCGCATTGACCCGAGCAGAATATACCTTACCGGTTTAAGCATGGGTGGTTTTGGCACATGGACCTGGGCTTGTAACTACCCTGATCAGTTTGCCGCCATTGCCCCGATTTGTGGCGGTGGTGATATTCAGTTTGCCGGTGCTCTAAAAAACACTCCGGTCTGGGCTTTTCATGGAGAAGCAGATCCGGTAGTTCCAGTTAAACGTACAATTGAGATGGTTGATGCTGTTAATGCCAAAGGAGGCTCAGCAAAAATGACAATCTACCCGGGAGTGGGACACGATTCGTGGGTGAATGCGTATAAAGATGAGGAATTGTATAAATGGTTGCTGGAGCATGTCATGAAGTAGTTAATGGAAAATGGTTAATGGAAAATAGGAATTGAAATTTCAAACCGCAAATTCCAAGACGCAAATTCCAAGACGCAAATTCCAAGCCTCAAATTCCAAGCCTCAAATTCCAAGACGCAAATTCCAAGCCTCAAAATCCAAAATCCAAATCAAAAATCAAAAATCTATACAATCTCCAAAATCTCCAATCCCTTGTCCAGCAACAATTGAATGACCACTGAATGACCATTGAATGACAACTTCTAAAACTCAAAAACTCAAATATCTTACTCCGCAACAATTGAATGACCATCGAATGACAATTGAATGACCATCGTATGACTAAACCCCAACTTCCAAACCCAAATCCATAAAGCCCAACACCTAATTCACACATCATCATTATAAATCCTTAACTATAAATAAACCAAACACCAAATCTATGAAAGTCAGATTGTTAATTCTTTTGCTTGCTATTTTCCCTTTTGTGGGTATAATGGCACAACAAGGCAGCATTAAATTCACTGAATACGACCTACCGAACGGTTTGCATGTTATTCTGCACCAGGATAATACTACGCCTATTGTTGCCGTCTCCATCCTTTATCATGTAGGATCGAAAAACGAAGTTCCTGGCCGTACCGGATTCGCTCATTTCTTTGAGCATCTTATGTTCGAAGGTTCTGACAACATTCCACGTGGCGATTTTGACAAAATTACTTTAACCGCAGGTGGAACGCTTAATGCCAATACTTCACAGGACAGGACATTTTATTATGAAATTTTTCCAAGCAACCAACTCGAACTTGGACTGTGGCTCGAATCAGAAAGACTGGTTCACCTGCGTATTGACAGTACCGGTGTTGAAACCCAGCGTGCCGTTGTAAAAGAAGAGCGCAAACAATCCTATGACAACCGTCCGTATGGATCTTTCATAGAAAAAACTATGGAGAACGCATATAAAGTGCATCCATATAAATGGACTCCGATCGGTTATCCGGAAGACCTTAATAAAGCAACTTTGCAGGAATTTATGGAATTCCACAGTATTTATTATGTGCCAAATAATGCAACACTATCAATAGCTGGTGATCTGGATATCGAGAATACTAAAAAGCTTATTGAGAAATACTTTGGTGATATTCCACGCGGAACAAAGGATATTTACAGGCCAAATATTATTGAACCTGAAAAGATAGCTGAGGTTACTGATACAATTTATGATAATATTCAATTACCGGGAGTTTTTATGTCTTTTCACATGCCTGCGCAAGGTACACCTGATTCATATGCACTATCAATGTTGAATACTTTGCTTTCAGACGGACAAAGTTCACGCATGAACAAGGCAATTGTTGATCAGCAACAAAAAGCTGTACAGCTAATGTCATTCCCTTTTGCACTTGAAGATCCGGGCTTATTCATAATTTTAGGAATCGTAAATGTGGGTACCTCACCTGCTGACCTTCAAGCTGCAATTATTACTGAAATCGAAAAGGTTAAAACTACGGAAATACCTGATGCTGAATTCCAGAAACTCCGTAATAAAGTTGAAAATGATTTTGTTACTGGTAATAGCACAATGATTGGTATTGCTGAGAATCTGGCAAATTATCATGTTTATTTTAAAGAAGCAAACCTTATCAATACCGAAATTGAACGGTATTTGAAAGTAACTCCTGCCGATCTTCAACGTGTGGCTCAAAAATATCTGACACCTGAAAACAGGGTGGTTCTGACTTATTTACCTAAACCAACCGAAAAAAACTAAAGGAGGAACTACATTATGAAAAATAAAATCATATCAATTATAGCAGCCCTTATTATAACCTTGCCTCTGGCTGCGCAGGTAAAAAAAGGAAAAACAACTAAATCAGTTGAGCAACCGGTTGCTAAGGAAATTATAGACCGCAGCATACGTCCGGTGGCAGGACCAGCACCCGTTATAAAAATAGGTGATTACCAATCATTTGAATTGCCTAACGGGCTTAAAGTGTTTGTTGTCGAAAATCACAAAATCCCACGTTTGTCTTATTCACTGGTTCTGGATAATGACCCGGTTTTCGAAGGAGAAATGGCTGGATATACCGGATTCGCAGGCGAACTGTTACGCAAGGGAACCACAACCCGAACCAAGGATCAGATTGATGAACAAGTAGATATGCTGGGAGCAAGTCTGAATACTTCTGCCAGTGGAATCTCCGCAAATTGCCTTACCAGGCATAATGAGGCTTTGCTCACTATCATGTCGGATGTACTGCTCAATTCAAACTTTAAGGCAGAGGAACTGGAAAAAATCCGTACCCAGTCACTTTCAGCGCTTGAAGCATCAAAAACAGAGCCCAAAGCTATTTCACAACGTGTAAATTCAATTTTAGTTTATGGAGACAACCATCCATACGGAGAGAACGAGTCAGAGGAATCGGTTAAAAAAATCACACTCGACAAGTGTACTGAATACTATAAAACCTACTTCAAACCTAACGTTGCTTACCTTGCAATTGTTGGTGATATTACTCTTGAACAGGCAAAACCATTGGTTGAGAAATATTTCGGCAGCTGGCAGCGCGGCGATGTTCCAAAAGCGAATTATCCAACTCCGAAAGCTCCAGCAAAAGCAACTGTTGTTATTGTCGACAGGCCTACAGCTGTTCAGTCAACTATATCTGTTTCCTATCCTGTTGATCTGAAACCGGGTTCACCTGATGATATTAAAGTGAAACTCACAAACAGTATACTTGGCGGAGGAACTTTCAGACTTTTCAATAACCTTCGTGAAAAGCATGGCTGGACTTACGGAGCATATTCGAGCCTTCAGGCGGATAAACTGATTGGCCAGTTCAATGCTTCTGCTGAAGTACGGAACCCGGTAACTGACAGTTCCTTTACCGAAATTCTGGCTGAAATGAGTCGCATACGCACTGAACCAGTTCCTGATGATGAGCTGAATATGGTTCGCAATTATATGATGGGGAATTTTGGACGTTCACTTGAAAATCCTGCTACTGTTGCCAATTTTGCAATAAGTACTGCCCGTTATAACCTACCTAAGGATTATTATGCTACATATCTAACGCGACTTGGTGCACTTACTTCATCTGATGTTCAGCTTATTGCTCAAAAGTATATCAGGCCTGATAATTCTTATCTTCTTGTAGTTGGAAAAGCAGAGGAAATTGCTCCGAAACTCAAGAAATTTGCCAAGAGCGGTGAAGTTCTGTATTACGATATCGATGGCAAACAATATGATCCTACAAAAAAACTGAAACCAGCTCCGGCTGGCGTTACAGCAGAAGTGGTGATCAACAATTATATTACAGCAATTGGTGGTGTTAAAAAGCTCAAAAAAATTAAAGATGCTACCATTAATGCCGGTGCAACCATGCAGGGAATGCCTATTTCGCTCGATATTTATTATAAGGCTCCTGATAAAATGTTCATGCAGGTTGGATCGGGTGCAATGGTATTCGCCAAACAGGTTTATAATGCTGGAAAAGGAATTTCTTCTTCACCTATGAGTGGCGAAAGCAAACCTATTGAAGGTGAAGAATTAGCCGGCATGAAGGAAGCTTCTTTGATTTTCCCCGAAATGTACTATACTTCATTGGGGTATACATTTGAACTTCTTGGAATTGAAGAGCAAAAGGATCAGAAACAGTATTACAAAATCGTAGTAAATAAAGGTACCGACAGAAAAGATACTGAATATTACGACGTTCAATCCGGTCTGAAAATTCGCAATGAAGGCAAACAGGGCACAACTGAATATTCGGATTACAAACCTGTAGACGGAATTTTGTTCCCCCATGGAATGACACAGAATATGGGTCCGCAAACCATTAGTTTTACGGTTTCCGGTATCAAATTGAACTCAAAATTAAAAGATGAATTTTTCGAAGTTAAATAGTTAGATATTTCGTTGAAATTTAAGAAGCAGGGTGTAAAAACTCTGCTTTTTTTGTTAGTCGGGGCGCGACTTGGAGTCGCACTCCGGCTAGCAAAATCATTTTTTTCTTTTCCTGCTCTTTTCGTACTTTCGCCGCAAAATTAGATGCATTTATTCTAAACTTTATGCATTTTTACTGAAAACCTGATAGTTATATGATAACCCAGCAACTGATAAATCCCAAAAGTATTGTTATAGTCGGTGGTTCCAACGATATTACCAAACCTGGCGGAAAAGTGTTGAAAAATCTGATCGACAATCATTTTAGCGGAAGCCTGTACGTGGTGAATCCCAAAGAAGATGAAATCCAGGGAATTAAATGCTCCAGAACTGTGGATGAACTTCCGCAATGTGATCTTGCGGTTCTTGCCATTGCTGCCAAATATTGCCCGGATACAGTAGAAAAACTGGCTCGCGATAAAAAAACCAGGGCGTTTATAATTTTGTCGGCAGGTTTTCATGAGGAAAGCGCCGAAGGAGGCATTCTTGAAGATAAGATTGTAGCAACTGTGAATCAATACAATGCATGCCTTATCGGCCCTAATGGTATTGGCATGATGAATCACCATCATACTTCAGTTTTCAGCACACCTATTCCTGAATTTGATCCAAAAGGAGTTGATTTTATTTCCGGTTCAGGCGCTACAGCGGTGTTTATCATGGAAACATCCATTCCAAAAGGTTTGAAATTTTCGAGTGTTTATTCTGTCGGAAACAGTGCCCAGATAGGTGTTGAAGATGTATTAAAATACCTGGATGAAACGTATGATCCGGCCACAAGTTCGCAAGTGAAACTGCTTTATATCGAGAGTATAAATAAGCCGGATATGTTGCTGAAACATGCTTCATCGCTTATCAGGAAAGGTTGCCGGATTGCCGCTATAAAAGCAGGAAGTTCAGCTGCCGGAAGCCGCGCTGCTTCGTCGCATACCGGCGCATTGGCAAGTCCTGATGTTGCTGTTGAATCGCTGTTCCGCAAAGCTGGTATAGTTCGTTGCCACAGTCGCGAAGAACTGGCTACGGTTGCCAGCATTTTTATGCATAAACCTTTAAAAGGAAAAAATATAGCTATTATTACTCATGCCGGCGGACCTGCCGTTATGTTAACAGATGCTTTATCCGAAGGTGGGCTTGAAATTCCACATCTGGAAAATTCTGAATTACTGGCCAGATTATTCCCGGGCTCATCCGTAGCTAATCCTATTGATTTCCTGGCAACCGGAACAGCCGAACAACTCAGTTATATTATTGATGCCTGTGAAAATGATTTTCCTGAAATTGACGGTATGGCTGTGATATTTGGCAGTCCTGGACTTTTTGAGGTTTATGATGTGTACAAATTACTGGACGAAAAAATGCGCTCCTGCAAAAAACCGATTTTCCCGGTGTTGCCTTCAATAATTAATGTAAAGAAAGAAATCGAATATTTTATAAGTCTCGGACGCATCAATTTCCCGGATGAAGTGGGTTTTGGAAATGCGCTTTGCAAAATTTACAATACACCGGCGCCTGCATCTGAAAATATTCCCCAGCCAAAAGTTGACACTGCTGCAATCCGTGCTATTATTGATTCTGCTACAGATGGATATCTTCATCCTGAAAAAGTACAGGCATTGTTTGATGCTGCAGGTATTCCCCGTGCCGGCGAAGCCGTTGTAACCAACAAGGAATCAGCCATTGTTGCAGCTTCAGATTTAGGATTGCCAGTTGTTATGAAGGTTGTAGGCCCGGTGCATAAATCGGATGTTGGAGGAGTAGTACTGAACGTGAAAAACTTCGACCAGGTTGCCGATGAATTTGATCGAATGATTCAGATAAAGGATACAACTGCCATTCTTATACAGCCTATGCTCAGCGGACATTCTGTATATATTGGAGCTAAAAAGGAACCTAAATTCGGGCATATGATTCTATGCGGGTTGGGCGGAATCTATATTGAAGTGTTGAAAGATGTTCAATCCTCATTAGCACCGGTTTCAGTGGAAGAAGCTTCAGTCATGATTACCCGCCTGAAGAGTTATAAAATCATCGAAGGCATTCGCGGACAGGAAGGATTGAACCAGGAACTCTTTGCTGAAATTATCACAAAAGTTTCCGCCCTCTGCCAAGCTGCACCCGAAATTGCTGAGATGGATATTAATCCGTTAATGGGAAATATGACAACATTAAAAGCGGTGGACGCAAGGATTCGGATTGAGAAATAAGTATAAATTTATTTAGATCAGGAAATTACATTTTGAATAATGAACAAGGAATATCGATTTTTGATTTCTGAAGTATCCCATTTCTCAATTCAAATCTTAATTCATCATTCGTTAATCCTTGTTCTTTAATCATTTTAATTTGTCATAATTCCAAAATTTCTCATTTATCAATGAAAAAAAACGACTTACTGTTTTCAATTTCGATATTCTTAATCGCATTCGTATTTATATTCTTCGCCCCGGTTACGAACTGGTATATGCAGTTCAATAAAGAGCATGGCATGATTATGAGTTTTTTCAAATTTGCCTTGCTCGCAACTTTGGGCGAAATAATTGCTTTGCGAATCCGAACCGGCAACTACAACGAACCTGGTTTCGGAATTATTCCACGGATGATCGTATGGGGATTTCTTGGGCTGGCAATCAACATCGCTTTCCAGATTTTTTCGACCGGTGGACCGGTATTCCTGGCTTATCTGGGTTTGACAAATGCTCCGGAAGCTATGAAGGGCGGTTTTTCGATGTTAAAATTGCTCGATGCGTTTACCATTTCAACCACCATGAACCTGACTTTTGCGCCGGTCATGATGACTTTTCATAAAATTACGGATACACATATTATCAAAACCGGAGGCACGGTAAGTGGATTGTTTTCCCCTATTCCGTTCGCGTCTATTTTCTCAACTATGAACTGGGACTTGATGTGGAATTTCATTTTCAAAAAAACTATTCCTTTTTTCTGGATTCCGGCTCATACCATAACCTTCCTGTTGCCGGCTGAATTCAGGGTGCTTTTCGCTGCCTTACTAGGCATAGCATTAGGATTAATTCTGACTATCGGCAAAGGAAAATAAGATTCAACTCATTAAATCGGATCACTTTCAAAAGTTGGGGAGTAGG
>JAURYB010000028.1 GCA_030654075.1 Bacteroidales bacterium | reverse complement strand
CATTTATGATACGAGAAAACGAACAAGTAAGCAAGTCAATGTTTAGAATCACGATTATGATTCTAACCATTCTAACATATTTTGCCTCAATAAAGGTTGCTCAATATTTTATGAACCCGGCAATTGAGTATTCATCTGAATATTTGACTCTTTTGCTACTAATGTTGCCAATATGGTCTATTGGATTATCCAAAACTGCCCTAATATTAATTTACAGGGTAAATCATTATCCAAAACTCTTTGTGCAGAGTGTTAAATTCATAATCATCGCAACCGGAATTTTATTTGGTTTGGTTAACTTGTTAAATTTAACCAGCATATACAAGGAGTTCATATTCATATTCGGAATACTTAATCATGCCGTTATTTGCATCTCTTATGTACTTGCTAACCAGTATTACATGAACCGGCGCAGAAAAGGCATTAATTTAAAAAACATTATCATTATAGCAGACGAAGAGAATGAAAGTTTGATTCAAAATATTGCTGACCATCGCGAATTGGGCTATAAGATTACTATGATTATTTCGGATTCCCAAAAGCTTTATGATAAATATAGTTCAAGCATTAAGGTAGTGAAAAAGACTATGAGCATGTCTTGCTTAATAAAATCTCAAATTGTGGATGAAGTATTTTATTGTAAAAATCATTTTAATTCAAATGAGATTCATCATATAATGGATGCATGTAAAGAAGTTGGAATTGTTTTCCGTCTCAATTCTCAACTTATTAATGTTGCAGCTAAACCTAATGAAATACATCATTTTAATCATACCCCGTTCATAACATATCATAACAAGCCGGCAAATGAATTTGCTTTAAGCTGGAAATATATATTTGATTTTTCCTTCTCCTTCTTCGTAATTATATTATGGATGCCAATATTTATCCTCATTGGTGCAGTGATTAAATTTACATCGAAGGGACCAATTATTTTCAAACAAAAAAGAGTTGGATTACATGGGCGCGAGTTCTATATCTATAAATTCCGCACCATGATGGTTGATGCTGAAAAAATGCAAGCTCAACTTCTTGATCAGAACGAAGTAAGTGGACCCGTTTTTAAAATTAAGAATGACCCACGAATTACTAATGTAGGGAAATTTCTGCGCAAAACGAGTATGGATGAGTTACCTCAATTTTTCAATGTGCTTAAAGGTGATATGTCACTTGTTGGTCCAAGACCGCCTATTATGAATGAAGTCAATCAATACAAACCTTGGCAACTTCGTCGCTTATCGATGAGACCAGGAATTACATGTACCTGGCAGATTATGCCGCGTAGGAATAGTATTTCGTTCGAAGATTGGATGAGACTCGATTTACAGTATATCGATAACTGGTCGTTACAACAAGATTTTCTACTGACATTTAAAACTGTTCGTGCTGTAATAATGGGTAGCGGACAATAGAACTTTATTTCAATTTAAAAATAAGAATAACGTTTAGATATCTTTCTAAACGTTATTTTTTTTGAACCTTGTAATCATAAAGCATTCATTGCTAGTGTTTAAGATTTAATATCAATCAAAAACATGACCTTCAAGGTAGAATTAGAAGAAAAAAAAATGTAAAATTATTTTACTGTCAAATCCATTGATAATTTTGATTAACAATAACATAATATCAGTTACTAATAAATTGATTCTCTACAATATAGATAGTATTCCGAGTATATTAAAAGCCTGATTGTTAAAATCTTTTTATTTCAAAGTTATATCATAAATTATGATTACACTACTTTTGATATACTCAAGTACAAAACTGAATGGATAATTTAATAAAAATAAATTCCCAAAATGTGAATATTCTGCAGGTTCCTGCTAAGTTCATCATTTGTACACTACTCCTCGTATTACTCTACACTTTCTTGATATTCGGATAAACTATATTTACTATAGTTGTTCTTGGATTCTCTTTGATAATGGTTATTAAATTAATCATCTTTAAAAGATGAAAATGGTCTGGTTATCTTTAATCAAGTATTGGAATAGGCAATTGCCTGATCGTCAAAGTTTAACTTCTTATCTTCTAGCGTATTTGAGGTATTTGTAAGCAAATACTTTTTCAGATATGAAAACTCCCTCTACTCGTAGGCGTGCTATCCTTTATTAAAGCACTATCATTTCTGAACATAATTTATTCAATAATCGTGCAGCAGTTTGTTGCATATATCCCAAGAGTAAATGGATATATAGAAATGATTAATCTGGAAATGAAATTTGCATTAACGCTAAAACAAATATTATTTCTAAATGTATGTTAGAAAATTTCTTCAATTAAACTGAAAATTTCTAAACCGTAAATAATAATAAAGTCATCCAGGACTTTATTATGCGCAATAATTTTTAACAATGTTACATTAAAATTGAAAAGCAATGACTAAAACAGCAAATTCATATAAATATCTGATAACAACCCTAGTAGCTTTAACTCTATTGTTAGTTGTAAATCAACCACTTACTGCAAAGAATTATTATTTCTCTGCGTCAACAGGAGATGATGCACGTACTAGTACTCAAGCTCAAAACCCTTTAACACCATGGAAGTCTATTCCTAAATTAAATTCCTTTTTCGTCAGTTTGGTTGCTGGAGATTCGGTATTATTTAAAAGAGGCGAAACATTTTATGGGTCAATAAAAGTTAGCAAATCAGGCATTTTGGCTCTACCTATTGTTATTGGAACTTATGGGACAGGATCGAAACCCATTATTACAGGATTTAGTACCCTTACGTCATGGACTTCCATAGGGAATGGGATATATCAATGTGCAGCAACTTTGTGTAAACCTACCTTAAATATGGTAACAGTTAATGGAATACAAAAAGCAGTTGGCCGATATCCAAACTATGGCTACTTGAAATTTGAGTCTCACATTGGAACTACATCCATTACAGATAATGAATTGACAGGAACGCCAAATTGGACCGGTGCAGAGGTAGTTATAAGAAAACGAACGTGGATGTTAGATATAAATAGAATTAGTAGTCATTCTGCGAATACAATATACTGCGTTGCCACTCCTATTACTGCTACAGAACCCAAAAACAACTACGGTTATTTTTTTCAAGATGATTTAAAAACTTTAGACTTATATGGAGAATGGTACTTTGATCAATCCACCAAAAGAATGAATATGTTTTTTGGACTTGAAAGTCCAACTTCACTTTTAATTAAAGCTAGTACTATAGATACAGCAGTTTATATAAATAGCCGCAGCTATATTACTTTTGACAATCTTTCTTTCGAAGGCGCAAATGTTGCCTCATTTTATATTGTTGATTCCCCAAATATAACTATCAAAAATTGTTCAATAGATTTTTCCGGAACTAATGCTATTAATATTTTGGGGTCTTCTAATTATTTCACATTGAGTAATTCTTCTATAAATCACTCCAATAACAATGGAATTGCAATAGGGTCAACAAGTTCATATGCAGTGATAAGTTCCAATAGCATTAAAAACACAGCTTTGATTCCTGGCATGGGAGTTAGCGGGACTTCATCATATACAGCCATAATCAGTAATGGTCCAAACGCTTTGATTGAAAAAAACAAAATTGATAGTATTGGTTACATTGGGATAAACTTTCACAATAATAATTCCACAATAACAAAGAATTATATAAATTATTTTTGTTCTGTGTTAGATGATGGAAGTGGAATTTATACTTCATTAAATACAATTGGAAATATAGTTTCAAGCAACATTGTCTTAAAAGGAATTGGCGCTCCAGACGGAACCGCATATGGCATTCCTTCCGCAACAGGAATATATTGTGATGATCAATCTACAAATGTAACCATTAACAATAATACGGTATCTAAAACTAATATTGGAATATTCATTCACAACTCTCATGAAATATCTGTAACAGGTAATACTCTATACGATAATGATATTCAATTAGATTTGACTCACGATCGTATCTCTCCTGATAGCCCGAACAGAAATGTAAGCTTACAAAACAATATTTTCTTCACGAAAAACAGTTTGCAAATTCCAGTTGACTTTTCTTCATATTTTGATGATTATGACCTTTGGGGGACTGCTAATAATAATAGTTTCATTGCTCCCTTTGGAGAAGACAGAGCATTTCGATTATTTTATTATAACATCTATGGTAAAGAATTCCGAGAGACGTATTCATTAAATCGGTGGAAAGCGGAAATTGATCTCAATGCAAAAAAAACCCCGATTACACTTATAAACACAATAAAAAGTACTATTGGTACGAATAAGGTTACTAACGGAAACTTTGATTTCAATGCTTTGGGAATTAGTCGCTATTATTCAGGTACTTCTTCAATTACCTGGGATAACACAAATAAGTTAACCGGAGGTTCAGCAAAACATTCGTTTTCTATTTTATCTACAATTAATAACGAATCATTAGTATCATTTTCAGTAGGGGCTGTTGAAGCAGGAAAGAATTACCTACTGAAATTCAGTTCAATCGGGATAAATGAAAATAGAATAATGAAAGTTCTACTCATTGAAAGCGCTTCACCCTACAGGGTTCTGAATACGGAACAATATGTTGATTTTACAAATATTAAAACAGACAATGAACTTATAATTTCACCTACTATTTCAGTTGTTTCTGCACGTGTATATTTTTACATTAGTGATGCAGAAAAGGATGTATATTTTGATAACATTGAGTTTTATGAGGTTGACGCTACTATTTTAAATCGCAATGATCATATTCGTTTTGAATATAATGCATCTGATTATAATAAAATAATAGCTTTAGAAGCCCCATACCTCGGTACGGATGGAACTTCATACATTAATAGCATTACTCTTTTTCCGTATACTTCAGCCATTCTGATTAAAAACCCGTCTCCTCCTGCTTCTAGTATTAACCTGGCTCCAACAATACAAAATCAAATTTTTCAACTAAACAGGAATACAACTAATGGCTCAATAGTAGGAATAGTTCAGGCTTCTGACCCAAATGCAGGCCAAATACTTACATATACAATTGTTTCAGGCAACACAAGCAATGCTTTTGCGATCAATTCAGCTACAGGAACGATCTCAGTTGCAAATTACTTACTTATTGCAGCACAAACTTCATCCTCTTATTCTCTGGAGATAAAAGTGCAGGATAATGGCATCGGATTGCTTAGCAGCCAGGCAACAATCACTATAAATCTTGTAACAGTTGCTTCCATATGTAATTCCAGTGGAAACATTACATATCAGGTATGGAATGAAATAGGAAATGATGTGACTGTAAGCAGTCTTACTAACAATATAAATTATCCGAATAACCCATCTTCCACTTCATTGCTAACGTCAATGGAAGGCACAACAAACCTGGCAGATTATTTTGGTGCCAGGATAGCAGGATACATTTGTGCTCCGGTAACCGGGAGCTATACCTTCTGGATTGCAGGAAATAATAATTGCGAACTTTGGCTTAGTACTGATGATCAGTCAGCTAATGTAAAAAAAATCGCCTATCATACAGATTTTACTAACTCCAGGGAATGGAATAAATATGTTACTCAGAAATCCGTAGTAATTAACCTGATACAAGGAAAAAGTTATTACGTTGAAGTGCTACAGAAGGAAGCCACGTATGAAGATAACCTTGCTGTTGGATGGTTGAAACCTGGACAAACCGGGACTGTACCTTCAGAAATCATTCCAGGTTCTGTCTTATCCCCACTTGGAACAATTCAAACAATTCAACCTATATTAGTTTCTTCACTAAGTTTACCATCCACTTCTACTGTAAATACAGGCTCTTCCGTTATGCTATTAGCTACACTTTTGCCAGGAGACGCTGACAACACTTCTCTTATTTGGACTTCTGGTAACCAGGCTGTTTTGACAGTAAATAGTAGTGGGATAATAACCGGAATTACATCAGGGACAGCGATAATCACAGCAACCACAACAGATGGAAGTAATAAATCGGCGACCTGCCTGGTGACAGTTGCTAGCCCTCAATGTTCGGCAACCGGAAATATCACCTACCAGGTCTGGAATAATATTGGCAGCAGTATTGCTGTTAGTAGCCTTACAAGTAATATAAATTATCCAAATAATCCATCGTCAACTACTTTGTTAACTTCAATGGAAGGCACAACAAACCTGGCAGATTATTTTGGTGCCAGGATAGTAGGATACATTTGTGCTCCGGTAACCGGAAGCTATACCTTCTGGATTGCAGGAAATAATAATTGTGAACTTTGGCTTAGTACTGATGATCAGTCAGCTAATGTTCAGAAAATCTCCTATCATACAGACTTTACTAACTCCAGGGAATGGAATAAATATGCTACTCAGAAATCTGTAGTAATTAACCTGATTCAAGGAAAAAGTTATTACGTTGAAGTGCTTCAGAAGGAAGCCACGTATGAAGATAACCTTGCTGTTGGATGGATAAAACCTGGACAAACCGGGACAGTGCCTTCAGAAATCATTCCAGGTTCTGTCTTATCACCATTATCAATCAAGTCTAAAGAAATAAATAATGACAATGTAACGTCTAAAGATGCAGTTGTTAATTTATCAGTTTATCCAAATCCACTCGGAAATAATGAACTAAACATTAAAATTGAGAATCTTGCGTCTGAGGTAGTACTCGAGATTTTTTCTATGACTGGTGTTAAGTATTATTCCGAAGTAATTCAAAATTCAAGCACATTGCATATTGATAGGGCTCTCTTTAACAGTGGAATATACATCATTAAAGCAACAAATGACCAGTTTGTAAAAACCGCTAAATTGATAGTTAAGTAATGTAGAATTGTCCTAGAAATACGTTACATATTTTTCAAGATAAAGAATAATTGATTTAACAGATGGTTTTAAGGCTTTGCTTGAAACCATCTGTTTTTTATAGTTCTTAAGTTCAACTACTTTTGTAATCGTCAAATAACACTACACAGTTTATCGTAACTAACACTGCACAACTATTCGTAACAAGGAATCACAGTTTTTTCCCTTTGTTGGCACACCTGTGATTAAGAGTCACACTGAATTCCATTCTTGTACTAGCACTTTTAAAATGATTTCCCTTTGCTCGATTACAAGGACAACCTTCAATTTGATGGACATTGAGTAAATATTTTGATTACTATAATAGTTAGTTTTGTATGATGAAGCAAAACGATCCGAAAAATCAAAAAAAGAAGACTTTTCTCCGGATACCAACTTTCCCGGGAGGAAAAGATGCTTATCAGCAGTTTATTAAGGATAATGTAGTTTATCCTGAGCAAGCGCTTTCAAACAAAGTGGAAGGATCAGTTTACCTTGTATATACAGTTAATAATATTGGTGAGATTATGGATGTTGAAGTAACCAAAGGAATAGGGTTTGGCTGTGATGAGGAAGCTATAAGAGTTATTCGCCTGATGAAATATGATCCAGCCCGAAACCGTGGTGTAAAAATGACGGTAGAAATGAAAACCAGGATTAATTTTAAACTTCCAGAGGTAAGCGTAAATAAGGAACAGTCTGAAATTCAACTGAATTATTCTTCAACAATTCCTCAAAAACTAGAAAGCCCGGAACCGAAGTCCCAGGCTGTTTATAATTATAGCATCAATCTTGGTTCAGAATAGTCTGAGTGGAAATATCCTGAAATTTTCCTTTTTGCTCCACTTTCTTTTCTATTAATAAGAAGATAAGAAGGCCAATTTATTATGAATTTAATCGAAGTTCATTCTTTTTTCTGAGAGAAGATAAGATTCATTTTTTAATCAAATCTTCCTTTGGGGGTATTATCTCAGCTGTGATTTTAAAATAAAATCCACTTCCGGTAAATACATTGGCTGGTTCATTTTCAATCCTCCAAATTATTTTATGGTTTTTACCTGAGAATACGCCTTTACCAATATCACCGGAAACGAACTTAGGATAATACCTGAAATTGGTTTCCGATTTTTTTTTAAAAACAATGCTGATACTCAGGGTATCTATGTTTTGAGGTAAATCATAGAATATCTCAATCCTTTGATCGATTATTCGATAATGTATGTTTGATGTATGCATAGTTTGAGATATACCTGAGAGGGGAATGCAAATTAGCATCCCTATATACCAAATTAAAGAATAGCACCTAATATTTAGCATATTACTAATGTATTACACTCTTTTTGCAAACGAAGTGATTTCAATGACCCGTTTAGTAATTCTAGGATGTCCAGAATATATTTTTCTTATAAATCCTATAAAGTCTGGAATCTCATTTTCCTGATCACAGAATTCAGTGATATTACTTTTTTGCAATAACCGCTCACTTCCCAAGGCAAGAGCAAACAATGCATTTTGCGATTCCTCTAAATTATTGGTAAGCACAAATCCAATTCTGTCTGCAGTTAATTCACAAGCTCTGCTGTAAGCTGCCCCAAGAAAAGGGATTATTGATGCTGGTCTTAACAATAAATTCTTCCAAAAACTTGTATGACCGGCAGCATGATGCCCAATTTCATGCCCAATAATCATTGATAATGCTTCATTACTTTTGCTTGCCAACATCAAATCCACTAAGCTGGACATTAATATAACATATCTTTTAGAAAAAGCCTTGATGGCAAAAGCGTTAATTAATCCATTGCTATTACAAATAAATATTTCTGGTGTACGCTGTAATCCCAGTTTAGAAGCATGTTCATTAGAAACATTAAATATTTCAGGGAATTGATTTACATTAACTTTAACACTGTTTCCATATAATACAGCTTTTAAAGATAAGCTGGTAAGCCAGACCAATAATATTATGAATGGAATTCCAAAAATTATTCCAATAATAAATGGAGCAAGAAAAACAGAAGATAAAATAGTGAGACCTGCAATAAAAATCCAGATTAATATACTAAAAACCAATTTGACAATAAAATAGGTTTTTTCCTTTTCATGTCGGATGTCTTCAATATAAATTGTTCCGGAAGCAAAGGATGAGTGGGGTCTTTGAGAAGATATTCCTGGTTTTGGGTTCAAAATTGATTTTTCAACTTTAATTTCGTTTACAGCTAGTGACCAATTCAAAAATGAAGAGCCACATTTAACTACATCTCCAGCCCGAAGCATTTGTTCTGAGATTTTATTGCCGTTAACAAATGTACCATTACTGCTTCCCAAATCTTTGATCACAACTTGCCCATTACCTGATATAAAAAGATGAGCGTGATTTCGGCTAACAGTATTATCGTTTAAAACGATATTATTTGTGGCATCTCGGCCAATTGTTATTGTTTTCATAGATTTAAAATTTAGGTATATTTAACATGCTCTTCACTGTCATAGAAATAAAGAAACTAAAAGTTGATTGAAACAACAAATTAATTGTAAATGCCAGGATAGTAAGATGAATACTAATCCCATTAGATACACCTATTGCCCGGAAATATTTGTAGATGAAAGTTACTATGGTGATTTCAAGACTGATCATGATTGTAATTATTGCAAGGTAAAGAATAACATAGTAACTCATCAGCAATTGGCTGAAACCTAAATTATCAAATCCACTCCCCGATAATGCAGGAATAAGAAAGAGACTCATGATTATTAAAATCAAAAATTGAAGAAAACTAAAGATTGACGAAGCAAAAACATTTTTATTGAAGGTTGTATCTCTGTTAATAGAAAGTAGGCTGAGTGACAAAAATTGAGAAACTCCAAAAATAAAAATTACCACTATAAAGGGTAACATTACCAGAAAGGAGAAACTATTTGGAATCAAATTTTCCTGATTAGATCTGAAATAAAAATAAAGTGAAAAAGAAGCTAATAATGTTATAACAAGAGGAGAAAGGAGGAAAAATAAAATTGATGAAGTTTTATTCCAATTGGTTTGGAATAAGTCATCAATATTGAAAATTTTGGTAGTAAGGTATCTCAATGTTTCGCCAAATGAAAAACGCTGTTCCGTATAGCTCTGATCTTCTGAATCATTTACATCCAGATTTTTCCATGGAGAAACGACTTCATTATTTTCTATTATCGGGGAATCAAGTGAAGAACGTTCATTTATGTATTGAGTCCATTTAACAAATGAATTGCCGCATTTAATGATGTCCCCAGCCTTCAAATTATATTCTGTGATTTTATTCCCATTAACGAAGGTTCCATTGCTGCTACCCAAGTCTTTAATGACGACTTGCCCATTATCCAGTATAATTAACTGAGCATGTTGACGACTGACCATTTTGTCATCCAAAATGACGTTGTTTGTGGCATTCCTGCCGATGTTTAATGTTCGCATGGCTTTATTGGGTTAATTGTTTATAATAACGGGGTAAAAATATGACGTTGTGTTGTTGTATATTTCCTACTAACTTTCCTCTTTCGTTAATAACAATGCTACCTTCAGGCAAATCTGGTAACGACTTATTGATCAAGGATGTATTGATTTTATTTAAATTGAATGAATCTCTGGCTGTATAAAAAGTATCTTGCAAGGTTGATACAGGACTCATCAGTTCTGACTTGCTATAGAAATACATTGATGCCTTAAAATCAGTATAGTTACTTAATGTATCAGCATTAAAATCAACCACATCCGCATTTTCAGGGATTTCTTTTTTTATTGATTGGATGGTTGAACTGCTGCTATCGGTTAAGACGCAGGAGTTTTTTGAAGTTGCTGCGATATAGTTCTGGTTGTTATTCACTAATCCTTCTGCCAGCCACTTTAATTCGGCAGTTTCACCACAAATCCGATATTCTTTATCCAGTGAAAAATCAGTAATTGTTTTGCTCAGCAATACCTCCTGTAGCATGGCATTTCGTTCAGATTCCTTTAACCAAGGATTAACTATGAAAACAGAAGTCAATATTGTTCCGTCCTTTTTAACAAAACAACCACTTCCTGAAGAAGAACTGTAGGGTAATAAATTTTCTTTGCTGGTATTAGCTTCGGTGACTTTAAATGTTTTGTTTTTTCCAACAAAATAAGTTTTGCCTTCGAAATCGATAGTGTAATAGTAATCATGGACTATGTAAACCAAGCTGTTTTTGTTTTTCAAATAGATTTGTTGAGCAGTTAAAGTGCATCCGCATTCGAACCACTTGCACCTGTTAAAATATATCAGAACTGAAGCGGCTATTACGATACTCAATCCTACGGAAATCAGCCAGGCTTTTTTGTGATCCCTGAATACACGGGGTTGTAAGTTCTTATTTTGGAACCAATTTTGCGGCAGATCTACTGACGCAATTTTCACTATATCAGTTTTGGTGAAATTCTTTGCTTTAACTTTTGTGCCGTTCACGTAAGTCCCGTTGCTGCTGTCTAAATCGCAGATATAGTAATCCCCGTTTTTCAGGACCGAAATAGTCGCGTGACGCTTGGAAACGAAATCTTTGGATAGTACTATGTCACTTTCTATAGCTGAACCAACAGAAATGGTTTTATGTATCTTAGAATATGGTTCTTCCTTAATAATTGAATCCTGTGGAGTCAGATTTGACTCGTTAAAAGCGGGATACCAATTTACCAGGCAGGTTGAAACTTCAACCGTATCAGCCGAAGTAATTATTTTCTGTGTGATACGCTCACCATTTACAAAAGTCCCGTTGGTACTTCCTAAATCTTTAATTTCATAAGTACCATTTCCTAAGTCATTAATTATAGCATGATTACGACTTATACGAGGTTCGTTTATCTCGATATCATTGCTTTTATCTCTTCCAATCTTTATTGCGGATTTCATAAGCTGATTTTATTAGATATTTCGTTGTTAGCTGGCAATCAGTAAAATAAAAATGTAAAAACGGGTACACAAGTGTAATAGTCAATTAGGTTTTTATCAAATAATTTTAAGCCATAAAAGCACAAAAATCCAGGTATCATAAAGCGCAAAAAAGTAATTTTTCAATCCGGATTATTTTGGAGGTTTTTGTTTTAAAGTATCAATTGCAGAATTGTGTTTGTTTATGTTCCCTCCATTTTTTACTTTATCTTGATTTTTTGAAGCAGGCATTTTTTCTTCACCTCCAATGATTCCACTGTTGGTAGTATCACCAGGAATAGTATCAGTTTTACCTTGAGATGAATTAGGTACGGTTTTTTCATTGCGTGAAGGCATGAATTTATTGTAAATTACATAACCTAACACAGCAACAATTAATGTGATAATACCCAGGCGAAGCATTTTTTTTATCGGTCGCTTTTTGCGTGCAATCGATGATTTTCCTATATACTGAATTAATTGAACCGTAATATTATCAGAGCCACCTCCATTGTTTGCTTTTTCGATCAGTTCCAAAGATGCTATCTGCACATCTGTGTTAGCGTTTATTATTTCTAATATTTCTTCATCGCTAACATGAGCGGTTAATCCATCGCTACACAATAAAATTCTATCATTATTCTTTAATTGAAAGGCCTCTTTAGTAACGGTGGGCTCAACTTTCTCGAAAATTCCGATAGCTTTCGTTATCTGGTTTCTTTTCTCGCTTACTTTAGCTTCTGCTTCCGTTAAAACTCCCGCGTCTATTAAATTTTGAATGGTAGAATGATCTTTCGATAGCTGTTTTATGCTGTGATCCCGGATTAAGTATATTCTGCTATCACCAGCATGGGCTACAAACATCTCAGCATCGTATATTAATGCCATAACGCATGTAGTTCCCATGCCGGTTAGCGCAGGATTTTGCTGTACAGTTTCACGCAGTTTATAATTAGCAAACTCAATTGCATTTAGAAGTGAATTAGGCGTATCAAGCTTAGTTACTTTGCCGTCCTGCAAATAATGCTTGATGGCTTCTATTGCGCCTTGTGATGCTACATCACCCGCGGCATGTCCACCCATACCGTCGCAAACGATAATACAATAACCATAGGTTGTCACAAAGTGTGACAAGTAATCTTCGTTACATTCACGAATTTTCCCTACATCTGTAGCATTCCCGACAATAATATCAAATGTGTCTATTTTCAACTAAAGGACAGTTTTAAATTTGAAAGAAGTATTACCCAGGATAAGTTCGTCTCCATCCTTTAATTTGCCTTCATCTGTGGTTATCCCATTTATTTTGGTCCCGTTAGTTGAAAAGTTATCTTTAATTAAAAATTCATTTTCCCGAAAAAGAATAATTGCATGTTCCCCGGATATGGATGAATCAGGAATTACCAAATCATTATTTATTCCTGAGCCAATTTTATTTTTACCAACAAATAGCCTGTAATCCTGTCCATATTCATCGTTACTGAATGTAACAAGCCATCCAACAAGTTTTCTTTTCTCTGTTTGTGATAAAACAGGTTCACTTTTTGGTTCGTTTTTAGTCACAATTGTGGTTCTGTTGAAAGGATGTTGCTGAGCACTGGCTCCTTCGGATTGTGTTGTGTTTAAGTCCATTGTTTCTTCATTAATTATTGTTTTGTCAAATTGATTACTGCTTACATCATTCATCAGTTGAGTTTTTTTGAACTCTTTCATCGTCTGATCGTAATCAGCGTTTTGAGTGTTACCTGGACAGAATGGACAAACGCTGTGTTTGTTTGCGTCATAATTGTGTCCGTTGTTGCATGTTTTAAAGTTTGCCATAATAATTTGAGTTTATATGTTTATTAGTTAAAAATTTATTGGGATATTGAATCCAGCCATAACATAAGGATACTTCAATGCAAAATTGTATCCTCCCTCAAGTTGGAAAACCGGAAACATGAAACTACCTCCAACTATTGGCATTATAATACTCTTACTTTCATTAATTGCATTTCCAGCACTATTTTTATTAATTGTAGTGTATTTTGCTATGCCAAGTTTAAAATAAAAGAATTTTCCAGGCGCAACATACAAACCCGCTTCGGTATAATTTTTCAAGTATGAAATGGTTGAATCAGCATCACTTTGAGGTAATGAACTCTTACCGTAATTGGAATGCATCCCACCAAACACTCCGATATGATGGTAAATAAGTGACAAGTTCCAATAATATATCTCACCGGTAGTCGCATCGGCACCAGTAGTAAATTTACCATCATTAGATATAAATGTACCTACCATGAATCCAATACGAGTCCAATATTTGTATTTTAAATTCACAGAGTCCAGGTCAGGTCCATAAGTTCTGTTATTTAAAATGGTTGTGTTTAGTCTTACATTATATCTACCGTTCTTAGCATTTGGGCGTTCACTATAAAATTGATCAATATTTTTCTTATTATCAATTAATGAATCTTTATATTTCTTTATTTTCTTATTGCTTAATGTCCAGATTCCCCATTCTGATTTAGTGAGATATGTAAAGGGGTATGTGTATGTGGTTGTTACCGGAAATTTTGTGTTACAAATACTCTTAATCCTGATTTGTGCTGAATCAAGTGTAGTCTTAAATACTGAGTCAAACTTAAAATCCATAATGATAATCTCTGGTTTTAATGACTCTGATCGAGACAAATGTTTCTGGAAAATTATATTATATGGGTCTTCCGAACAAATTGATACTTCAGTCTTTTCTAAAGGAATCTTCTTAATGAGTGTGTCAATTATAGAAAATTGTTGTGCAACTCTCCAATCCATGAGAAACATAGGTGGCTGTTTGACTATACTAACTGTTTGATTTGGATATACATAAAATTTATAGCTTCCAGTAATTTCAGTTTTGCTACATTGAGTGCCGCTCAAATACTCAGAAAAGATTTTATCCATTCTGCGCGTAAACAATTCCTGTGCTTTTGCATTTGCGATGGTGTCGGGTAATTTTTTAACATCATCCAACTTCTTTGTCAATTTATCCAGCTCGTAATTTTTATCAGAATTAATATTTAATATTTCATCATTGATTTTAACTTGCAGCGCGGCACGTTGAGCTATTAAAATAGAATCGCGCACTCTTTTAATATTATGATCTGCTTGGGTTTGACCTTCTTTCAGCCAATCCCAATAATCTCTTGCGTGGGAAAGATGAGCGGTTAAAGATGACTTTCTGAATTTATCTAAATCAAATCGGTAATTGCCATCATAAGTAACTAATTGATGTAAAGATATCTTTGCGTTTGTTGTATCATCAATTGTAAAGAAAATGGAAGCATTTTCATCATTTGTCATGCTTATTAAAGTATCGTTTAAGATATAATTCTTCACACAATATTTAGGTTCAAAATTTGATTTACGGCTTAGCGCGGAAAGAGGTTTGAAATCTACTGTTTTTGAGTAATATTGATTAGCCTTCCAATCAAACTGACTGATTTTAATAGAGTTATTTGATTTATCAAAATCAAAATCTATAGAATATATCGTATCTGATTTTGACGCTTTGACTTTTCGGAAAATGGAATAATGTGTATAGTAAATATTCTGCTTCGAATAATTTGAGTATGTAAAGCGAACAGCTTCAACCACATTTGTTTGAAGGTTTTTTCTTGACCCCGTATAGCTTACCTGAACCTGGGAAATTCCTTTATTGGAAAGGAAAACAACAGAAATAATTATTAAGCAGAGTAACTTTATTTTCATATATAAAATCTGTTTTTAAGGTTCATATGGAATACGCCAGCCTGATTATAATTTCATCCTCGTGTGGCATTTTATCCTAATCATGGCTATCTGATTTTTAAAACTATAAAACTTTGCGTGTTAGTTACAAGCGAAAACCTGTATTAATTACTTGTCAATTTGTATTCATTCCCTGTTTTTGAATACCTCACTGTGATAGCGCATTCTGTGGTTTCAGATTTGTCATCATAGGAAGCTATTGTAAAATTAACCGTGATGGATATTTCGTTGGGTGGACTCAATGAGTATCTGTAAGGATTGTCTATCTGGCCTATGGATATTATCTGCCATTGTTCTTTATATGTAACCCGGCAAATATCTTCTCCCTGGTATAAATTGCTTAAAAAATCCTTTTTCACTTTGTTATCGGACGGAACTTTAACTTTATCCTGTACCGGGGCGGGCAATGCTGATTGATCAAAAAGATGATCATACCGCATACTTATTTCAGTTAATGACAGCGTATCTTTATCCTGATTTATAAGTTTATGTATACTGTCAATTTCGTTTCCGCTAAGACTAAGTTTAGTTTCAACCTGTTTACGGGCAATGTATTTATCGAAAAGCGCAATATTGGAATCTGGAATTAAAAATCCCGTAAGTGGCGCAGGTGGCGGAGGTGGCGGTGCATTTGCGGGAAGAAATACAATCGCAAGAATAACTACAATAATTACAGCAAAACCTGCTATAATCAATGCTAACCCATTTGAGTTTCCTTTCGATTGTTTGACAACATGAGGTTTAGCGACTATGGTTGTCATATTTAATGCTTCAGTATCCTGAATGTACATTTTAAAATCATTACAACTCTGGAACCGTAATTCGGGAGCCTTTTGCGTTGCTTTGAGGATGGCATTTTGTATTCTGATACCTACTCCCGGATAAAAATCATTAGTATTGGGCAGAGGTTCATTAACTATCTTTGATTGTAATTCGAACAGGCTTGTGATCTGATGATAAGGACATTTACCTGTCACCATTTCAAAAAGGGTTACACCTAAAGAATATATATCACTCATCCTTGAATATGGGAGTCCTTTGATTTGTTCAGGACTCATATAAAAAGGCGTTCCTAGCTGGGTGTTCGCATGGGTTGTCTTAAAGTTCTTCGAATCGGTAAGCTTGGCAATCCCAAAATCCATAATAAGTACCCTGTTCCCCTCCTTATTGATCATTATATTTGCAGGCTTTATATCCCGATGATAAATATTATTATCATGGGCATATTGAACTGCATCCAGAATTGAGCATATTAATGAAGATGCCTTGGTTGAAGGAAGGGGACCCGTAAATTTTGAAATATAGTCATCAAGTGTATACCCGTTTATGTATTCCATTATCAGGCATGCAAAATTATCCTGCTCTACATAGTCAAATATTTTAACAATGTTTGGATGATTTAATTTGATAAGGGCATTTGCTTCATTTTTAAACCTGTTATGGATACTTTCATTAGAAAAAAGGTGACTATGTAATACTTTGATTGCAACTTCGCGATCCACTTTATTATGTTTGGCATAATAAACGTCACCCATTCCTCCACCACCGAGTTTGCGTTCAATTACATAATTGTTTATTATTTTTCCAATCATATATAATATAATGACGATATCGATATGGTTTCGATTGATAATGAATAGGTTATTGGATTTATCATAAAATCAAAATTTAGACTGAGACAAATATAAGGAACTATCACTCTAAATAATACTAATTAAATATTTTTTTTTACTTTGATCATTCATTTATATATCAGTATTTTAGCAAATAGTTTTTGGTTATATATCCATATTTTCATTTTACCAACATGAATAATTAAATCAAAACTATCAAACAGATATATTTTAATTCTATATTTCTAATTGTTAAGATATAAGCAAGTTTAGAGATAATAGTCCAATAAAACCTAAAATAAAACATTCTATCCTATTAAATATTAATGCTTTATAGATATACAAACTTTTTAAACACAAATTTGTTAATTAGTAGTCTGCTGACAATAAAGAATTCCAATGCTTTTTGCTACTTTTGCCAATTGAAATACAGTAACTGGTTTAGAATATGAAAAAAATTGAACTTTCACCAAAATTGTACGTGGTTCTGATAATGATTTTTGCCGGAGCTATGATGCGGCTAATTCCGCATTGGCCTAATTTTACTCCTATTGCTGCAATAGCATTGTTTGGCGGTACTTTTTTAAAACGTAAGGACCTGGCATTTCTGGTACCGGTTGCTGCCATGTTACTGAGTGATCTGATTATTGGATTTCATTCAACCATGCTCCCGGTATACCTGAGTTTTATTGCAATTGTAGCTTTTGGATTGATATTGCAAAAAAGGCTGACAGTTGTGAATACAGTTTCGGCTTCGTTGGGCGCATCCGTTTTATTTTTCCTGGTTACCAATTTCGCAAGCTGGACTTCGGGCCTGATGCCTTATCCTATGAATGCTGCCGGTCTTATTGAAGCTTATATCGCAGGTTTGCCTTTCCTCTTTAACGGTATACTTGGCGACCTTTTCTACACTTCAGTACTTTTTGGAGCTGTTTACTTCGCGACAAACCGCCAGGCTATTTATATTAAAAAATAGAACTACCTGATAAAGAAATATTTTAAAATAGTCCTTACTTTATTGTTAAGGACTTTTTCATTTTAAGCAGATGCTGACTGTTTAAATGACTGATTTATCCCTTTCGAGAAGCAGGATTGAATACTGAGGAACGATCAGGTATTTCTGATCATTATATATGATTTCGACGGAACCTTTCGAAAGGAAAATAGCCAGATCACCAACTTCCGGCTGTAACGGAATATACCTGATTTTATCGTCTTTCTTAGGTTTCCAGGGTTCACTGTCATCATCATTAAGATAAGGAATGGGAATCCCCGGACCTACCTTAACCACATATCCATGTTGAATTTCTTCTTTTTCCGAATAACCGGGAGGTAAAAACAGTCCGCTCTTGGTTTTGCTTTTTGATGTAAGTGGTTTTATAAGTACTTTATCGCCGACCACTATAAGGTTTTCGAGATTATCTGCTGTAATTGTCATAGCTGTTTTTTAAAGCGTAGTGAATTGGAAAGCATTTCCAAAAACCATTGGAAATATGCAAAAGTATAACATTTTTTGAGCTACTTTTGCAGTAAATATTAGATTGATTCCGATCTTTAAAATTGAAGGGTAAATATATGAAGCTGATAGGAATACGAACACCGAAACCAAGAAAATATTCATATAAGCCTTTATACTACGATCCTGTAAAAGAAGACAGGGAAAACAGGTTTAAGGAATCGGGGTTCAGTGATAATCAGGTAGGCAGCGAGTTACGTATGCGAATGCGCCTGCGAATGAACCGCAAAAAACTGGATGAACGGATTCGTAAACGTGCCCGAATAATGAGTATTTTATTCACGGTACTTCTGCTTCTCCTAATAGTATATTATATCTTCTTTTAAATAGCAGACCTGATGTTTTATTCCCAATATTACTCTTTCATTTTACTCATTGCCAATACATTACAACTATGTCCGATCTGATAAGGCTGCTTCCAGATTCTGTTGCTAACCAGATTGCTGCCGGCGAGGTAATACAACGCCCGGCTTCGGCAGTAAAGGAATTGCTTGAAAATGCTATTGATGCCGGTGCAACTCAAATTAAATTATTGGTTAAAGATGCCGGTAAATCTCTTATACAAGTGATTGATAATGGATCAGGAATGTCGGAAACTGATGCCAGGATGTGTTTTGAGCGACATGCAACTTCAAAAATACGGGAAGCCAATGACCTATTTTCAATACGAACATTAGGTTTCCGAGGTGAAGCGCTGGCTTCGATCGCTGCCATTGCCCAGGTTGAGCTTAAAACCCGGAAAGTTGATGAAGAAGTTGGCACAAGTATCATAATCGAAGGTTCGAAAGTTAAAAGCCAGGACCCTGTTGCCTGCCAGCAAGGAACTACATTTATCGTAAAAAATCTATTTTATAATATTCCTGCCAGGCGCTATTTCCTGAAATCCGACACCGTTGAGTTTCGTCATATACTCGAAGAGTTTCAACGTGTTGCGTTGGTGCATCCTGATATCGAATTCTCTTTGTTTAATAACGACAAACCTGTTTTTCAGCTATCGAAAGGAAATCTCAGGCAAAGAATCGTTCATATTTTTGGCAGCCAGATTAATGAGAAACTTTTACCTGTAGAAGCAAAAACTGAACTTGTTTCAGTGGTAGGTTATATAGGGAAACCTGAAACTGCCCGTAAAACACGCGGTGAGCAATATTTCTTCGCCAATGGCAGGTTTATCAAGCATCCATATTTGCATCATGCTGTTGAACAGGCTTTTGAGGAACTGATTCCAGATTCCGCCATTCCTTCCTACTTCCTTTATATAGAAGTTGAGCCCTCTACAATCGATATCAATATTCATCCTACCAAGACTGAAGTTAACTTTCAGAATGGTCAGCTTTTATACGCATCCATACGAACTTCGGTTAAGCATGCACTGGGAATGTTCAGCCTTAGCCCTACCCTTGACTTTGATACCGAACCAAGTTTCGATTTTGTCGCGCCAAAGGGTTATGAGCCGAAAGCGCCTACCATTACCGTAAATCCCGATTATAATCCATTCAGGAAACAACCGCAAAATTTCCTGAAAGCGAATGCAGGCATGACTCCTAATGTCAAAGGCTGGGAAAAAATGTATGAAGGAATTGCAAATCAGCCATCTGTTCAAACTGATCAGGAAAACAACAATGATTTCAGGCTTATACCAACCCGGGAATCAGAGAATGAAGCGGTTGGAATTGTCCCGGAGAGCAATCTTTATGCTGCAAATAAACTTTTCCAGGTACAAAATCGTTTTATAGTAGCCAATGTGAAGTCGGGGTTACTCATTGTCGACCAGCAAAAAGCCAACGAACGGATCATTTTTGAAAAAATAAGCTCTAATGCGGAGGGACAAGCCATTACAAGGCAAAGAGTGCTTTTTCCTCAGACTATTCAACTCTCAGCTGTTGATTCAGAAGTAATTACCGAGTTAACTCCTGATCTCGATAGCCTTGGATTCGAAATTTCAGCTATGGGACGAGGAACGTTTGTTATAAATACTGTACCTTCGAATATGCCTGCGGGTGAAATCATTGATTTTATAGATGGATTGCTGGAAGATTATAAGAAGGATCGCACAGATTCACCTGATGATCAACGGATTAAACTTGCCAGGATTATTGCCGGCAATATGGCTGTTAAAACAGCGCAATCGTTAAAGGTTGAAGAAATGCAACAATTGATCGATGAATTATTTTCCTGCCAGGTGCCAGATATTGCTCCGGATGGCAGCAGAGTTCTCCGGATTATCCAGGTGAATGAGATAGATAAATTGATTGGGAAGTAGAAATTAGTTAATAGAAAATGGAAAATGGAAAATAGGTATTAAAAAGTGTAACTGTTACAATAAAAGTAAAGTTCAGCTAAACATTTGCGCATGCTTTCTGTTGGCCGACTTTCCATTGCCCCGACCTTCAGGTCGGGGAATATTATAAAAAAAGCTGTGGGCTTTAGCCCCAAATTTAAGTAAAGATTAAAAAACAAGAGATTTACAACAGATTTAATTAATAATTAGAAATAAAAAGATGAGTTTCGAGAGATACAGCCCTACCGGCTTCGGAGTTTTACCACCGGTTGTTAAAAATTTATTAATTATAAACGTACTGTTTTACATTGCTACCCTGGTATTTGGATACGCATTGCATATCGACCTGAGTGATTACCTGGGATTGCATTATTTTGTATCTCCGCACTTTGCGACCTACCAGTTTGTTACCTACATGTTCATGCATGATGCAACCAGTTTCTCGCATATACTCTTCAATATGTTTGCGTTATGGATGTTCGGAAGTGTGCTTGAGCAGGTTTGGGGACCAAAGAAATTCCTGATTTATTATATGATCACAGGCATTGGTGCCGGACTTATTCAGCTATTGGTTATTTATATCCAGGTACATAATGTTGAATTGAGTTTAACTGTCGACCAGATTGCCCAGGTACGCGAGACGGGTTTCCAGATTTTGAAGGAAGGCCAAAATTTTTCTGATCCGTTGATGGGAAAACTGAATGAGCTTTACAATATGACCACTATTGGGGCTTCAGGAGCAGTTTTTGGATTGCTGCTTGCTTTTGGTATGCTTTTCCCAAATTCGCTTATATACCTTTATTTTTTCATTCCAATTAAAGCTAAGTGGTTTGTAATCATTTACGGAGCCATTGAGTTGTTCTCCGGAGTTTATAACACAGGCAGCAACGTTGCTCATTTTGCTCACCTTGGAGGTATGATTTTTGGCTTTTTCCTGATTATTTACTGGAAAAAGAAAGCAAACCGGCATGGAAATCATTATATGCAATAGGTAATAACTTTTTTAGTTAAATTAGATCACTATTTCCTCACTATCAAGATAAAAGCTAATTTTAAACAGATTTCCTTAAAACAATGAATTACAATCAGTCAGCAGGCGAAAGATTAAGGAGCATGGTGCAAATGAAACCGGCTCTTTCTCAACTCATTATTGCTAACATAGCAGTCTGGTTTGTTTTGGCTATTATTCAGCTGTTTGGATTTTTGCTGGAGCCATCAGGTACCCGGGGTGATCAGGTTTGGCTTGACAGCGCGCTACAGCTGATCGGGGTACCTGCGTCAATCCCAAATCTTTTATTGAAACCCTGGACTATTATTACCTACATGTTTGTGCAGGAAGGCTTCTGGCACTTGTTTTTCAACATGATATGGCTTTATTGGTTTGGTAAGATCTTTATGGAATTCATGCCCGGTCGAAAAATTTATACAATTTATTTTATAGGAGGCATTTCAGGAGCGTTGACTTTTATACTGGCTTATAATATATTCCCGGTATTTCATGATACGCTAAATATATCTACTACAATCGGAGCCTCGGCTTCAGTGCTGGCAATTACCATTGCTACAGCGGTACTTGTACCTGATTATTCAGTGAATCTGATGTTTATCGGCCCTGTTAAAATCAAATATATAGCCATTATTACCGTTATTCTTGATGTACTGATGATACGGGCAGGCAACGCCGGCGGACATTTTGCGCATATAGGCGGGGCCATTTCGGGAGCATTGTTTATTTTATTTATCCGGAAAGATATCGCCAGGCGCTTAGGACTTTTGCGATTAGGATCAATAATAGGAAATCCATTCAAGCGAAAACCTTTGCGAACTGTTCATAGTAAAGGACGTCCGATAAGTGATGAAGAATATAACAAGCAAAAAGTGCTTAAACAGCAAAAAATTGATCATATTCTCGATAAAATATCGCGAAGTGGATATACAAGCCTTTCTGCAGAAGAAAAAGAAATTCTGTTCAACAGCAGTAAAAACGCATAAAGTAACCTGCTAAAATATAGTACAAACAGTTCCCCAAAGTGGCAACAACGAAAAAGAAACCCGCTAAAAAAACAAAAGGAAAGATGTCGCTGGCTACCAAAATTATGGTGGTTGTGAATCTGTTCTTTATCGGTTTTCTTTTGTCCTCGTATTTATCATTGTTCATATCACCAATTAAATTCTGGCCGCTTGCTTTTGTGGGGCTGGCTTATCCTATAATATTGCTGTGTAACCTCTTTTTTATACTTTTCTGGCTGGTTTTCCTGAAAAAATATTTTGTGTTGTCGCTCATTACTATACTTTTAGGATTTAACCAGGCAAAATCGTACATAAATTTTTCAGGGTCCGAACGAAAGCTTTCCTTTGAAAACAGCATCAAAGTCATGAGCTATAATGTGCGGTTATTTGATTTATACAACTGGCGTAATGAATCCGGTAAAACAACAAGGAATGAAATTTTCAACCTTATTCATTCAGAATCTTCTGAAATTCTTTGTCTTCAGGATTATTACAGCGGTGCAGGTAAACATGCCGATTTTGCGGATACCATAAGCCTGCAGTCCGGATACAAATACCGTAGTGTCGAACTCTTTGATAAGAAAGCCAAGGCCCTGCCCTACGGACTTGCAATTTTCAGCAAATATCCCATAATAGGAATAAAAAAACTTGAATTTCCGAACAGCAGGGTTAATTTCTGTCAATCGTGCGATATACTCATTGGTAAAGATACTATCCGGATAATGAACCTGCATTTTGAATCGGTTAAGTTCGGAAAAGAAGACTATAATTTTGTAAGCGAAATTACCGCTGCTCCGGCAGCTAATGAAAACATAAAGAAAGGTTCCCTGGCAATTTTTAGTAAAATGAAGCATGCTTTTGTTAAACGGGCTGTTCAATCCGAAACAGTTGCTGAATTTATAAGGAACTCACCCTACCCGGTTATTTTAGCCGGTGATTTTAATGATACTCCTGTTTCGTATTGTTACAGGCAAATTGCGAATGAACTGGATGATACTTTTGTTGATGAAGGTAAGGGAATCGGGCAAACACATTCCCAGATGCTGCCAATGCTTCGTATCGATTACATATTTCATTCCAAAGTTTTACAAACCATTGAGCATGAAACAATTGACAAGGATTACTCTGATCATTTCCCGGTTGTTGCCCGATTTATACTCCCGGATTAGCAACCCGAAGTTTACGGATAATTTTTTTCGCATGATTTCAACTTAATTTTACAAATGCAATTCAAACTAACATCCGAATACGTTCCAACCGGTGATCAGCCGGAAGCTATACGGCAACTCACTGAAGGAGTTGTAAGAGGCGACCATGCACAGGTTTTGCTCGGAGTAACCGGTTCGGGGAAAACATTTTCAATCGCCAACCTCATTCAGCAAGTGCAGCGTCCAACGCTTGTACTTAGCCATAATAAAACCCTGGCAGCGCAGCTTTACAGTGAATTCAAACAATTCTTTCCTGAAAATTCAGTAGAATTTTTTATCTCATATTACGATTATTATCAGCCTGAAGCCTTTATTCCTGTTACAAATACATACATCGAAAAAGATCTTTCGATAAACGAAGAAATTGAGAAACTGCGGCTTAGCGCTACTTCAGCATTGCTTTCAGGCCGGCGTGATGTAATTGTAGTTGCTTCTGTATCCTGCATTTATGGAATCGGTAATCCTGATGATTTTAATAATAAAGTCATTCATATTGCCAAAGGTGACAAATTGAGCAGGAATAAGTTGTTAAATGCTTTGGTCGAAAGTTTATATTCACGCAATGAGTTCGACCTTACCCGCGGGAAATTCAGGGTTAAAGGTGACACGGTTGATGTATATCCGGCTTCGGCAGATATTGCTTACCGTATTATTTTTTATGGTGATGAAATAGAGAGTTTATCTTCTTTTGATCCATTGAGCGGACTTTCAATCGAAACTCTTGAAGAAATTACCGTGTTTCCGGCCAACATTTTCGTTACTTCGAAAGAAAAGATGAAAGAAGCGATTTGGGAAATACAGGCTGATATGGTGAAGCAAGTGGATTATTTTAAAGAAATTGGCCGGCACCTTGAAGCTAAAAGGCTTGAAGAAAGGGTTACTTATGATATCGAAATGATGCGTGAGCTTGGGTATTGCTCTGGTATTGAAAACTATAGCCGTTATTTTGATGGCCGTACTTCAGGTTCCAGGCCTTTCTGCCTGATTGATTTCTTCCCATCCGACTTCCTGATGGTAATTGACGAAAGTCACGCTACAGTGCCTCAGATCAGGGCAATGTATGGCGGTGACCGCTCCCGGAAACAAAACCTGGTGGAATATGGATTCCGGCTGCCTTCCGCGCTGGATAACCGTCCGTTGAAATTTGAAGAATTTGAAACACTCCTGAGCCAGGTTATTTATGTAACCGCAACTCCTTCGGATTATGAACTTAACCAGTCGGAAGGCGTTGTTGTTGAACAGCTTATCAGGCCCACCGGTTTACTCGATCCACAAATTGAAGTTAAACCCAGCCTTAATCAGATTGATGATCTGCTCAATGAAATAGAACTCCGTACCGTAAAAAATGAGCGGATACTGGTAACTACGCTTACCAAAAGGATGGCCGAAGAACTTTCGAAATATATGCTCAGACTTGGAATCCGCTGTAAATATATTCATTCCGAAGTTGATACACTCGACAGGGTTGAGATTCTCCGCGACCTTCGTCTTGGCTCAATTGATGTGTTGATTGGTGTAAACCTTTTGCGTGAAGGGCTCGATTTGCCCGAAGTATCGCTGGTTGCCATCCTGGATGCGGATAAGGAAGGATTTCTCCGTTCTGAAAAATCACTCACTCAAACCGCCGGCCGTGCTGCCCGGAATATCAACAGCAAAGTTATTTTTTATGCTGATAAAATGACTTATTCCATGCAGCGCACTATCGACGAAACAAACCGTAAACGTGCCATTCAGATTGCGTATAATCTTAAGTATAACATCACTCCGACCCAGATAATCAAGAGCATTGAAGCATCAGGACTTTCGGGTTCAATAGAATACAAAACCACCGATCCAAAGGCATACGTGGAAAAGGAAACCATTAACACAGCCGCTGATCCTGTAGTAAAATACCTGAATGACGAACAGCTTAAAAAATTCTATGATCAGTCGAGGAAATCCATGGAGAAAGCTGCTAAAGAGCTTGATTTTATTGAAGCAGCCCGACTGCGTGACGAAATGCTAGGCTACAAGGAATTAATCGACAGCAGGAAAAAGAATAAATAAAATGGAGATTTCCGGAGAACTTATTGGGAAAGTATTGCGCATAGCATTCATAGCGGGAAAGGCAATTATGGATATTTATCAGCATCCTTTCGAAGTTGAGTATAAATCAGACAACAGTCCTGTTACTATCGCAGATGAAACAGCTCATAAAATCATTGCGAAAGGTCTTTCGGAAACAGGCTTACCCATTTTAAGCGAAGAAGGCGCGCAAACAAGTTACGAAATCCGCGAAAACTGGAAAGAATTCTGGTTGGTTGATCCTCTGGATGGCACAAAAGAATTTATAAAGAAAAACGGCGATTTTACGGTTAACATTGCCCTCATCAGCAATATGCAGCCGATATTTGGCGTTGTTTATGCTCCCGTTCCTGGTTTTATTTATTGGGGAAGTGAATTTGGCTCATTCAGATTGAATCTAAATCAAATAAGTGATATTGACTTTGAAAATTTCCCCTCACTGGAGACCCTGGCAGAGAAGCTTCCTTGTATTTCACGACCAGAAGGTTACCTGGTTTTGGGTAGCAGATCACATATGAACAGTGAAACAGAATCATATATAAGCAATCTGAAAATAGCTCATCCGGATCTCTCCTTTATTTCCCGGGGGAGTTCCCTGAAATTCTGTACTCTGGCCGAAGGTGGAGCCGATGTTTATCCTCGTTTTGGCCCAACCATGGAATGGGATACCGCTGCCGGACACGCAGTAGCAAGGTTTGCCGGTTGTTCAGTCAATCAGTTTGAGAATGGCTTAGTTGTGGAATATAACAAGCACTCACTTCTGAATCCAAATTTTATAGCTTTAAGCAAAAAAAAATGAGGTACCATTTGGGCACCCCATTTTTTTTATTCTTAAATCAGTTTTTATTTAGCGTTGATACTGATCAGTTCAACATCAAAAACGAGTGGTGAATACGCAGGAATATCTTCGCCTGCTCCACGCTCACCGTAACCCAACTTTGAAGGTACCAGGATTGTAGCTTTTGCACCCGCGCTCATCATCGCAATTCCTTCGTCCCATCCCGGAATAACCTGGCCCTGTCCGATAGTAAACTCAAAAGGAGCTACAGGTTTTCTTGTTAAGGATGAATCGAATACCTTGCCATTCAGCAGCTTACCAGTATAATGAACTTTAACCTTATCACCAGCCTTTGCTTTTGCACCTTTTCCGGCTACTTTTTCAATATAATAAAGTCCGCTGGCGGTAGGTTTTGCAGTTATTTTATTATCCTTTAGGTATTGTTGTATAAGATTGGGTTCTTTAACCAAAGCTTCAGCAGCAGCTTTCTTTTTAATAGCTTCTTCTTTCTTTTTAATAGCTTCTTCTAGCTTAACGGCCTTATCATTTTCAGCTTTGGTTTTGAGATCAAGTACTTCAATGTCATAAACTACCGGTGAGTATGGTGCAAAAATATCCTGTCCACTCTGGTCCTTTCTACCTTGTTCGCCAAAGCCCATTGCAGAAGGAATAACTACAGTTGCCTTGCTTCCTTTCTTCATTGTTGCTATTGCTAAGTCAAATCCTTTGGTATCAAAAGGCTTACCATACTCAAAACTGATGGGCTGGTTTTGATCAAGTGTTGAGAATATTTTCTTGCCTTCGATTGAAGAAACGGTAAGATTAATCTTCACAAAATCAGTTTTCACAATGCCGCGACCCGAACCAGGATTTTGTACAATTATATAGATACCTGAATCTGATGGTGAAACAGTAACTTTATTTTTTGTTAAATAAGCCTGAATTTTTGCAGGTTCTTCAGTTTTAAACTTTTCAGCTTTAGCCATTTCAGCTTTTTGACGTTGTTCCATAGTTTCAACATTCAGAAGTTTTACATCAAAATACAACATGGTTGTGCTGTCAATTCCTTCAGGTAATTGAGGATATTTAGCGGTTTTGAGGAAAAAATCTTTGGCATTGATGATAAAGGTAGCACTGTCACCTTTATGGAGAATTCCTAAAGCTTCGTAAACATCCCCTTTGAATTCCAATTTCATGAGCTTGATTTCAAAAGGATTTGGCGTTATATTTAATACCGAATCTTTTTTATTGATAACCAAGCGCCATTTAATGTTCATGGTGAGAATAC
>JAURYB010000014.1 GCA_030654075.1 Bacteroidales bacterium | reverse complement strand
GAACAAAAGAAAAACAGGCTTACACCATTACAAATAATAACTAATCTGGCTTAGCCTGACGGTTATGACCTAATACCCCAATCTCCCGGCTAAAAGTATAAAACACTTGAAATACCAAGGTGTTCAAAAGTGCCGTATAGTATTCGGTTTTTGAAAACCGCAAATTCGGTGAATTACTGAAATTAATTTTTGAAAGTACTTGTTAATCATATTCAATTCATGTACGTTTGCTGCATTATTTCTGATGTTAAAGTATTCATGATATGGATCAAAAATTAATGTTGCTAGGGGATGAAGCAATTGCACAGGCAGCTCTAGATGCCGGAATATCAGGTATATATGCTTATCCCGGAACACCTTCGACTGAAATAACCGAATATGTTATTCAATCCGTTGAAGCTAAATCAGGGCAGATTCGTGCCGGTTGGTCAACCAATGAAAAAACTGCCATGGAGTCAGCCCTTGGAATGTCCTATGCCGGCAAGCGCGCAATGGTTTGCATGAAGCATGTTGGATTGAATGTTGCCGCTGATCCTTTCATGAATTCAGCTATCACAGGTGCTAACGGTGGACTGATTGTAGTTTCTGCCGATGATCCTTCCATGCACTCATCCCAGAACGAACAGGACTCGCGGGTGTTTGGTCAGTTCGCAATGCTTCCTGTACTCGAGCCAACCAATCAGCAGGATGCCTACGATATGGTGCACTATGGATTTGATATGTCCGAAAAACTTGGCGTTCCTGTCCTGATGAGAATTACTACCCGATTGGCTCATTCACGCGCGGGTGTTTTGCGTAAACCCCAACGACCACAAAACGAAATCCATTTACCCGATGATCACAGGCAGTTTATTCTGTTACCTGCAAATGCCCGACGTCAGTATAAAACACTTTTGCACAAGCAGGATGAGTTTGAAAAATATTCTTTTAACTCAGGTTTTAATGTTTTTACGGATGGAGAAAATAAAAGCCTGGGAATTATTACTACGGGAATAGCCTATAATTATTTGCTCGAAAATTATCCTGAGCGTAACATTCCATTCCCGGTTCTGAAAATAGGTCAATACCCTGTTCCGCATTCAATGGTTGAGGCGATTTACGATTCATGTGACGAACTTCTGATTCTTGAAGAAGGTTACCCAATAGTTGAACAATCAATCAAAGGATTTTTGAATAAAGGCAAAACTGTTCATGGCCGTTTGGATGGAACAGTTCCAAGAGATGGAGAGCTTAATCCGAATATTGTTGCCATAGCGCTTGGGATGGAAGATACCAGGGGAAAAGAGATTCCATCCATTGTGGTTTCCCGGCCGCCATCACTTTGCAAAGGTTGCCCGCATATTTATTCATACAATGCACTCAATCAGGCTCTGGCTGAATTTAGTAAAGGCAGAGTGTTCTCTGATATAGGATGTTACACACTCGGCGCGCTGGATCCATTTGACGCAATTAATACCTGCGTCGACATGGGCGCATCCATTACCATGGCTAAAGGCGCTGCTGATGCTGGATTGCATCCGGCAGTGGCCGTTATTGGAGACAGTACTTTTACGCACAGTGGTATTACCGGTCTTATTGATTGTGTGAAAGATAAGAGTAAGATTATGCTGATGATCCTGGATAATGAAACCACAGCTATGACAGGAGGTCAGGATTCATCAGCTTTTGGCAGGATCGAAGATATTTGCCTGGGAGTAGGTGTGAATAAAGATCATATAATCATTCTTGATCCTTCGCCCAAACACCATGACGTAAATCTTGCCATTCTGAAACAGGAACTCGACTACGAAGGTGTTTCTGTTATTATACCGCGCCGCGAATGTATTCAGACTTCTATCCGGCATCATAAAGAACTTAAGAAAACTGAAGTTATAGCAAGTTAATCAGGGTTATGAAAAGAGATATAATTCTTGCAGGTGTTGGGGGACAAGGCATTCTTTCAATCGCAACAACAATTGGTACAGCTGCCCTCAATGTAGGTTTGCACCTTAAACAAGCGGAAGTACACGGTATGAGTCAGCGTGGAGGTGATGTTTCATCAAACCTGCGGATTGCCGATCATGAAATCGCTTCTGATCTTATCCCTTACGGAAAAGCTGATCTGATTATTTCTGTTGAACCTATGGAATCGTTACGCTACCTTCCATTTCTTTCGCCGGACGGTTGGCTGATAACCAATACTAAACCTTTTATTAACATCCCAAATTATCCTGAAATGGATAAGCTTCTGGCCGAAATTGAGAAAATACATAACCACATTGCGCTTGACGCTGATGAAATTGCAAAAAAACTTGGTTCCGTAAGATCAGCCAATATGGTTATTCTTGGCGCGGCTTCGCCTTTCCTTGAAATGAATTATTTAGATTTACAGGATGCAATCCGTCATATCTTTGAGCGAAAAGGAGAGGAAATTATAAAAATAAATCTTGATGCATTGCAGGCAGGACGCGATTTTACCGAAGCGCATATGAATTAGCCTAACATGCATTGAGTATTGGTTGTCAAAGAAAACAGGAAAACGATTCAAAATCAGGTTGTCAAATATTGCCAAAGAATTTTCTTTTTTTTATAAAAGTAGGGGAAACCCTATTTTTTTTTGATCAATTAAAAGAAATACCCGAAATTGCCGCGAAAACGATATTTCAAAAGAATTCTTCATAAAAACACTTGATTTAATGGAATTGAATAAAAAGAAAATAAGACTTATATTAACAATTGGATTTTTCACTCTAGCTTCAATTGTAGCTTTAGTAGCTTTTAAAGATTTTATTTTTGAGCCTATAGTTCATCCGATAGCTAAAATAGCTCAAAAAATCGAGTATGGTATTGTAACCGATTCATTCAAAATTGATAGAGATGAAGTTAAATCAGGGGATAATCTGGGAGAAATATTTACCCGCCTGGGTGTTGATCAAAAGATTGTCGGAAATCTGAATACGTATACCGACGGGATTTTTGATATCCGTAAACTTCGTACCGGCAATACCTATACCGCCATGATGAGTAATAATGCCGGCAATAAGCTGATGTACTTTGTTTATACAATTAACGACACCAGTTATGTGATTTTCGATTTCAGAGATTCACTTCATGTTCATACCGATTCAAAGGAAGTAGTAAGAAGCCTGAAATCTGTTTCTGGTAGTATTAATTCTTCTTTGTGGACCACCATGCAGGAAGCGGGTGCTGATCCTAACCTGGCAGTTGCCCTGGCTAATATTTATCAGTGGTCTATCGATTTCTATTCTATCCAGAAGGGCGATTCATTCAAAGCCATATACGAAGAGCTCTCGGTAGATGGAAAGCCGATTAGTATTGGTGAAATACATTCCGCCGTTTTTAGTCATAATGGCAAAGAGTTTTTTGCGTACCGGTTTGAACAAGGAAACATTACTGACTATTTTGACGAAAACGGGCAAAACCTGCGTAAAGAGTTTCTGAAAGCGCCATTAAAATTCTCACGCATAACTTCAAAATTTTCAAATAGCCGCATGCATCCGATTCTGCGTATCCGTCGTCCACACCATGGCGTTGATTATGCCGCACCAAAAGGAACTCCTGTTCACACTATCGGAAATGGTACTGTGGTAAAAGCAGCCTATTCTGGTGGAGCTGGAAGGTTGGTTATGATAAGGCATAACAACGGATATTCAACGTCCTATATGCACTTAGCTGGTTTTGGTCCAGGTATTCATACGGGAGCCAGTGTAAGTCAGGGCCAGGTCATAGGGTATGTAGGAAGTTCAGGATTGTCAACAGGGGCGCATCTTGATTTCAGGGTATACAAGAATAATGTTGCTATGGACCCATTGAAAATTGAATCACCACCTGCATTGCCGGTCAATATAAAGTATAAAGCGAATTTTGACTCGGTGAAAGTGCTTTACGCGAAAAATCTAAAGTTGGTTAAGTAATTGAAATTGATTGAATTAAATATGCGCTTTAGATTTGATTAAATTTTAAATGAACCTTTAACCTATGCGATAAAAGAGCTTAAATCTCTGCTAATGCGTTCGTTTTTCAGAGTAGCCGGATGTCCTGCCAATAAACAATGATCACCATATTCATATTCTTTAAGCAGAAGGCTTTTTGCAGCAACAACACAGAAATCAGGTGTGGTGGTGCCTTTTAAAATTGTTGTTCCAAATCCAATCCAATTATTTTCTCCAATTACAATCGATTCTTTACCTTCACTCAATTCTTTTGTTAGAAAATTTATGGTTTTATGGAAGTCGGTATCTATTAGAGTAATATCCCAGGCCAAACGGCTGTTTGCACCAATAGTAATATGATCATAGCATATGATCTTGCTGTTTCCACCAAAGCAAACCCCTCTGTTTAAGTATAAACTCCCACTTTTACCGAGTATAACTGCTGTTCCTTGTCCGATTTCTGCGCGACTACTAAATATTAATTGCCCTCCATTATTCTCAATAATAGTTTTGTCTTTTTTAGTTTGGAATCCATAATGTTTAAATCCTATTTTAATCATTCCATACGAGACTTCTGATGATTCTATTAAGACCTGTCCTTTCAATGTTACCAACTTAACACCACGCGCAAGAATAATCGGGAACCGTAACGCTTGTTTCAAAGGAAGATAGTGGAGATTGAAATAAAGGGATTTCAGGTATGCGACTTTAAAACTGAAGTTTAAAAAATAATTCATAAGTTGTTTATTTAGAACCACAAGGGAATACTAGTTTATGCCTGAATGCCCCCCAAGAAAAATGTGCTTTTATCCTCTTAAGATTTATGTTACACGTTTGAATGGGCAAACTTCGTTATCAAAAGTAACACATTTATTTTAAACGCAAAACACCAAACCTGATAAATAGTGTCTTTAAACCATATCATAAAGATAAAATTATCATTCAAGGTTGAACGCCTTCAAGCCTAATCTGTAGTAAATGACAAAACCCTGAGTAGCCGAAAGTGTACTTTTTCGAACATCCTAAAATTTTTTATTATTATGTACTCATAAGATAACAAACAAAAATTCAGATTTAAGGCAAGGCCCTGTGTTTCTAGGAGCAGATACCTTACAAGGATGGTTCCTGGAAAATTATCAGTGATTTTACTCATCGTTTTGTTTTAGTGAATTAAATACCCTGCCAGTTTTTTAGAAAATATTCTTGCTCCATCATCGTTCATATGCGATTCATCCTGAAAGTATTGAGGATGATTAACGAATGTTGTATCCTCTGAGAAATCCAGATATTTGACGTTATATGTTTTCAGAATTGTATTAAGTTTATTGTTTGCCAGTTCATTATTTAATTTGGCATAGATAGGAGAAAAAACAAAAACTAATGGGATTTTCTTTTTTAAGCAGATTTCAGCAATATCCTGTAATGCGGCAATTTTATATGAATCAATTGAGTCGCTGTATATTTCCTCCGGATTATCTTTCGTCTGCTTACTGCTTATACTTATGGGATCCATTTTCTTATAAAACGGCAAATAACCCTCCTCTGACACATAAAGTCTTTTTGATATTTCCAAATTTCCGACTAATATGGATAAGGATAATGAATTATAAGGATAGAGAGATGAATACAATTTAAATCTTTCATATTTACTTCTTAGGCCAACAATAGTTCTTATTTCAGGATGTGAACCGTAATATGGGAGTAATGTTGAGAGTCTGTCATAGTCATCTTTTCTATAAAAAAGAGCTACAGGATTCAGATCCAGAATAATCATTTTGGGAATATATCTTTCTGTAACGGCTTTTATTACTGCATAATTGTAAAGCAGGTAATTCCCGTCGCGCCCGGTATTGTATGTACTCAAATGTAAATTTTCCTCAAGCACTTCCGGTACATAGTGATGACTTGCTCGTGATGAGCCGAATATCAGAATTTCAGCATTTGTGCTGTCAATAGAATATGTTGCCCTGTAATATTCCCCGGCAACCTGCCTAAAATAGAGCTGCTGTAAAATAAATCCGAGTGCCCGATCGAAAGCGAAGAGTAACCCCAGAAATACCAGCAGGTTTACTAAAAATCTTTTATAATAGTTGCCCTTTAACATATCAGAACTGGAAATAAATAAATTGTCCACCATCAAAAACGCCTAAAACAATAATCAATACCACAAGTGTAACATACGAAAGATGTTCTGCAATCCAATGGTGTGAGTTTACCGGCAATGGCGAATGCTGATAAAACTCCCGCCTGATTTCAACAACAATTAGCAGGAAAATAGCAATTAAACCATATCCTATAGTCGCATTATCAATGTATAGAGATCCTTTCATCTGTAAAATGTGCAGCGTAATATTCCAGGCATCCTGCACCGTATTAGCCCTGAAGAAAATCCACGCAAAACAGGCCAGCACGAAGGTGGTAAGTATTTGAACAACTCTGTGTATTTTAGGCAGCCGGTCCAGATGTATCAAATGGTTCAACTGTTTCCGTGGTTTCTCCGTAACTATTGCGAAAACCAGGTAAAATCCATTTATTGCTCCCCAAATAATATACGTCCAGTTAGCTCCGTGCCATAACCCGCTGATGGTAAAAACAAGAAACAGGTTCAGATACCATCGCGGTATTGAAACGCGGTTGCCTCCCAGCGAGATATACAGGTAATCCTTAAACCAGGTAGATAAGGAAATATGCCAGCGTTTCCAGAACTCCGAAATTGAACGGGAGAAATAGGGCCGGTTAAAATTAGTCATTAACTTGAACCCCATCACTTTAGCCGCTCCAATGGCTATATTGGAATAGCCGGCAAAGTCGCAGTAAATCTGAAAAGCGAAAAATACTGTGGCAAGAGCAAGCGTTTTTCCACTGTGTTCCCCGGCATTATTATACACGGAATTTACATATATGGCTAAGCGGTCGGCAATTACCAGTTTCATGAACAGTCCCCATACCATGAGTTTCAGCCCTTCTACTACTCTTGCATACTCAAAATAGTGCTTTTCGTAGAACTGGTGTATAAGGTTCTGGGGGCGTTCGATTGGTCCGGCAACCAACTGCGGATAAAACATTACATAAAGTGCGTAAATTCCGAAGTTGCGTTCTGCTTTTTGTTTTCCCCGGTAAACTTCTATGGTATAACTCATTGCCTGAAAAGTATGGAATGAAAGTCCTATTGGCAATAAAATTCCCAGGTGAGGAGTATGATTCTGATAACCTATGGAGTTTAACAGAACTGAAAGGTTTTCATTTAAAAAGTTGTAATACTTAAACACAGCCAAAACGCCGATATTGGCTATAAGACTGGCAATTAACCAGTATTTGCGGTGTTTACCTTCTGTGTCCTCGAGTAAAATTCCGGCGAAGTAATCTACAATAATGGTAAATCCGAGTATAAGAATATACACCGGGATAAAAGCCATGTAAAAATAGCAGCTCCCACTTAGCAATAGCATCCACCTGTATTTGTGAGGCAGAATGAAATATAGGGTGGTAACAATTACAAAAAAAAATGCGAAGTTTATGGAGTTGAAAAGCATAATTTTGAAGATGGTAATTTCAACTTGTAGTCGTAAATCAACGGAAAATTTAATTCTCTTTAGCTGTTTATTTTTATAAAAAGGTTAAACTGCTTGTTTTCACACAGTTTAACCAGAATATAGATACGAGTTGGTATACTTCCAGAAATCAGACTATTTACGTTCCTCAGAATTTACAGCCTTCCATCTACCACCTCAATGGGTAATATGGACTTTATATCGTAGAGGACTGTATTTCCTTTTCGTTTGCTGAAATCAAGAGTTTTAAATTCGTTGTGAGCCACTGCCAGCACAATAGCGTTGTAATCATCCATTTCATAGGAAGATACGATATCCTTGCCATATTCATGTTTTACATCTCCGGCGCTGGCCCAGGGATCGAAAATATCAACCATGCAGCCAAACTGTTCCAGTTCTTTCACAACATCAACTACTTTTGTATTGCGGATATCGGGACAGTTTTCTTTAAAAGTGATCCCAAGTACCAGAACACGGGAGTTTTTAATTGTAACATCTTTGCGGATCATAAGTTTTACCACCTGCGAAGCAATCCAGGCTCCCATGCCATCATTCATGCGACGGCCGGCAAGGATAATTTCAGGATGATAACCTACTTCCTGTGCTTTTTGAGCCATATAATAGGGATCAACTCCAATGCAGTGTCCGCCGACAAGTCCGGGTGAGAATTTCAGGAAATTCCATTTTGTTCCGGCAGCATCCAGTACCGCACGTGTATCGAGGTTCATATGCGCGCAGATGCGGGCCAATTCGTTTACAAAAGCTATATTGATATCCCGTTGCGAATTCTCAATAACCTTAGCTGTTTCGGCTACCATAATTGAGGGTGCCTTGTGAGTGCCGGCTTTAATGACTTTTTTATAAAGCTGATCAACTTCTTCCGCAATCTCGGGTGTTGACCCCGACGTAATTTTGTGAATGGTTGTTACTGTATGCTCTTTGTCACCAGGGTTGATGCGTTCGGGGGAATACCCGGCAAAAAAATCAACATTCATTTTCATTCCTGAAGTTTTTTCAATTACAGGAACACAATCTTCTTCCGTACATCCGGGGTAAACAGTAGATTCGTAAATTACGATATCTCCTTTTTTAATTACCTTACCTATACTTTCACTGGCTTTTATCAGTGGAGTGAGGTCAGGACGGTTGTTTTTATCAACAGGAGTTGGTACTGTAACAATGTATACATTACAATCCCGGATTTCTTCGAGCTTGCTTGTAAGATAAAGGCCGGTTATGGTAGGAATGTTTTGTGTAAGCACACTTTTAAGATTATCATCTTCCACTTCAAGAGTACTGTCGTGTCCTTGATTTATGCCGGCAATGCGTTCCTGGTTAATGTCGAAACCGATTACAGGGTAATGCTTCGCAAATTCAACTGCGAGTGGCAGACCAACATATCCGAGGCCGATCATAGAGATTTTGTAAGACTTCATAGGGTGAATGTTAAATGCTAAAGATTATGTTTTCCTTTTAGTAAGGACAATAAAGGTTTTGAACAACAATAATAGGAAAAAGTGTTAGAAATTCCTTGTTGAAATGAACTTAATTTATGTCTTTTTTCAAATTTTCAGTACTGATAGACATTTGATGCTTCTCCAAAAGTAGCCCTTTAATCACTTAACTCTTTTGAAAAGAAGACTGTTGTAGTCTGATATGTTTCTTCCCTTATATTATCCGGCTCCCACATCTGTATCGAACTTTATGATTCAGGCTATTTATTAAATGTAATTTTTTTTTACTCATGAAATCAGACCGGCAAAAAAAAATCTCAAATAATATTCTAAGCAGATAAAGAAATAGATTTTCATTTATTCTTTTTCTATAATGTCGAGACTTATTGTTACAAGAATATTTGTTCCGGTTGTGCCAAGGCGCACCAGTACTTTTTTCTTTCCGCGATATTCAACCATTTCGCCTTGCATACCTACCAACGTTCCCGAAACAACGATAATTTTCTGCCCCGGCGCAAATCGTTCGTTGTTAACTTCAATTTCAGCGCCTTCGTGAAGTAACATCTTTAACATGTCGATCTGCCGGTCGGGAATAGGTGCGGCTTTTCCTTCGAAGGTTATATAGCAAACCAAACCTGGTGTATTTATTGCGTTATAATAATCTCGCTCATTTACATGAATAAAAATATAGGATCTGATAAGGGGTTCTTCTACCCATTTCAGCCGGTCGCTCCACTGATGTCTTTTCCGTCGGATAGGCAGATATGCTTCGAAGCCTGATTCTGTAAGCCTTGCAAGTACCTTTTTCTCGGACCTCGACTTAGTATATGCTGCATACCAGTAGGGTTCGTCAGGTTTTTTGGGGGTCATAAAGGAAGTTAATGTTTCAGTGCAAAGATACTTTTAATATATATATTTAGCAATCGTCGGACCTTCATCTAAATGTATGAATTATTCTGATTTTAGGGTCAACTTTAGCACCACCTTTTTACTGAGATTGCTTTTACTTTATATATCCGTCAAACACTTTTCTAACGCCATCTTCCAGTTGAATCCTGCATTTCCATCCAAGTTTTTCGAGTTTACTCACATCCAGAAGTTTGCGCATGGTACCATCCGGTTTGGTTGCGTCAAAACGTATTTCACCTTCATAACCTGTTACTTTTTGTATCAGTTCAGCGAGCTGCCGGATAGTCACTTCTTTGCCGGAACCAATATTTATATGGGTATTGCGGATTTCACTTGAGTTAGCAGGTTTGAGATCTTCAAAATCAACGTTTTCCATTACATGAACACAGGCATCGGCCATATCAGATACATGCAGAAATTCACGTAAGGGAGTTCCTGTACCCCATAAGCTAAGGCTCACTTTTCCTTCAGTGTTTTTTGCAATACCAATTTCCGATAAAAAGCTCAGGATTTTATCCTCAGACGCATCAGCAGGCACATCGGCTACAGCAAGTTTAGCAAAGTCACGACGTATTGCGGCCATGTTATTGGTTTCCAGGCATTGGGCAAGGTACATTTTTCGCATCATTCCAGGCAGAACGTGGGAATTCTTCAGATGAAAATTGTCGTTAGGACCATACAGATTGGTAGGCATTACCGAAACGAAATTGGTGCCATATTGCAGATTGTAACTTTCACAGACTTTGATACCCGCAATTTTAGCGATGGCATAAGGCTCGTTGGTATATTCCAGTTCACCGGTCAATAAGTGATCCTCATGCATCGGCTGAGGCGCATTTTTTGGATATATGCAAGAACTTCCCAGGAAAAGCAGTTTTTTAGCTCCATGCACCCATGAATTATGGATGATGTTGTTCTGTATCTGCAGATTTTCGATGATAAACTGTCCCCGGTAAATGTTATTGGCCATAATTCCACCAACTTTTGCTGCTGCCAGAAAAATATACTCCGGTTTTTGGACAGAAAAAAAATCATGTACATCTGCCTGATTCGTAAGGTCGAGTTCCTCGAAAGTTCGCAGAACGAAATTGGTATATCCTTTTTGCTGAAGGTTTCTTAGTAATGCACTGCCTACAAGCCCGTTATGACCTGCTATATAAATTTTAGAATCTTTTTGCATAGTTTTATTCACTAATTCTCACTAATTAATTCACTGATTTTCACTAATAAATTATAAAATAATTCGTCTTGAATGGAATTTTTGTTCACCAAAATTAGCAAGAATACCTAAGCGCATTTTAGTTGCTTTCAAATAATTAAGAACCTGTGAAATGTTTTCCTGCGTAAGAGTATCAATAGCTTTCAGTTCGATAATGATCTTATCATAGCAAACGAAATCCGCATAATATTTTTTACTTAGTAGCTTGCCTTTGTATTCAATCGATAACTCCCTGTTCTTTTCATAAGGAATATCTCTTTCTTCAAATTCCCACATCAGAGCTTCGGTGTAAACAGCCTCAAGAAAACCAGGACCAAGATTTCGGTGAACCTCAAAACATGCACCAATAATCTGATATGATTCCTCTGAATAGATTAGATCAACCATGAAAATATTATCCGTGCTAATCTGTGAAAATATTTGTGCAAATCTGTGGACAAAACACTCTATTCAAAGTAATTCATTACCCTGAATCCCCCATCCTTCAGGTATTTCTCTTTCCTGGCCAGTTTAAGATCATTTTCAATCATATCTTTAACCAGTGACGCCAGGTTGTGTTCTGGGGTCCAGCCCAGTTTCGTATTCGCTTTTGTTGGATCACCTAGGAGCAAATCTACTTCGGTAGGCCTGAAATAAGCAGGATCAACCTGAACGACAACTGTTCCCGGTGCTATTATATGTTCATCATTCCGGCATGAAACAACTATACCTTTTTCATCAAGTCCTTCACCCTTGAATTCTACATCAATTCCTGCTTCAGCAAATGCCAGCTGAACAAAATCTTTCACCATGGTTGTAACACCGGTGGCAATTACAAAGTCTTCAGGTTTATCTTGCTGTAGCATAAGGTACATAGCTCGCACATAATCTTTGGCGTGGCCCCAGTCACGTTTTGCGGTAAGGTTGCCCAGGAAAAGTTTTTGCTGCATTCCCAGGGCGATGCGAGCAACAGCCATGGTTATTTTTCGTGTAACAAAAGTTTCCCCACGTATAGGAGATTCGTGGTTAAACAGAATCCCATTGCAGGCAAACATATCATAGGCTTCACGATAATTAACCGTGATCCAATACGCATACAGCTTAGCTACAGCATACGGACTGCGTGGATAAAAAGGTGTGCGCTCACTTTGCGGGACTTCTTGCACTAATCCATAAAGCTCGCTTGTAGAAGCCTGGTAGAAACGTGTTTTTTTCGTCAAACCAAGAAGCCTTATTGCTTCCAACAGACGCAGAGTTCCTATACCATCAGCATTAGCGGTATACTCCGATGTATCGAAACTCACTTTTACGTGCGACATCGCGGCCAGGTTGTACACTTCATCCGGTTGTATTTCCTGTACAAGGCGTATCAGGTTCGAAGAGTCAGTCATATCTCCGTAATGGAGAAAGAAATTTCTCTTTTCCGCATGAGGGTCCTGGTACAAATGATCAATGCGATCGGTATTAAAAAGTGAACTTCGGCGCTTCAGTCCATGAACCTCGTACCCTTTTTTTAGTAGAAATTCAGCCAGATAGGCACCATCCTGTCCTGTGATCCCGGTTATTAAAGCAGTTTTCATATAGTATAAATAAATTTGATATGTCTTTTTAGTTGTTGGTCTGAAATTTATGTTTCGTTCAGTAATGGAAACATGTTTCCCTAAACGGGACTATTTCCCATAATTGATCATATTGATTACCTGTAGTTTAATATATTGATGATCAGGTTATTGCATAATATTACAGAATAAATGTAGCCACAACTATTCTGTTAATGATGAATTAATCTATTCTCCAGAATATAAAAGTCCAAAAGTAGTGCCATTGTAACTAATCAGTTTGACTAAAGTAAGGAAAAACAAATATATGCCACAGATTACTCAGATTTCACAGATAATTATTTATCATTTTTAATTGAAATTAATTGAAAAACTGCTTAAAGCAGTTTGAAATCTGTGTAATCCGTG
>JAURYB010000006.1 GCA_030654075.1 Bacteroidales bacterium | reverse complement strand
GATTTACGATTGGGCACGACTTCTGACTTCCGACTTATTATTTACGATTTACGAGGTACGATTTACGATTGGGCACGACTTCTGACTTCCGACTTATTATTTACGATTTACGATGTACGATTTACGATTGGGCACGGCTCCCGACTCCCGACTTCCGGCTTCCGCCTCCCGACTTCCGCCTCCCGACTTCCGCCTCCCGACTCCCGACTTCCGACTCTTTTAAAACGCATCATTCTCCGTCCTCTCAATCACCTCCTGCTGCAAATCCGCATTCATATCGTTGAAATAATCGCTGTAACCGGCCATACGCACCAGCAGATCCTTATAATCTTCGGGGCACGTCTGGGCTGCCAGTAATGTGGCAGTATCTACAATATTAAACTGAATATGATGTCCTCCAAGTGTAAAGTAACTCCTGATAAGGTGTCCCAGTTTACGGATATCTTCTTCTTTACGCATCAGGCTTGGCAGAAAACGCTGATTTAAAAGTGTTCCGCCGGATTTTACATGATCAATTTTAGTAAGTGATTTTACAACTGCCGAAGGACCGTGTGTATCAGCTCCATGCGAAGGCGAAGTGCCATCGGATATTGACTTTCCGGCTAAACGGCCATTTGGAGTTGCACCCATGACTTTCCCGAAATACACGTGACAAGTAGTCGAAAGCATATTCAGATGATATTTCCCACCAGGTTTGATATTCGGTTTACCATCGATGGTATCAACCAGGTCATCATATACTTTAACGGCAATTGCATCCGCATAATCGTCGTCGTTCCCGAAAAATGGTGTACGGTTTATGATGGTTTGCCTCAGTAATTCCTCTCCTTCAAAATTTTTAAGAACAGCATTTAAAAGCTTGTCAATACTGAATGTTTTATCTTCGAAAACATGTTTCTTTAATGAAGCCAGGCTATCAGTCACAGTTCCCAGTCCACAACATTGAATATAGCTGGTATTGTAGCGTGGTCCGCCATTGTAGTAATCTTTGCCTTTGCTGATACAATCTTCAATTACCACCGACAGGAAAGGAGCCGGGGCGTATTTTGCAAACATACGGTCGATATAGTTGCTGACCCGCATTTTCTGATCAACAACAAATTGAAGCTGTTTCAGGAAAGCATCGTAAAGTTCATCGTAAGATTTGAAGTTGCGAGTATCGCCGGTCTGAATACCGACCATTATGCCGGTTACAGGATTAATTCCATTGTTAAGTGTTACTTCCAGGATTTTCGGAACATTTAAATAACCAGTAAGCAGGTACGCTTCTTTACCAAAAGCGCCAACTTCGATGCAACCGCTGCAGCCTCCTTCACGGGCGTCCTGCAAGGATTTACCCTGACGCAGTAACTCCAGGATATAAATATCCGGATTAAAAACAGAAGGATAACCATGGCCCTGCCGGATCACATGGGCTGCGGCATGCAGAAATTTATCCGGAGTTTTTGCGCTGATGTGAACTGAATTACCCGGTTGTAAAACATGTAGTTCCTCAATTACTTCAAGCATGATGTACGAAACTTCGCTGGTACCGTCGGTTCCATCACCTTTTAATCCGCCAATGTTTATGTTGGTAAAATCGTTGTATGTTCCGCTTTCGCGGGCTGTTATTCCAACTTTTGGTGGCGCGGGATGGTTATTCACCTTGATCCAGAAGCAGGAAATCAACTCCTTGGCTTCATCGCGCGAGAGAGTACCTTCCGCAATTTCTTTCGCATAAAATGGCGCGAGGTGCTGGTCGAAATGGCCTGGATTCATGGCATCCCATCCGTTCAGTTCAGTAATTGTTCCGAGGTGAACAAACCAATACATTTGTATAGCTTCCCAAAGGTTTCGCGGAGCATTTGCCGGAACCCAACGGCAAACTTCTGCTATTTTTTGTAACTCTTTAACTCTTTGCGGATCACTTTCTGTTAAAGCAAATTTTTCAGCCATTTCGGCATGGCGTTCGGCAAATAAAATCACAGCGTCGCAGGAAATTGCCATAGCTTTCCACTGCTCTGATTTATCAGTAGCCTCCGGGTCATATATATAATCAAGGGAATCCAGATTTGTGGCTATTTCCTTCTTGAAATCGAGCATCCCTTTGCGATAAATCTTACCGTCAAGCGCGGTATGGCCTGGAGCGCGCTGTTCCATAAACTCCGTAAATAAACCGGCTTCATAAGCTGCTTTCCATTCGTCAGGAACATGGCTGAAAATACGTTCGCGCTGGGTTTTGCCCTGCCAGTAAGGAATCACTTCTTTTTCGTAAAGGTCAATATCCTGCTGGCTGATCGTGTAGCGTTGCATATCACGGGTATTCAGCACATGAAAATCTTCGACGGTATGGCAGGTAAGTTCCGGAAAAGTAGGTACGCATTTTGGTTTTGGCCCACGTTCTCCCACAATTAATTCTCCTTCACCTATATATATGGTTTTTTTCTGACAGTGATCCAGGAAGTTTAAAGCCCTTAATACCGGAATTGAGAATTTTCCATAGTTTGTTTTGTAAAAGGCCGTTTCATGAAGAGCTCTTTCAATAGATAATGTTGGTTCAGCTTCAAAACTCAGTTTCCGCAGTTTTTGAATACGCTCATTCATCCCCGGTCCGATTTTAGCATGATGGGGTTTATAGAAATTGCCTTCGGCAGTTGCTGGCCTTTCAGGCACTGCGCTATGGGGTATTATTTTTTCAAACATGTGAATACTTTTTTTTTGATTTTTTGTATGCAAAATGGAATCCAGGAAAGTTATAACGTTCGCACTAAAAAATGCGAAAAACTATCACTTGAAAAAAATAATGAAGGAGGGGGAAAAGCTTAATTGTAAAACATCAGGCACTCGAATAAGCGTCTGTAGCTTTTTAGTAGGGTAGGAATGTATAACGTAGTTTCCATTAATCCCGTGTTTTATCGCAGTTAAACCATGTTGAACATGATGCATAATTTGCTATACAAAATTACAACCTTTTATAATATAAAGCTATGTTGAATTGCTATTTATATTTGTTATAAATGAATAAGATTTATAGTTCTGAAAGTCAGATTTAGCATAAGCTTAGGGCTAAAATTATATCTTCTGATATCAAAATATACATGAATTAACATGGAATAGGTGCATTCCGTTCCGTGCTTTCACTTAGTTGCAGATGAATTTTCAACTCATTGTTTAATAGATTGTTGGATTATGTAAGATGTAGTATTGATGTGGTGAATGTTCATTTAATGTATCTGTTGTATTTTTAAGGTTAATTAATACAAGACCACTTTCAATCAATAATGCTAATTATTCTTCTTCACGATTCAACTATTTTTTTAGTAAGTATGTATACTACACTAAGTATTTTTAGAAACAATTTGGAAAATGCATGACACTTATCAATCTATAATTTCTGCTTGTAATAAAAGTATTTTGGTTATAAATGGCATATAATTAGTTTGTTAAGTGTTAGTGTAGAGCAGCATGAAATATTTATTTTATATTTATTTAACAAATATTTGTCTGTGATATAAAAAAGTATTTATCTTCGTGTTATTATTACACCAACTATTTGGCGAAAAAATTATTGATGGTACGAATAAGTAGTTCAAGAATTGATTTCTAAAACACTCTTTTTTTTGAACTTTCTGCTCTATAGCATTTAGTATCGCTTTTATTGCACACTAAATGCAGCAGATGAATAAATGATGTAGCTCACTCTAGCCAAGTAAATCATTCGGGATGTAACGCTTGAAAATTAAAAAAAGACGCGGGAACTGAAATGTATGAAAACTTTGTATTACTTTAGTAACTGCAAAAGGAATCAAAATTGAAGTTCTTTTTAGTCCTGGCAGAATCCTATTCTAAATTGTCATTCTCCTCATCTGACAATTATATTAATGAAATCATTTTAACGTGTTTGCACTGATTCGGTAAAAGTTAGCAAGTCAATAAAGATCTTAATTTCAAAATCACCAAACCCCAAATCAACCAATCAATCACATGTAATTAACCATTATTATGAAAAAAAAGCTGTTACTAAGTACATTCTTATTAATTTTTTCTTTCTGGGCATGGTCTCAGGAAGTTCAGATCAGTGGAGTCGTGAAATCGGCCACGGATAACCTGCCTCTGCCGGGGGCTTCAGTTGTTATTAAAGGAACTGTAACCGGAACTACTACCGATATTAACGGTAAATACACCCTTAAAGCCAGCCCTAAACAGGTATTGGTTTATTCATTCGTTGGAATGACTGCTTATGAAATTACTGTTACCGCAGGCACTAACAATGTTGATGTTACACTGTCAGAAGCGGCAGTAATGACATCAGAAGTTGTTGTTGTAGGTTATGGTACACAAAAGAAGAGTGTTACCACTGGTGCCATTTCCAGCGTAAAAGCCAAGGATATGGAGAAAACTCCCAATGGCCGTGTTGAGCAAGCCTTACAAGGTAGAGTTTCCGGGGTAACCATTGCCGCTAATTCTGGGCAACCAGGTGCTGCCTCCACAATTCGCATACGTGGGGTTACTACTTTTGGTGATGGTGGAAATAATCCATTATGGGTTGTTGATGGTGTTGTTGTAGCTGCTGATGGAATCGGGTATATTAATCAAGCCGATATTGCATCTATCGAAGTTCTGAAAGATGCTGCATCTGCGGCAATTTATGGAACCAGGGCTGCTACAGGGGTTATTTTGGTTACTACTAAAAAAGGTCAGGCAGGGAAAATGCAGGTCAACTATAATGCTTTTTATGGCACATCTGCTCCAGCTAAAACATTGAAATTGTTAAATGCAACACAGTATGCGACCTTAATAAACGAACGCCAGACGAATGGGGGCTTAGACATTAAGTTTCCTAACGTAGGGCAGTATGGAACTGGTACCGATTGGCAAAAGGCAATTTTCAATACCAATGCCATGCGTTATTCGCACGAGCTAAGCGTTAGTGGCGGGAATGACCGATCAACATTTTATACATCTATCGGTATTACAAACCAGGAAGGAATTGTTTTGTCGGAAATTTCTAACTATAATAAAATAAGTATACGGTTAAATTCCGAACATAAAATATCCAAAGTTTTTACATTTGGACAAACCTTGGGATATACGCATCAAAAATCAATTGGTATTGGTAATACGAACAGTGAATTCGGCGGTCCTTTAAGTTCGGCGATAAATCTTGATCCTATTACACCCTTAATTGAAACGGATCCTTTGCTTGCCGCCGCTTATCCGGCTGCTGCCATCAGAGATGCCAATGGTAATCCTTACGGAATTTCACCTACCGTGGGGCAGGAAATGACAAACCCTTTGGCTTATTCACAAACAAGATTAGGCCAATTTAACTGGTCCGATGATATCGCTGGTAATGCATACCTTGAAGTAAATATCAATAAACATATTAAAATCAGATCATCTGCCGGCGCTAAATTAGCATTTTGGGGATGGCAGGGATTTACTCCGACATATTATTTAAATGCTTCCACATCGAATACTGTGAATAATTATGGCCAAAGCAATGCAACAGCCTTAGACTGGAACCTTGAAAACACTTTATTATACAGCAATAAGATACAGGATCATGAATTCAGCATTTTACTCGGGCAAGGAGCTTATGTAAATGGTATCGGAGGCGGAACCTCCAATACGATACAAGGCCTTCCAATCACAAGTTACGAGGATGCTTCCTTTAATTTCAATATCCCACAGGCTAACAGGATATCAGGAACTTATGATTATGTGGAACATAAAATATCTTCTTTATTTAGTCGTATTAATTACAATTATAAAGAGAAATATATGTTTACCGGTATTATACGTCGCGACGGTTCCACCCGGTTTGGCGCGAATTATAAATATGGTATATTCCCATCTTTCTCCTTGGGTTGGGTTGTTTCAGGCGAAAGTTTCTGGAAAACCAATGATATCATCAACACTCTGAAAATCAGGGGTGGATATGGCGTAAACGGTAATGATGGCAGTATCGGAGATTTTGGCTACCTCTCTACAGTTGTGGGTGGTTTCAATTACACCATTGGTAATACCGGAAATATTACAACAGGATATGCCCCTCGGACACTTGATAATCCTGATTTGCATTGGGAAGAAACTTCGCAGTTGAACATTGGGGTTGATGTAAGGTTTTTAACAAACTTCAATGCAGTATTTGAAGTGTTCAAGAAATCAACCAATGGTATTTTAAGGAATATTCCAATACCAGGTTATGTTGGAACATCCGAGCAACCTGTTGGTAACGTTGCTGATATGTACAATAAAGGTATTGAGTTTGAACTGGGATATAACAAAACATTCGGCGAAGTTACCTTTTCAGCAAATGGTAATGTTGCTTACCTAAAAAATGAGGTAACCTATGTTAATTCAGATGCTAATTTTATTACTGGTGGCGCATCATTTCAATCAATGGGACCAGTTACAAGGATCGCGGTTGGTCAATCGTATAACTCATTCTATGGATATAAATCAGATGGAATTTTCCAGAATTGGAATGAAGTTAATGCTTATGTAAACCCTGATGGTGGTTTAATTCAACCAAAAGCCGCTCCCGGTGATTTGAAATGGGTTGACACAGATGGTGACGGCCTTATTACCGAAGCAGATAAAACTTTCCTTGGATCAAGTATTCCTAAATATACCTTTGGACTGACCTTAAATGCCGCTTACAAAGGATTTGATATCATGATATTTGGCCAGGGTGCTGCTGGTAACAAAATCTTCCAGGGCTTGCGTCGTTTGGATATTGAATATTCCAACTGGCAGACAGTAGCACTAAGCCGCTGGACGGGTGAAGGCACTTCAAATACATATCCACGCCTTACTGCTAATGATGTGAACGAAAACTTTGGTAAAATGTCGGATTTCTACCTCGAAAAAGGTGATTATCTCCGCCTTAAACAACTTCAGATTGGCTATACCATTAATGCTGCAATACTGAAGAAAATTGATATCAGTAAATTACGCGTTTACGTGCAGTCAGAGAACTTACTCACAATTACCAAATATACCGGGTATGATCCTGAAATCGGGGGTGGTGTTTCTGGTATAGACAAAGGCTTTTATCCACAAGCCCGTTCATTTATAGCCGGAATCCAATTGCAATTTTAATTTTTAAGAATGAGATTTCATTCGTAAAAACTGTGCTTTATTAAATTAAAACACTAACAAACAAAATTTAAACAAAATGAAAAAAAATCGAAATACATTCATATTTATTACTGCCGCAATGGTTTTGTCCCTTGTATCCTGTAAAAAGGAGTTTGTGGATCTCACGCCAAAAGGCCAGTTCCTGACAGCAAATTATTACCAGAATGAAGATCAGGCATATGCTGCACTTGTAGGAGTTTACGATATCATGCGTAAAAATTCAGGCGGATTCGAAAACATGATTACCATGATGAATGCCGGATCGGATGACCAATACGCAGGTGGTGGCGGTGCTACCGACGGAGCAGGAATACAGGCATTTTCAAACTTCTCTGAAACCCAATTTACAGTTCCGGGAAGTTACTGGAACGATTATTACCAGGGAATTTTCAAGGCAAATATCCTGTTGCTTAAACTGCCAACCACTACCATGGATGAGGCTTTAAAGGCAAGATTTATTGCTGAAACCAAAGCATTAAGAGGGATGTGTTATTTTAACCTGGTAACCCTGTTTAAAAACATTCCCCTGATTGTAGAACCATTGGCAGCTAACGACATTTATAATGTTGTTCAGGCAGACCCTGCAGATGTATATGCTCAGATAGAAAAGGATCTGACAGAGGCTATTGCTGTATTACCTCCAACAATTTCGGCTACCGAATATGGCCGTTTTACGAAAGGAGCCGCCCAGGCATTGCTTGGAAAAGTTTATCTCTACGAAAAGAAAAACGATTTGGCTGCAGCTCAGCTGGCTGAAGTAAATGGTACACCTGGGGGAACAAGTCAATACGGTTACAAACTTTTAAGTAACTATAGCGATCTTTGGGTTGTTGCCAACAAAATGAACAGCGAAGGGATTTTAATTACTGCCCATACCAATCTTGGTCTTGGTGGTTGGGGTAACTGGGGTTCAGGTACTGACGAAGGCAATTCCATTTGTGTAATGGTAGGTCCGAGGGGTTACACAAAAGTGGCATCACCGGCACCAGATTTACCATCAGGCTGGAGTTTTAATGTTTTTACTGATGAATTTTATAATGCTATCAAATTAGATCCACGTTTTTCATCTACTGTATTTGATATGAAAGCGCTAAATGACGCTGGCCTGGCTACCTATATTGAGGGGTATAAGAACACCGGTTATTTTTTCAAAAAATATATGCCAACACAGGCTGATGTAACCACACTCGGGGGTGACGCTGTTCTTAACTATAAACAGGATAGTTACGTTATCCGCCTGGCCGACACCTATTTGATGGAAGCTGAAGCACTTGGCGGAACAGGCCAACGGGCTCAAGATTTGTTAAATGCGGTAAGGGCGAGGGTCGGACTGTTACCGGTTACTGTTTCATTAGCAGCAATAAAGGCTGAACGCAGGTTGGAATTAGCCGGCGAAGGCAACCGTTTCTTTGACCTGGTGCGTTGGGGCGATGCCGCAACCAGGTTGCTCGACAGAGGTTTTACTCCCAACAAAAACGAGGTATTCCCAATCCCGAATGCGGAATTGTTAGGTACTAAATTAGTTCAAAATACAGGCTATAACCAATAATATTAAAAGACATGAAGAAAATAAATCTAATATGCAGCATCCTGTTTTTTATAGTTGTTGCTTCAAGTTGTACTAAGATTGATGGAATTGATCAGGATTTATCGTTTCTGAATTCTGTAAATTCTGCTAACCTGGATAAAATATTCGTTATCACCGATGATAATTCAGGAATCGTTAAAATAACTCCTATGGGAGAAGGTGTAGCTACATATACTGTTGGTTTTGGTCATGGTACCGGAACAGCCACTACAGCAACTGTAGCTCCCGGCGGTACTGTATCTTATACTTATCCGGAAGGAAGTTACACCGTAACTATTATTGCCACCGATCTGGCAGGGAAAAGTACTACTACTACCTATCCACTGACAGTAACCTATGTGGCTCCTGTAGATGTTGTTGTAACCATTGATGAGAATATGGCAGTAAGCGCAACGGCACTTTACGCTAAATCATTCCTTGTTTACTATGGTGATGTAGCAAATGAAGTTGGTACACCTATGGCAATTGGGGAAACACTGCCAGCTCACACGTATCTTACTGATGGTCCTTTTGATCTTAAAGTGGTAGCTCTCAGTGGCGGTGCAGCAAAAACAGAAGTTGTTAAAACTTTGTTTGGTTTGCCAATTACATTCGAGAATGCTACTATGGGTTACAGTTTTGTTACTATTGGTACAGGGCAGGCCTTTGATAAAATAGCTAATCCTTTTGCAACCGGTTTAAACATGAGTGCTTCTGTTGGAAGATTTACCAGGGGATCTGATGGAACGAATAATACCGTAAGTCATCTTGATATTCCTATAGATTTTGCCAGGGGCAAAAAAATAACAATGTTAGTTTATAATCCTGAACCTACACTTATTGGTAAAAAGTTTTATGTTGAGCTACAATCGGCAGTTGGAGGTATACCTGCTAACGGTCTTGCTGTAAAGAATGCTAAAGTTACCAAGTCGGGTGAATGGGAATTATTGACTTTTGATTTCAGTACTTTCACAACTGCTCAAATACCAGCAAATACCAGATTTGGCCAGATAGTTATTACTTATGCCTTGGGAATACCTACAGGAGGAATCATCTACATTGATACTATTTCATTAACAAACTAAAAAAACAACCATAATGAAAAATACTTTCAAAACCGTTTTTGTAATTGCAGCGCTGGTATTGATATATAGTGCGTGCAAGAAGCAGGATTATAGCATGGGCGATTTAACCGCTCCTTCAAATATCGTAATTACTATAGAAGTTGTTGGCCAGGATGCCACCCATCCTGACGGTGATGGCTCAGGTAATGTAAATATTACCGTTACCGGTGATAATGCCCTTGCTTATAAAGTAGGTTATGATGCGAATACAGCAGCGGATTATGTAGCAATTCCTCTTACCGGAAAGGTAACCAAGAAATTTACAAAGACCGGCGTAAATACATACAAAATTTCGGCTCTTGTATTTGGAAAAGGGGGTTCTTCTTCCAATGCCACAACAGAAGTTACTGTCCGTAGCGACTTCAAGCCAGCCGAATCTCTTGTTACAAGCTTAACCGGTGATGCATCAAAAACCTGGATAGTAGATAAAAGTGTAGCCGGCCATTTTGGTGTAGGCCCCTGGGATAATGCATCCGTTACTCCTAGCTGGTGGTCAGCTGCAATAAATGAAAAACTTGTGTGTTGCCCTTGTTTCTACACTGCAACTTTTACTTTTACAAAAGTGGAAGCTTCAGGTACCTTTAGTTTAACTGTTGCATCGCCTGATGGCGCATTTACAAAAACAGGTGATTTAGCTGGCGGCCTTCCTGATATTCCTTCTGCAGGGGATGAAGGATGTTATACTTACGGTGGTGGAACTTCCGATTTTTCGTTTGTTCCGGCCAGTACCGGAATAGATGCTGCTACATCAACACAAACAAGCATTTTATTGGCTGGTAACAATACTTTTATTGGGTATGGTGCTGTTTTGAAAGAATATGAAATCTTTACCATAACAGATACATACATGTATTTACGGGTACAAGGAACTGAAACCGGAAATGCCTGGTATTTAAAAATGGTACCAGTTACCAAAAAATAGAAAGGCTACAGTTCATTGTTTTATGGAAAGGAGGAGGCTTTTAAACTCCTCCTTTCATTTTTGTTTCAGAATTTAGCTCATTACGCTTAAACAATACGCAACAAAATGAAGGGTGAAGCTTCATTTCACTCAGTGTAATTCAAATTGATTTTTTTAACAAAACCCAAACATTGCAAAGAATAAAGGTCAACCCTGTTTACTTTGTAGTCTTAATCAAACCTGATTGTTATGAATAAACTTACAGCCCTTTTATTTCTTTTGTTTTTTGCCGCGCTCTCCTGTAAAAAAACAGAAAGTACAGAAGCGGATACCGCTCCGACAAATCTTGCTCTAAACCAGATAGTTAGTACTGATAGCAGCGGTAGCGTTTCATTTACTGCCGCCGCGACCAATGCAGTTATGTACACTTTCAATTTTGGAGATGGCACAACAGAAGTCTCTGTTACAGGCATTGTGACACATCATTATACCGCTTCCGCTGTGTATACTGTAACTGTAGTGGCAAAGAGTGCCAGCGGAAAAACAGCATCTACCACAACTGTAATCACTGTTGCTGTTGTTCAGGGCCTGGTATGGGCTGATGAGTTTGATGGTACGCAACTTAATTCCTCAAAGTGGAGTTATGAACTTGGAGCCGGTGGCTGGGGAAATAATGAAGTGCAATATTATACCGATAGAGCGGATAATACGGTTGTGTCGGATGGCACCCTTAAAATTATTTTGAAAAAAGAAAGCTATAATAATAGCCTGTATACTTCGGCCAGGTTGATTTCGCATGGAAAATATTCGTTTACATATGGGAAAATTGAAGTGCGGGCTAAACTTCCTGCCGGTGGTGGTACCTGGCCTGCTATCTGGATGTTAGGGGATAACCTTTTTACTGGGACAGCCTGGCCTGCCTGTGGCGAAATAGATATAATGGAACATGTTGGAAACGATTTAAATAAGATTCATGGTTCGTTGCATGACCCAAGCAGTTTTGGGAATACAGTTAATACCGGAACGACAATTGTACCTGGCGTCACTGAGGATTTTCATGTTTATTCTTTGGAGTGGTCGGCGACAACAATTAAATTTTTCGTGGATAATGTGCCTTATTACATTTTTGGCAACAATACAACCCACCCTTTTAACCAGAATTTCTTTATCATACTCAATGTAGCAATGGGTGGCAATTTTGGAGGAGCTATTGATCCGGCTTTTGTTAGTGCTGCAATGGAAATTGACTATGTGAGAGTTTATCAATAGGGAAACAAGTAAATAGTCATACAATACTATCAGTAAAGCCCCAAAAGAATAACTATAGCGAGAGCCGGGAAAGATTAAGATGAAGGTTGAGGTTAAGGTTGAGCGGGAAAAACCTTAACCTTAACCTCAACCTTAATCTTAACCTAAGTTACATATGAGAAAATGGTAAAATGGGGAATAGGGAGATTGAGAGACTGAGAGAAAAGATAAACAAATATTTTGAGGTTTATATTGACGTATCTGGTTTTGCATAGTGTTTTTATTGATCTTACCTTGCCTCTAGACCGATGTTAAAAGCAAAAATAGTTTCAGGTTTGATTTTGTTGCCATTTGCGTTACTCGCTCAAGGATTGTTAGTTAATACTGTAAACCGGAATATCACTTCCCTGAACGGCAATTGGAATTATATCGTTGATCCTTATGAAAATGGCTACTACAATTTCCATTCGGAGGTATTCGACCAGAAAAATCCGGGTTCAACATCAGCATTCTATAATAATTACCACGCCAAGGACAAGCTGGAACTGGTTGAATATGATTTTGATAAATCACCGACACTTGAAGTCCCCGGTGATTGGAATACCCAAAAGGAAAACCTGTTCTACTACGAAGGAACCGTTTGGTATAAAAAATCATTCGATTATAAATTGACTGAAAACAAACGGTTGTTTGTCTATTTTGGCGCTATAAATTATAAAGCCGATGTGTATTTAAACGGAACCAAACTGGGGACGCATGAAGGCGGGTTTACTCCGTTTGATTTTGAAATTACCTCGATTGTTAAAGCTAAAGATAATTACCTGGTAGTTAAAGTTGACAACAAACGGTCGCTCGAAGCTGTCCCTACCGTAAATACAGATTGGTGGAACTATGGAGGAATTACCCGGGATGTATTGCTGATTGAAGAGCCTGGACTGTTCATTCAGGACTACATAATTCAATTGAAGAAAAGTGATACTAATGCAATCATTGGCTTTGTTACTATGAGTAATCCTGTTAAAGGTGAAAAAATAACCATTAGCATTCCCGAGCTGAAAATCAATAAAGAAATTCAGACAACTGCCGATGGGAAAGCCGATTTTGAAATCAGCAATTTGTTAAGCAGAGGGGTAACAATAGAATATTGGTCGCCTGAATCGCCAAAACTTTATGAAGTCTTTGTTAAGACAGATCATCAAATATTAAAAGATAATATCGGTTTCAGAACCATTGAAACAAAAGGCCCGGATATCCTGCTAAACGGCAAATCAATTTACCTGCGAGGTATCAGTATTCATGAGGAATACAAAGGGAAACGGGCTACCAGCGAATCGGATGCCCTGGCTCTCTTAACCTGGGCTAAAGAATTAGGATGTAATTATGTCAGGCTGGCTCATTATCCGCACAACGAATACATGCTTCGAATTGCTGACAAAATAGGACTTATGGTTTGGGAAGAAATACCCGTTTACTGGACCATTGATTTTAAAAATGAAGCAACTTATAACAACGCAAAAAACCAATTAACCGAAGCAATTACAAGAGATAAAAACAGGGCTTGCATAATAATCTGGTCAATGGCCAACGAAACACCTTTGTCTGAGGCAAGGAATTCTTTTTTGATCAAACTCATAAACCATACCAAAACTCTTGATAACTCCCGGTTAATAAGTGCCGCGCAGTTAACCCGAAATGAAAATGGTGTGGGGATAATTGATGATAAAATCGGTGAGTATGTTGATATAATTGCTTTTAATGAATACAGGGGTTGGTATGGAGGTGATCTGGCTACAGCTCCCGATGTAAAATGGTCAAGCCCATACAATAAGCCAGTAGTTGTCTCGGAATTTGGCGGTGGCGCAAAACAAGGTTTGCATGGAAGCAGGGACGAACGCTGGACCGAAGAATACCAGGAATATCTCTACCAGCAAAACCTGCTGATGATTGATAAAATCCCTAACATTCGAGGCATCAGCCCTTGGATTTTAACTGATTTCCGTTCACCACGACGAATGTTGCCCGGTATACAGGATGGATTTAACCGGAAGGGATTGATTTCAGACCTGGGTATGAAGAAAAAAGCATTTTTTGTACTTCAGGATTTTTATAAGACCAAGAAATTTCAATTTGACAAATGAAAAAAACTCAATTGAAAAAACAAACCGCACATCTGTTATTCATTTCAATCTGGATTGCTTCATGTAGTTTCGCTGGAAATGCCCAGAATAAAATTTCCTTTGCGACAAATCCGGTTGTAGCCCACCGTGGAGCCTGGAAAAAGAATAATCTGCCGCAAAATTCCGTAGCGTCGCTGAAACAAGCCATTGAGCTGAAATGTACAGGGTCGGAGTTTGATGTCCGTATGACAGCGGATGATATTCTTATCATAAATCATGATCCTGAATATAATAAACTGCCTGTTGAAAAATCAAATTATAAAGACCTGGCAGCGTTCAAACTGTCGAATGGTGAAAAACTGCCGACATTGCTGGAGTACTTAAAAGCAGGGATAAAGAATAATAATTCGACGCGCCTGGTTTGCGAAATAAAACCATCTGAAATCAGCAAAGAGTGTGGGAAAGCTGTTGCTGAAAAGGTTGTAAAACTGGTTCATAAACTGAAAGCAGATCCACTGCTTGTGTATATCAGTTTCGATTATGATATCTTAAAAAGGATTAAAGAAGTTGATCCAAAAGCAAGTACGCAATACCTCGGAGGAGGTAAGTCGCCAGAACAACTAAAAGCAGATGGCATCAATGGTGCTGATTTTCATTATTCGGTTTTTGTTGAGCATCCTACCTGGATTGAAATGGCAAAAAAGAACACTATTACTCTCAATGCCTGGACCGTAAATGAAGCTGCCGATATGGACTGGCTTATTTCAAATAACTTCGGTTTTATTACCACAAATGAGCCGGAATTATTATTTGAAAGAATAAAAAAATCGCCAACTGCCAACGGATGGATTTTGAAATGGAGCGACGAATTCAATTACAGAGGATTGCCTGATTCAACAAAATGGATTTATGATACCGAAGGAAATTCATCAGGTTGGGGAAACAACGAAGCACAGTTTTATACCGTTGGCAAGAAAGAAAATGCCCGGGTTGAAAATGGCAAACTCGACATTACTGCCATCAGGGAAGATATTGATGGACATTCATATAGTTCTGCACGGCTGAATTCAAAAGCTGACTGGCAGTTTGGAAGAGTTGAAGTACGTGCAAAACTACCCGCAGGAGTCGGAACCTGGCCTGCTATCTGGATGATGCCGGGAGGATGGTCGTATAAGGATGGCAACTGGCCAGCCATCGGGGAAATTGATATATTGGAACATGTAGGATACAACCTGAACGTAGTACATGCGTCTGCTCATTCAAAAGATTACCAATGGCAGAAAGGAACTCAACGAACAGCTGTTATTACAGTTCCAGGTGCCACGGAGAACTTTCACAATTACATCCTGGAATGGACATCAGAGGTTATGAACATCTGTGTTGATGATAGTTGCTATTTTACGTATAAAAATGAAGGGTTGGGGGAATCAAAATGGCCCTATAATAAACCGTTTTACCTCATTCTGAACCTGGCAGTAGGCGGAGTGTGGGGAAACGTTAAGGGGATTGAGGAAGCTGCATTTCCACAAATTTTGGAGTTTGAGTATGTACGGGTATATCAGAAGAATTAGTCTTTTACATTTAAAATTCCAGGTTCACCCAAAATTTGCATAAACTCTCTAGACCTTTTCTTTGAAGTGCCGTTGTTGATTTTTACCCGAAAATAATCAGAAAAGGCTTTGTGATATTAGTTATTCGGAGTACTGGAATTTATCATAAATTCGTACATTTATAATCTTAAAATTTCGCTGCAGATACTTATTTGCAGATAGGTCTTGAGATTGAGCGAACCCATTAATTTATCAGAAAAAAATAGCTTACGACACGGCCTTATTCAAATTCAGAAATCATAATCAGTTAATAGGTTTGCCGATAGTTCGAAAAATTGAGATTTTATGGTTTTTAAAGTTATAAAGATATTCCTGGTTATCTGCCTTACATCTGCAATCATGTGCGAGATGCAAGCAGCTACGCTCTATAACGGTTTACCCCGGATACGGAATTTTTCGCGATTACACTATGCAGGTGGAATTCAAAACTGGTCGTTTGCCGAAACGGATAATGGATTATTGTATTTCGCCAATAACAGCGGACTCCTTGAATATAATGGAATACAGTGGAAGTTGTATAAATCAGTGAATGCCGTTAACAGATCTGTTTGTGCCGAAGGGAACCGGGTTTATGTTGGTGCATTTAATGAATTTGGATTCTATGAAGAGAACGAGAGAGGCATGTTGGTTTATCATTCGTTAATCCCGCTAATTAAAGATAAAATTGAAGATTTTGATGAAATATGGAGAATACACAAAACAAGTTTCGGTATTGTATTTCAATCATTTAAGGCTCTATTTATTTACAGGAACGGGAAAATAGATATTATTTATCCCCATTCCACTTTTCATTTTTCTTATTATGAAAATGGTATTTTATGGATATATGATGAAGAGCAAGGACTAATGCAATACCGTGATGGTAAAATAAGATCAACGCCCGGCGGCAATTACTTTATCGGAACACAAATATGGTCAATATTGCCTTTGAATAATAATGAAGTTATTATTGGTACTACTACAAAAGGCATATTTCGATATAACGGCCGCACCGTAATTCCATGGGGATCCAAAATTAATGAGCAACTGAAAAAACACCAGCTCTATTCGGCAAAGAAGCTTAAGAACAATTATTTTGCCTTTGGCACAATTCAGAATGGCTTAATAGTTACCGATACGGCCGGCAACCTTATATTTGAAATGAATAAAGAGCGCGGGCTGCAGAATAATACCGTCTTAGGTCTTGGCCAGGATTATAAAGGGAATATCTGGCTGTGCCTCGATAATGGAATTTCGGTTATAGAATTTGATTCGCCAATTTCTTATTTCGAAAAATACTTTGACATAGGAACCGGGTATGCATCAGCGAAATTAGGGGATTATATTTACCTGGGTACTAACCAGGGCCTCTTCTATATTAAAGAAAAAACTTTTATTGATCCTTCGAAAACACGATCTGATTTCAGACTGATTCAAGGTACAGAAGGGCAGGTGTGGAACCTCTCCGTAATTGATAATACCTTATTTTGTGGTCATAACAATGGTGTATTTCAGGTTAAGGGTGAAAAAGCTATTAAAATTTCAGATGTACCGGGAACATGGAACTTTTTAAAAATCAATAATGCAGGACTTATCCTGGTAGGCTCTTATACAGGTCTTTCTGTTTTAGAAAATAATGGTGGTTTATGGCACCTAAGAAACCGGATCAAAGGATTTTCCGAGTCATCACGTTTTGTTCAATATGATCAAAAAGGGAATATTTGGGTCAGCCAAACATATAAAGGTATTTTCAGGCTCAAATGTGATAGTTCATTCAGAAATGTGCTGGATTCACAGTTTTTTAATTCAAAAAATAGTCTCCCTTCCGACCAGGCAAATTTATTATTCAGGATTCAGTCCGATATATTAGTTGCAACGGTTAAAGGAATATTTGCATTCAATTATAAGAGTGGGAAGTTTGAGAAAGCGCCAAGATTTGCTGCCTATTTCAATCATGAATTGTCTGTTGATTATCTTTACCAGGACTCAGCGCAAAATATATGGTTTTCGGAAAATAAACAGATAGGCGTGTTACGCTTACAGGAAGATGGCACCTATAAAAAGATTACAATTCCATTCTTGAAACTTGCCAACCTGGCTCTTTCATCATTTGAAAATATCCAGGAGTTGGATCCGAATAACGTTCTGATAGGTATTGAAGGTGGATTTGCAAATTACATTCCTAAATATAAAAAAGATTACTCTAAACTTTGTATAGTTTACATCGGCGATCTCAGGTCAAGTGATACAACTGAAGGCATTTACAGGTTTGATAGCAGGAAAACAAAGCAAAAATTCATACCCGTATTTAAGTACGCGCATAATAATATATCCATTTCTTTTTCAGCAAACAATTTTGAGTCTGCTGATATTCGTTTTCAATATAAATTATCGGGATTTGATGAAAAATGGTCAGAGTGGACGATCCAGAATTTTAAAGAATACACCAATCTTCCCGACGGGCACTATACATTTATGCTTCGTGCCGCCAACAGCGACCAGACTGCACCTTCTGAGCTTTCTTTCAGATTCAAAGTTTTAGCGCCATGGTATCGCTCAGCTTTTGCCTGGATAGTTTACCTGGTATTGTTCATTCTTCTTATATTCCAGGGCAAACGGTATTTTAATTATAGAATTGAAAAATCACGCCTGGCTGAAAGACAGAAGCAAAAGGGGAAATATCTTGATCGGGAGCTTAAATTAAAAGAGGACGCACTCATTGCTGAACAAGAAATGCAGCGGCTTCGTAACGAGACTTTGAACCTGGAAATGGTTCACAAAGAGAAAGAACTAGCTAATTCAACCATGCTTATAATCAAGAAGAATAACATCCTGAGTAAATTGCAGAGTGATCTCAAGGATGTGAATTCAACTATGAGTAATGAATTGGCAAAAAACAGTATAAACATCCTGATAAAGCGGATTAATAAGGAAATTGATAATGAAAAACAATGGGAAGTTTTTAATATGCATATTGAAAAAGTATATGAAGACTTGCTGGAAAAATTAAAAGAGAGGTATCCCGATCTTACTCCCCGCGAATTGAGCTTATGCGCATACCTCAGGATGAATATTTCGAGTAAGGAAATTGCGACTTTAATGAATATAAGCGCAAGAGGGGTTGAGATTAGCCGGTACCGCGTACGTAAAAAACTCAGGTTGGACCGCGAATCAAACCTGACAGACTTTATGATTAACCTTTGATTCCGGATGAATGAAAATCATTTCCACGATAATTCTTTACCTGAATACTTAGTCTTGATTTCTTTCAACATATCTGGATATTTTCTTCATCATATAGATATAGTTGGCAAGCCATTTCTTATGTCTTTTCAATATGGCAGGAAGGCAATACAGGTATTCGGGATTTGATAACATGGTTTGTTCCTTTCTGTAGGAATACTCTCAGTTACATATCACTTGCTTGCTTCAGGAAACAATTCTGCAAAGGATGAAAAGTTGTATGTGGAGTAATTCAATATGATTCAGTATATAAAATATATGTAATAGATAATCAGATAAATACAAATAGGTTGATGTAATATTGACGTAATGCAGGCAACGAATAGCTGTATATTTGATGCACCCCAAAATTTTCAATTACTTTTAATACAATCTAAATTTGAAAGTGCAAATAAGAGGTTTATGGAAAACTTTCTGCAGAATGAAAACTGATGCAAAGTTGAAATCTTTTTTTGTGGCTCCCCCTTGAAAAATCAGGAGGATGTCCGGTATAGGATGTAGTACAAAACGGAGCAAAAAGGAAAGGTGTATAAAAGACGATTTATAAAAAACTTAGTCAAATTTCCTCATATTGCCCCCAATCTTCATCTAAATTAAAAATTACTTAAGAATTAACAGAAATTTCAAAGCATAAAATCATGAATACAAAAACCATTTATTTAGGGAATACAATTGTAAATAGTGAAATACAGGATGTTAAAGGTGAATTTATAGAAATTGAAAACGAAAAATTTTATAAGATCAGCAACTGCAACCAGATGCCTGATTTCTTTATGACCATAGTGAGCGATTCCGATCACTGGATGTTTATTTCGAGCAACGGTTCCCTGACAGCCGGAAGGAAAGACCGTAACAATGCATTATTCCCTTATTATACGGTTGATAAAATTCATGATAGCAGGGGTATTACCGGGAGTCAAACCTATCTGCTTGTTGGCAAGGCGGATAAAACATATTTATGGGAACCTTTTTCTTCTGAGTCGGAAAAAATATATACAATCGAACGAAATCTCTATAAAAGCATCTATGGAAATAAAATCATTTTCGAAGAGATCAATATTGATCTTGGTATAGGGTTTAGATACGGTTGGTACAGCAGCGAAAAATTTGGGTTTGTAAAGAAGTCGATTATCAGTAATCACAATACAGGATCAGTTTCGGTTGATGTACTTGACGGGATTAAGAATATACTGCCCAACGGTGTGGATTTCGATTTTCAGAATGCATTCAGTAGTTTGCTTGATGCCTATAAAAAATGTGAATTGCTTGAAGAAACCAAACTTGGCTTATACATGCTGAGTTCAATCCCGGTTGATCGTGCCGAACCTAGTGAATCGCTTAAAGCAACAACCGTTTGGTCAAGTGGTCTTAATCAGGATACGAAGATCCTGATTTCGAATCACCAGGTTGAGAATTTTGTTAAAGGACTGCCTGTTGAAACAGAAACCGATATCAGAGCTACACGCGGCGCTTATTTTGTGTGTGCAAGCCTAAAGCTTGATAAAGATGCCAGCAAAGATTGGTTGATTGTTGCCGAAATCAACCAGGAAAGCAGCGATGTGGCCAACTTAAGTAATGCCATTAAAACTACTGATAACATAAAACTATTTGTCGACACGGATATTGAAAAAGGAACTTCCAACCTGATAAAAATTGTTGGAAATGCTGATGGATTACAGGTTGGCAATGACGGGTTAAGCTGTACACGCCATTTCTCAAATACACTTTTCAATGTGATGAGAGGTGGAATTTTCACCAACAACTATATTCTTGATAAAACAGATTTTGTCCTGTTTGTTGGGCAAATAAATACCGATATTACAGCTAAATATAATGTTTGGCTCGATCAGTTGCCTGAAACATTCAGTTATATGGAATTGGCCGCACTGGCCGAAAAAACTGCGGACCAGGATCTGATTCGGATTGGCTCTGAATATCTTCCTCTCACTTTCAGCCGCAGGCATGGCGATCCAAGCCGCCCATGGAACCAGTTTTCGATTGAAACAAAAAACCCGAATGGCTCGGCAAAATTAAATTACCAGGGAAACTGGCGTGATATTTTCCAGAACTGGGAAGCACTCGGCCTTTCATATCCTGAATTCCTGGAAGGGATGATGAGTAAGTTTTTAAATGCTACAACCGCCGATGGTTACAATCCATACCGGGTTACACGCGAAGGGATTGATTGGGAGAGTCCCGATCCGCACGATCCTTGGGCTTACATTGGCTATTGGGGCGACCACCAGATTATTTACCTCCAGAAATTCCTCGAGTTATCAGATGAATTTCACCCGGGGACCCTGGACTCGCTGCTGAAAAAGGAAATGTTTGTTTATGCCAATGTTCCTTACCGCATAAAATCGTATCCCGAAATTGTAAAAAATCCGAAGGATACGATTGTTTTTGATTTTGCTTTAAATGATGAAATACGGGAACTAACACGTAAAACCGGAGCCGACGGTGTCTTGTTAAAAGGCAGTAACAACGAAATTTACAAGGTTAACCTTACCGAAAAAATTCTGGTTACCTTGCTTGCCAAGCTGAGTAATTTTATCCCAGAGGCAGGCATCTGGCTCAACACCCAGCGCCCCGAATGGAACGATGCCAACAACGCTCTTGTAGGCAATGGAGTTTCCATGGTTACACTGTGTTATTTGAGGCGTTTCCTGAAATTCTGGTCCGAAAAATTTAATGAGTCCGCCTGCGATGAAATTTCTGTTTCGGAAGAAGTAGGTATCTTTTTCGACAAGATATTTACTCTTTTCTCGGAAAATACCGCATTGATTGGAACCGGATTTTCTGATGCCGATCGTCGCCGTTTTGCCGATAGCCTTGGAGAAGCCGGAAGCGATTACCGAAATTCTGTTTACTCAATCTCTTTCTCAGGCCGGAAAATGATGGTACAGGTAAAGGCCCTGGCTGAATTCACTCAACTCGCATTGGGTTATATGGATCAGTCTATCAGAGTTAACAAACGGGAGGATGGATTGTACCATGCCTATAACCTGGTTTCATTTTCTGATCATGGTGTTTCTATCCGTCACCTATACGAAATGCTCGAAGGACAGGTTGCTGTATTAAGTTCCGGCTATTTATCCGTTCAGGAAAGCCTGGATGTGCTTAATGCTTTAAAAGCAAGCCGTTTATTCCGAAAAGATCAATACAGTTACTTGCTTTATCCCGACAGGCAATTGCCGCTTTTCAGTCAAAAAAATAATATCCCTGGCAGCAAGGTTAAGGAATCAAAACTCCTCAGCAAATTAGTTGCCGATTCCGATTCATCCATTTTAAGTAAAGATGATCTGGGAAATTACCACTTCAACGGAACGTTCCGGAATGCCGGTGTGTTGGAAAAAGCATTAAATCAATTGGATTCTACAAAATATGCACATCTTGTTGCCGAAGAAAAAGAAAAGGTTTTAGCGGTTTTCGAAGAACTTTTCGATCATCAGTCATTCACCGGACGGTCCGGTACATTTTATGGATACGAAGGATTGGGAAGTATATACTGGCACATGGTTTCGAAACTGTTGCTTGCTGCACAGGAATGCTATTTCAAAGGAGTTTATGAGGGAGCTGATCCTGTTGCGATTGGTAAAATAAAGGATCACTATTTCGAAATCAAAGCTGGCATAGGGTTGAATAAATCTCCACAGTTATATGGAGCTTTTCCTACCGACGCCTATTCGCATACTCCCGGTAATGCAGGCGCTCAGCAACCCGGTATGACGGGACAGGTAAAAGAAGACTTTATCTCACGCATGCGGGAATTAGGAATTCATATCCAAAATGGGGAAATTGTATTCCAATCCTCCTTGCTTAATCCGGATGAGTTGCTGAGTCAGAAAAGTATTTTTGAATTTTTTAATCTGAAAGGTGAGCTTCAGCAATTAACACTGGAAAAAGGACAATTGGGGTTTACTTTCTGCCAGGTTCCAATCGTTTACATTGCATCAAACGAAGATAAAACTTGTGTCACTTATGCAGATGGGAAACAGATTTTCAAAACTGGTCATAGTATCGGTAAAGAAATAAGCTCCATACTATTTCAGCGCACCGGAGAAATTGTTGAGATAGAAGTTTCATTCAGGGATTTATTGAGTAACTAATTTATTAACATAAATAAAAAGATAGAGAATCGATATGTCGTTTAGAAATGATTACATTCTTTCGTTGGCCGGCCATGACGTTACAAACAAGTCGGAAGCAGATCTGCGATCCATTTTTACCGAAGTGCTTAATAAAGGCATGCACGGCATTTGTTTCAGTCCTTATCTCGAAGGCCAGGAGCCAGGAAATTTAATAACAGAAGAACAGATACGAAGGAAAATTGAAATTATACGGCCCTATACCAAATGGATAAGGATTTTTTCATGCACCGATGGAAATGAACTGATTCCGCGAATTGCAAAAGAATATGGTTTAAAGACCATGGTTGGAGCCTGGCTGGGTGAAAACCAGGCCATAAATGAAGAAGAAATTGCCAATTTAATCCGGATAGCTAAAGACGGATATGCTGATTTGGTTGCGGTTGGGAATGAAGTCTTGTACCGCGAGGATATGACAGAAGAAGAACTGTTGAAATTTATCTGGCAGGTAAAGAATGAATTACCCGGAATCCCGGTTGGTTACGTGGATGCCTATTATGAATTCTGCAACCGGCCCGCTATCACTGAGGCTTGCGATATCATCTTCGCAAACTGTTATCCCTTTTGGGAGGGATGTCATATTAACTATTCACTGCTTTACCTGAAGGACATGTATAACCGTGCATTAAAAGCCGGTAAAGGCAAGAAAGTAATCATCACCGAAACGGGTTGGCCAAATCAGGGAACCTCTTTTGAGGATTCTCAACCTTCCGTAAATAATGCAATCCACTATTTTATCAACGCTCAATTCTGGTGTCGGGAAGAAAATATAGACATGTTCTATTTTTCGTCGTTCGACGAAACCTGGAAAATGGGAGGTGAAGGCGATGTAGGTGCGTATTGGGGGCTTTGGGATAAAGACGGGAATTTAAAATACGTATAGTTCGTGAAGTAGAAACAGGAAATACAAAACCTGACAGCGTCCGCAGGACCTGTCAGCGTTTTGTAGAGAAAATGAAAATGAAAATAGGAAATAGGAAAATAGAAAAATAGTAAGAGTAACTATCCTACAAATACTTTAATTCTTATCCCTGATCTCCAAATACTATAAAACATAAAAATAACAAATGAATCTATATAAAATATTAGGTCTTGCCAGTGGGAAAGCAATCTGCTATTCAGGATACAGGGATGGGCAAAGCCCGGAATTGGGAATATACCCTACCTATGAGCAAATAAAGGCGGACCTGCTGTTAATTCAGGATCATTGGACTTACCTGCGTTTGTATGATTGTAGTATGCATGCCGAAACTGTTCTTAAAGTAATAGACCAGGAAAAACTGAACTTCAAAGTTATGTTAGGAGCCTATATCGGGGCCGAACTGAACAATTTTGGATGTCCGTGGGGAGCCATCTATTCCCAGGAGCAACTTGAATACAATAAAAAAATCAACCATGCTCAAATCATGAAACTTATAAAGCTGGCGAATCAGTATCCTGATATTATTTTTTCACTTTCGGCAGGTAATGAAGCAACTGTTGACTGGACTGACCATTATGTTCCGGTAGAAAAAGTGATCAGCTATGTAAAGAGGATTAAAAGTGAGGTCAAACAACCCGTTACTTTCTGCGAAAATTATGTACCCTGGTATGACAAACTGAAAAGCCTTGTTGATGTAGTTGATTTTATCTCCATACATACCTATCCGGTTTGGGAGTATAAAAACATTCACGAAGCACTGGAATACACTAAACAAAACTATTATGGCATTGCTGACAGATATCCGGACAAGCCTGTGGTAATAACAGAAGCAGGATGGGCTACCCATTCAAACGGGCGCGGCATAAATCCCGAAAATGTGAGTGAAGAGTTTCAATCCATATACTATAACGACCTGGTTGAATGGAGCGAAAAGGAAGGTATTATGACTTTTGTTTTCGAAGCCTTTGACGAGCAATGGAAGGGTTCCCATGAAGCCCTTGAACCGGAAAAACACTGGGGCCTTTTTACGGCTGACCGGAAACCGAAAAAAGTAATGCGACAATTTTTTAATAGGTGAAATTAATTGTCGGTATTCAGTATCCGGCAAGCCATTAATGAGTTAAAATTTAAATCGTTGACAATTCATCGGTAATAGTACAAGTAACCAATACCCCTTAGCTAATAATTAATAACTAATAATTAATAACTTATAACCAGCAGACAATAACCACTAAATATTAATACAAACCTTTAAAACCCAACTCTATGGAAAATCACAAAACAGCGGCGAAAGACATTGTACCTCTGGGGCAAAAATTTGCTTTTGGCGCAGGTAATCTTACTAACCAGTTATTGCCTGCAGCTCTAGGCGTATTCATGTTTTTCTTAGTAGTAGGATTTGGTATGAGCCCTTACAAAGCTGGTATTTTAGCCGCCATCCCAAGATTTTTGGATGCAATTCTCGACCCTATCATGGGTTACATTTCCGACAATACCCGTTCGAGATGGGGGCGTCGCAGGCCTTATATTTTTGGTGGAGCTATTGTAGTTGGTATTTCATTTATGTTGATGTGGCAGTTAAAAGTTCCGGTGCCGGGAAACAATTATGAAACATTTAATTTTATGTATTTTTTGTTAATGTCAGTAGTATTCTATCTGGGTTACACTGTTTTTGCAGCGCCTCTCATTGGATTAGGATACGAAATGACCCCTGATTATAACGAGCGTACGCGCCTCATGGCAATCTCTCAGATTATGGGACAAGTAGCCTGGATGATTGCCCCGTGGTTCTGGTTTTTGATTTCACGCCCCGAGTTATTTCCTGATGCGCCAACAGGAGTGAGGAATCTTTCAATTTGGGTTGGAGCTATTTGCCTTGTAATGGGCGTTATGCCTGCTTTCTTTTGCAAGGAAATTGATCAGGCTCATCTGTCAGGGCAATCAAAATTATCATTCAAGAGTCTTGTTTCCAATATAAAAGATTTTTTCAGAGATATTAAACAAACCATAAACAACAAACCTTTTCTTCGGCTGTGTGCAGCTACTTTCCTGGTATTCAACGGGTATCAAATAGTTGCTGCGTATGCTTTTTACATCGTAATTTTCTATTTATTTGATGGTAACCAGGCCGCGGCAGGGCAATGGCCGGCATGGTTTGGGACGGTAAGTGCTATGTTGACAGCTTTTTTGGTAATTCCGATTATTACATTTATGTCAACCAAAATCGGGAAGAAGAATGCCTTTATAGTAGCCACCTTAATCTCCATTGTAGGTTATGTTCTAAAATGGTGGGGATTCTCTCCCGGAAATCCCTGGTTTATGTTCCTCCCATTACCGTTAATGTCGTTTGGAATAGGAGGCCTGTTTACGCTAATGATGTCAATGACTGCCGATGTTTGCGATTACGATGAACTCAGGAACGGAATGCCCAGAAAAGAAGCGTTATTTGGAGCTGTTTACTGGTGGATGGTAAAACTTGGAATGTCGCTTGCATTGTTCCTTGGCGGAGTTATTTTGAGCGTTGTAGGTTTTAACGGGGATGTTCAGGTGCAATCAGAACATACCATTACTATGCTCCGTATTGCAGATATTACCGTTCCCTCTGTGGCTGGAATATTAGCTATTATGGTGATGTGGAAATACGATATTACTGAAAAAAGGGCCAGGGAAATCCGGAACACTTTAGTTGAGCGCCGGGGTGAGTTATAATTGAAGCAATCAATCAATTTAATAATCGCATTTTAAATAAAACGTTTATGTCAGTCAGAGAAGGAAAAATATTGGCTTTGGCAGGAGGTATAGATTTTGCTGATAAGCCCCAAAAAGAATTAGATGGTTTGTTCACAAAAACATTGAACGACGGAATGCACGGACTCTGCTTCAGCGCATACGAAGAAGGGCAAAAACCGGGAACTGTACTTACTGAAGATCAGATACGAAGAAGGATGAAAATTATACAGCCTTATACAAAGTGGGTTCGTTCTTTTTCCTGTATCGAAGGCAACGAGCTGATTCCGAAAATTGCAAAAGAATTTGGAATTAAAACCTTGGTTGGTGCATGGTTAGGTAAAGAAACTGAAAAAAATGAACAGGAAATAGCCGCCCTCATACAATTGGCAAAAGAGGGTTATGTTGATATTGCTGCCGTTGGTAACGAGGTTTTATATAGGGAAGATTTAACTGAAGATGAACTTTTAGATTTTATTTTCAGAGTAAAAGCGGCTATCCCGGAAATTCCTGTTGGATATGTTGATGCATATTATGAATTCAGTGTTCGCCCCAAAATTACAGAAGCATGTGATGTCATCTTAGCCAATTGCTATCCCTTTTGGGAGTGCTGCCTGATGGATTATTCTTTAATGTATATGAAACAAATGTATTCCCAGGCTTTAAATGCAGGTGGAGGTCATAAGCGGGTGATTATTACAGAAACAGGTTGGCCAAGCAAAGGCGAAAATTATAAGGGAGCCCAGCCTTCCCGGGAAAATGCAATCAAGTATTTCATCAATACACAATTATGGTCGAAAGAGGAAAACATTGACATCTTTTACTTTTCTTCCTTTGATGAATCCTGGAAAGTAGGTGCCGAAGGCGATGTAGGAGCATATTGGGGCATCTGGGATAAAAATGAAAATATCAAATACGGATTGGAATAGCTTTGATTCTGACAAATTAAATACTTAGAACTGATTCAAATTGCATAAGTTATCAATTAACCCTTAAAATACTATTCATATGAAAAAAGTCTTATTAGCATTAGCTCTTTTCTTGTTTCTAACAACTACTGTTCTTGCTCAGGCAGATAAAGTGTCGGTTGTTACTGACAACGATGGAGTTAAGCTGTTAGTCAATGGTAAGAGCCAGATGATTAATGGTATGAACTGGGATTATACCCCCATAGGTACTAATTTTTCATACAGTTTATGGAAACAACCGGACGATGTAATCAGGGCTGCCCTGGATGCAGAAATGTCGCTGCTGAAAAATATGGGAGTAAATACCATCAGGCAATATCTTGGAGTGCAGCCTAAATGGATTCAATATATTTATGAAAAATACGGAATCCATACCATTATTAATCATTCATTTGGTCGTTATGGGCTTACAATTAATGGCGTTTGGGTAGCCAATACCGAATACTCCGACCCCGCTACTCGCAAAATACTTCTAAAAGAGGTAAAAGATATGGTTAAGGAGTATAAGAACACCCCAGGTGTGCTCATGTATATGCTTGGAAATGAAAACAATTATGGCCTTTTCTGGGATGGAGCCGAAACAGAAGATATTCCGGTTCAGGACAGGAAATCAACTTTACGTGCCGAACACATGTATAAGCTCTTTAATGAGGCATTTGTTGAAATGAAAAAAACTGATGCTTCCATACCTGTAGCTATGTGTAATGGCGATGTGCTTTTCCTCGATATTATTGCAAAAGAATGTAAGGATGTTGATGTTTTGGGTATTAATTGCTACCGAGGTAAGTCGTTTGGCGATTTGTTTGAAAAAGTAAAATTAACTTTTAACAAGCCGATTATGTTTACCGAGTTTGGTGCTGATGCCTATAATGAAGTTAATATGGCCGAAGACCAGAAGTCGCAGGCAGAATATGATGTTCTGAACTGGAAGGAAATCTACGAAAATGCGGCCGGATTGGGCAAAGCCGGCAATTCCATTGGTGGATTTACATTTCAGTTCAGCGATGGATGGTGGAAGTATAAACAAACCAGCAACCTGGACGTACACGACAACAATGCTTCGTGGAACAACGGAGGATACCTCTATGATTATGTGCCTGACGAAAATAACATGAATGAGGAGTGGTTCGGCGTTTGTGCCAAAGGCGAAACCAACGAACGTGGTTTGTACCTGCTTTACCCACGTGCTGCTTACTATGCTCTAAAAGAAGCACACAAGCTGAACCCATATGCAACGGGTACAACTCTTGCCTCGGTCGATACTCATTTTGCCAATATCCAGATTGATGCAGCCGTTCTTCAGGCCAGGGGCGACAATGCCAGCCTGCTAGGTGAACAATCGAAAAAAGTACAGGTGGGCTTGAGGGGTGAAATAACTTCGTATTATACCGGTGGGTATTTAACATCAACGCCTAAAGAAAAGATTACTGAAGGCACAGGCTATCCGAACGCTCAGGGTTTCGATCATATGCAGTCATTCTATCTGAATGTTGATGCCAAACCTACCGATAATATTCACGCTTATGTATCTTTTAACATACTGGGAAATGTAGCTGAAAAATCCATTGATGAAATATTTTATGAAAACCGTGGCCGTGTAAATACTATAACTACCGATCAGGGTACAACCATTGATATATCAGCTGCCGAGCGGGTGAAACTGTATAAAGCTGAATTCGATTGGAATGGCAAATGGTTTAATCTGAAAGGATTTTACCGGACCGGTCATTATCATTGGGGTTACGAAGGCGACTTTTTCGGATTGTATTCCGAAACAAATTACGGTCCTAATCTGGATATTTACAACGGAAATGCTCCCAATGGCTTCGAAGTGGAAGCCAAAAAATCACTCAAAGGCCTGAAAATCGCTTTCGGACCTGAACTTTGGTGGGGAGCCAATCCTGCCATTCTTTTAAAATATACCCGTACAATCAAGGGTTTTGATATCAGTGGCATTTATCACGAAGACCTGGAGCAGCGCAAATCAGCCGAAAGTTCATTTGCAATCCCTGTACCTAAAAACCGCAGGGCAACCCTTGAGGTAAAAAGAAAATTTGAATCTTTTGGATTCCAACTTGGGGGTATATGGTCGGGGCAAACAAAAAATGGCATCATTTACCAGATCGCTGAAGGAGAAACCGGAAATTATACCGTTTACCAGGATAAAATTACTTCAAAAGACAACTGGGGTGGAAAAGCAAAAGTAACCTATGTTCTGGGCCCGGTAAACTGGTACGCCCAGGGCGCAGTGATGGGATTGGTTGCCGATGGTGGTGCCGATTATACCAAAACTTATATTGGCTGGACACTTAAGGATTGTGGCAGTGGAAATCAATACAATTTCCTGTCGGGTTTCACTTACGCTATAGGCAATTTCCAGATTGCGCCTAACTTCCTATGGCAAAAACCAATTGTAGGACCTATTGCAAGCGATGTACCTGCTCCGGGGCGCCCCAGAAATATTCTGGATGATCCTTTTGCAGTAAGAGCAAACCGAGAAACTACTGCTGGCGAACTTCTCATTGCTTACGATCCTACTCCCGGCACATGGATGTACGACTGGGACAGTGATATGAAAGAAGATGCTGCACTTGCCGTGAGCCTCGATTTTGTATATCGTCATTTGCCAACCACCCAGGACGCCGCCATAGGTGTTATGTCTAACCGTTCAATTTTTGCCTTCGCCGGAGCACCTAAGGCACACGACTTGTGGGAAGTGAATACACGCGTAGTTTCAAAACTTACAAGCGAGTTTGGATTGGTGGCCAAAGTATTATTTGGCACAGCTCAGTCAAATGGCAGCGACGAAAGGCTTATTAAACGGTTTGGCGGTGATTTGACTATGATTTACAAAAAAGTAAGATTAATGTCGGCGGTTAAAGTAAACGACTGGGGACCCTATGATTACTACCGCGATTTCAACCTTACGTTTCCACTCCAGCTAATGGCTGATCTGTCAACTGCTGTGGGCAAAGCCAATTGGTTTAATTTACCTGATACCCGATTTGGGATTCGGAGTACCTGGCGTTCAATGGATCAATATTCGCCACGTTATGCTCCAACCTATATCCTGAATCCTACAGGCGAAATAAAACCTGACCCTACGGCTATGGGTTATGATAATGGAAATGAATGGGAAATCAGAGCCTATTTGAATTTTAGTATTGGTAAGTAAACAAACTAAAAAAAAGAGAACTATGAAAAAGATTAATTCCAGGTATATGGCTAGTGCTTTGCTAACAGGATTTATCCTTGTGTGGGCAGCAGGCTGCAAAAAAGATACAGCCAATTTAGATCTTGCTACAAACTATCCTACTACGCCTGAAGTGTTTACGGATGCTTTCAGTCGTGACCTCAAATTTGATGCATGGGGTAAAGTAACTAATTTCTTTATTGATAATTCTGTAAAGTATAAAGGAACAGCATCAATGAAAATTGAAGTTCCCGATGCCAGTGATCCCGCAGGGAATTTTGCAGGAGGTGTTTTTTATACATCCATGGCCCGCGATCTGTCAGGGTACGATGCCATTACTTTTTGGGCCAAAGCATCACAGGCTACAACTATGAATGCCAGCTTTGGGGGCTATCCCGACAGCCCCAGCACATTTTCGGAAAAATATAAGGTGGCTTTGGATGTAAAGTTAAACTCCAACTGGCAGAAATTTATTATACCTATACCCGATCCCTCAGTGCTAACCAGTGAAAAGGGGATGTTTTCTTATGCTGCAGGAGCGTTGGCCGATGGTTCGGGATACACCATCTGGATCGATGAAGTTAAATTTGAGAAATTAGGAACCCTGGCGCACCAAAAACTTTCTATTTCAAATATTGCTTCCTGGCCAAGCAGTTCAGGTTTCATTAGCCAAACATATACAACCAATGTGGTTGAAACGGTGAACCTGCCTAATGGTGTAAATGTTCAGGTTGCGGTCCCTACTTCATATCTGACATTTACTTCCTCCGATAACAATGTAGCAACCGTAAATGCTGACGGGATCGTAACTCTGCAAGGAACCGGCTCAGCCACTATCACTGTTAAATTAGGCGATTTAACAACAAGTGGTACTATTACCTTGTCAAAGGCGGTGCCCATGGCTCCTGCACCCACAGTGGCTGCGGCCAATGTAATCTCCCTGTTCAGCGATGCTTATCCGGGTATTCCTATCGATACTCCAAAATGGGACTATGTTACCAACGTATTGAATATTATTTCCATCAATGGAAATAATATCATGAGTTTTAACACTTTCAGCTATTTGCCAATAACATTCAGCAGTATAAATGCTTCGGCAATGACCCATTTGCACATGGATATTTATGTGGTGGCTCCCACCATAACCAACCAACCTGTACGGCTTGTATTAAAGGATAATGTGGCTGGTGAAAAGGGATTTAATTACCTCGCGGGTTTAACAACCGGAAGTTGGAAAAGCCTCGATATTCCTTTATCGAGTTTTGGATTGGCTTCTAAATCAGCTTTGGTGTTTTTAATTATTGCCGCTGATCCACAAAGCCCCAAAATGACTGATTTGTACTTAGATAATGTTTATTTTTATCATAACTAGTTGTGGATGAATAAACTTTTCATGAAATAGTAAAATAAAAACTTTCAAAAAAATAGCCATGAGAAACAATAAAGTATTTATAGCACGAGGGGTAGTCCTTTTGATTTTGATGATCAGCTTGTGGAGTTGTGAAGATACCTCTGCGATCAAAAAACACAATTGGGAACTCACCTGGCAGGATGATTTTAATACCATTGCTGCCGATAGCTTGCCCGATGCCACTAAATGGACTTATGATTTGGGTGCCGGAGGCTGGGGAAATGCAGAATGGCAAACTTATACCCAAAGTAAAGATAACGCAAAACTAACCCTGGTTGATGGTGTAGGATGCCTTAAAATTACGGCCCAATATGATGGTACCAATTACACTTCGGCCCGATTAAAAACCAAAGGGCTTTTTGAACAGGCTTATGGCCGTTTCGAAGCACGTATTAAAATGCCTTATGGACCTGGTATGTGGCCTGCTTTCTGGATGCTGGGTAATAACAGTGAAACTTCGCCCTGGCCCCAGTGCGGCGAAATCGACATCATGGAATATAAAGGGCAGGAACCAGGTTTCGTTCACGGAACTGTTCACGGTCCCGTGTTGTACAGTGGAAAAGCCATTACCCAAACGTATGGCCTGCAAGATGCCCGCTTCGATACCGATTATCACCTGTTTGCGGTGGAATGGACCGAAGGCTCCGTTGATTTTTATGTGGATGAAACATTGTACAAGCGAATTTCTAAATCAGAGGTCGAAAGCAAAGGTGGAAGCTGGGTTTATGATCACCCGTTTTACATGATTCTTAACCTGGCTGTTTGTGGCAATTTCGTTGGTTTTTCGGTGGTAGGGACTACTTTCCCGCAAACCTTGTATGTTGATTATGTAAGAGTTTATAAAGAAGCTATGTAACCTTAAAATAATAAAACAATGTGGAATCCTTATCAGAAAGTCTTTCAAAAATTCCTGTCTTCTTTGTTCTGACATGAGTAAATCAACCAGGGATATCAATGTAAATAAAATCATAAAAAGTATTTAAAAGCTACTTCTTTTTATACACTTAAAAAAGTTGTATTTAACCCAATCACTTAATTAACAATTTTAAAACAAAACTCATGAAAAAAGTTACACGCTTTGTATTAATGGTTGCCTTACTGGCTATCAGCGGATGGGGTTTTTCCCAAACAACAATCGACTTTGAAACCGTTGGCAACAGCTGGTCCTGGACCGCATTTGCCAATGGTGCCGGCGGATCTGATAACCCGGCTGGGTTAACATGCCCGGTTACAAATCCTGCTACCACTGGTATTAACGCTTCAGCAAACTGTTTGAAATTTGTAGAAGCATCTACAGCTGCTGAATGGGGCGGTTTGTACACCTTAAATGTTGGTACTGTAACCATCACCGAAGCTACCAAAATAGTGAAGGCAATGGTGTATAAAAGCAGATTAAGTGCTTTTACATTAAAACTGGAAGGTCTTGATTTTGGCGGTGGAACAGAAATACCGGGCGCAAATACCGTAATCAATGAATGGCAGGAAATATCTTTTGACCTAACGGCTCATGTAGGTAAAAAATTCAACAAATTAACGTTCCTGCCAGATTTTGCAGCAAGAACATCCGAAGTTACCATTTATATCGATAATATAGTCATGCCTACCGTAACTATTCCTGTGGTTACAGCACCTGCCACCGTGGTTACACCTACTGTTGCAGCCGGAAGTTCCATTTTTGTTTACAGTAGCAATTACACTTACACACCATTCGCCGGATTGGAACTTAATCCTGATTGGGGACAGGTAAGCATGGGAACAGTGTATGCTCCTTATCCAGTAGGTGATAAAAATGTATTATCCTACCTGCCATTGGCTTACCAGGGAATGGCTTTCGATAATGCCAAACAAGATGTTACTGCAATGAAATATATGCATTTTGATATTTGGACCGCAGATGCATCAGCAACCCCATTTAGGGTATATCTCATAGGCACTGTTGGCGATAACTTTGTTGATAGCGATATTGCAACCGATGGATCAGGATGGGTAAGCCTCGATATCCCATTGTCGAAATTTGCAGATGGTGGCGTTGGATTGAATTCAATTCGTCAGTTGAAGTTTCAATGTGCCGAATGGACTGTAAATGGTGCCACTTCGAATAAAGATCTTTTCCCTAAAATCTACATCGATAATATTTATTTCTGGACAGATGAAACTCCTTCAATTGTTTTAACTCCCTCTTCGCTTAACATAGCAGCAACTGCCAGTAATACAAATACATTCGATATTGCAACAACACTTGACTGGTCACTTGCCAGTGATCAAACCTGGCTTACTGCAAGTTCAGCAAGCGGTACAGGCAATGCAACCATCACGCTCACCGCTACAGCTAATCCGTCAATGGCTGTAAGAACTGCCAATGTAACAGTTACCGGCAGCGATGCTACGGTTAAAACCGTAGTTGTAACTCAGGCTGGAGCAGCCGTTTCCGATGCTCCAACTCCAACTGTAGATGCATTGAAAGTTATAGCAATTTTCAGCGATGCTTATACTCCTGTAGTGTCAGAATTCCAAAATTGGTATGGAACTGATATGGTGGAAGAATCCAGCATAACCCCGGCTAATAAAGTTAAGAAAGTATCTTCAATTTGTTGTTTTGGATATGGTGCTTTTACTAGTAACGATATAAGTTCAATGACAACATTGCATGTGGATATTTATCCTACTACTTTAGCATCATTGAATATCGGTATTGTTTCAAACATAGACAATAAAGCATTCAAAACCTTAACTCCAAACCAATGGAACTCCCTTGATATACCTTTATCTGATTATCCAGCAGCTAACTTAACCGCTGTTACACAAATAGGTTTCTGGGATTTGAATGGAGCATTCTACATGGACAACCTTTACTTTTATAATACCTCCGGAATGGTTAGCCTTCGCGATAATAAATCGTCCGACAAAATTAAGTTGTATCCTAATCCTGTAAAGTCGAATTTATTTGTTGATGGTTTGCCGCAAAACGCAACTGTTAAAATTTACGACATGAAAGGAAAATTAGTTGTCAACAAGCAGAACGGTGAGAATCAGATTGATGTAAATAATCTTTCAAAAGGTATTTATAGCATTCAGATTTCAGGCAAGAATGGAATTACAACGAAAAAATTTGTAAAAGAATAATTCTTCCCTAAGCCCGCGGTGGAACATTTCACTGCGGGCTTGTTTTTTTGATTAACTTAAACAGGTTAAAACAATGAACGCGGGTTTGAATAAAATTTTCCGGCTTTATAAAATCTGAAAAATACGCGTGAAAAGAATGTCTGATTGTTTTTTTTTTAATCAATGTTTTTTAGCCTGCAAAAGGCCTTTCTTAATCAAATGTTCACTTTGTAACTTCAACAACTTAACTTTTAAAGATGAAAAACCGAACTTTACTCACTTTGCTGGTTGAAAGAATCAATCGGATTTGGTTCCGTTCAGCAACTCTTTTGGCTATTATAGTGCTGTTTTCGCAAGTTTCAGTTGCTCAAAGCTGGGTTTTGAAGTGGCAGGATAATTTTGAAACTGGTACACTCGACCAAACCAACACATGGAACCTGGAAACCGATGGAAACGGAGGCGGAAACAGTGAACTACAATATTACATACCGGACAATGTTACAATCGAATCCTATCAGGGCTTGAAATGCCTGGTGTTAAGCGCAAAGAAGGAGACATACTTGAATAAAAATGTCACTTCCGGGCGTTTAAACTCGCAGGGTAAGGTGTATTTTCAATACGGAAAAATTGAATCACGCATGAAATTACCTTCAACGGCTAATGGCTTATGGCCTGCATTCTGGTTTCTTGGAAATGACTATGTGTATGATATTAATGCAGTTACATCCAACTGGCCTGTTTGCGGTGAAATTGATGTAATGGAATGTGGAAACAGTGCCGGAATTGCAAACAACACACAATCAACAAATATGGGAGGCGCTCTGCATTGGGGACCCACACCGGGCAACACCAATCACAGCATGGATTATACGAACGTAAATGCGCCTTATTCCATTCAGGATGATGAATTTCACTTATATACACTTATCTGGGATGCTGACAGTATTAAAATGTATCTCGATCAGGATAGATATCCAAAAGTAAAGCCCTTTTATAAACAAAGAATTCAGAACGGGGCAAATACGCCAAATGCCGGCGGAGGCAATTTTACTATCATCTACAACCAATTTCATAAACCTTTTCATATAGTTTATAACCTGGCCGTAGGCGGCACTTATGTGGGAATATATGATATCAATTCTATTACAGCCCTGGCCGGCGGCCCGGCTAAAATGTATATCGATTATATCCGGATTTATCAGAAAGGCGATGCAGGGGAGTTATTTACAGGCCCTTCTATTTCAGCCGATTCACAAGTCCCAACACTTACCACAGCAACTTTGGGAACAGTAACAAAAACTACCGCCGAAATCCTACTCAATGGATCCGACAACAGCGGAAGTGTGATTTATACGGTTTCGTACAACGGAAATACAACATCAACCGAAAGTGCTTCAGGCGCTCTGAAATCATACATTGTTACAGGTTTATCAGCCGGTACTACTTATAATTTTACCATAACTGCTACTGACGCGAACGGAAATGTGGCGGGTACATCATGGCCTGTTACCGCAACAACTTTGGCCAATACCGAATGCGCTGGGTTGTCGAATGCTGCTTCCAATATAGGTCAGAACGGGTTTTTGCCATTTGAAACCGGTTACAGCTATACCTTCACCACTTCGGGTACCGATGTTATTGTAACCTTCGAAATGCTCGACAGCAAAGAGGTTGCTAATGCATATCTCTGGAATTTCACATCAAGCTTTTCAGAAAATAAAATCACCACTATAAATGGCAAAATATTCTCATACACTTTGAGTAAGCAAACTATTGGATCAAAGATAAAAGTTGCCTGTAAATTTGAAGTCCCGGGTGGTAGTTGTGTAACTCAACAATTGACATACACCGTTGGAAATGCATGTGTTGTGAATACTGCTATTGAAACTGAACAGGCTGCTGTATCCCGCTTCTACCCGAATCCGTTGCATACAATTCTGCACTTGCAATTGCCAGATGATAAAAACCTGGTTGTTGTCAACGATATGATTGGGAATTTGGTTTTACGCGAAATGGTAGGTTCATCCGGTACCATAGATATGAGCCATCAAAAAACAGGTGTTTATATCTTGCGTATCGAAAACAAATATGGCATTCGTTATCAAAAACTAATTAAGAATTAGCTAACTCTTAACGGTTGTTAGTGCTTTCGTTTGTCCTGATGAATGTCGGATACTTACTTTTATTGGTTAGCGGTGAGGGTGTTTAGGGTAGACCTAATGGTGCTCACATACTGTTTATTCGTGTTGGCACAGACTAAAAAAAATGCCTGGGAATGGCAAATACTGATAAAAGAGAAAATTGGCTTTCTTTATTTTTAATATTCAAGCTAAGCAAGTTAACCATCCGTAAAATTAATTTTCAGGTAATGAAAAGAATACTATTTTCTCTGCTTCTGGTCATCCCATTTGCCGCAAATTGCCAGTTTAAAAATACTACAAAAATGACACATATTCTGAAAAACAAAAACCTGGAAATCCAAATTGATTTACCTTTGGGAAATTATAATTTTTCCCGTTTCGACTGGACCGGGAAAATCACATCTGTTAAATATAAGGATATTTCTGTTTCGGGTATAGAAAGAACTGACAATGAGGATGATAATAAGCATGGCAAGGGTTTTTATAACGAATTCGGCATTGAGATTCCCATTGGTTACAACGAAGCAAAAGAAGGGGAGTGGTTTCCTAAAATTGGAGTCGGCTTATTGAAAAAGCAAGGCGCGAAATATCTTTTTACTGAAAGTTACGAAATCAGACCAGCCGAATTTAAAGTTGAAAGCGTACCCGGTAAATTAATCATCAGCTGTCAATCGCCCCTTGTTAATGGGTATTCGTATGTTCTTCGAAAAGAAATTGAACTCACTGAAAGTGGTTTTGTTATCAGGTATTTGCTGAAGAATACAGGTTTGAAACTAATTGCTACAAATGAATATGTCCATAATTTTTTAGCCATCCATAATGAATTGATTGGAAGCAGTTACATCTTGAAGTTTGCTTTTGCCATTAAGCCTGAACTATTTGATGCCTCTGTTAACCCGGAGAAAAAAGTTAAAGTGGGTCAAACGGAAATTACATTTAACGGAACACCCGCTGAGCAGTTCTTTTTCAGCAATCTTAACGGGAATCAAAATGTAGATGCCTACTGGGAATTGCTAAACACTAAAAATAAAATTGGCATAAGCGAAACCGGTAGTTTTAAAACATCAAAGGTGAATCTTTGGGGATGGAAACACGTTATCAGCCCGGAATTATTCTTCGACATTCGTGTTGAGCCAGGCCAGGAAATGGAATGGTCCAGAACATATAAAATATTCGAAATAAATTAAACATAGTTTCATTGTCGATGTCGGCTAAATGAACCGCAGGAACTAAATTTTAAAAGATGGAAAAGATAACCTTGAAATTAAGCGTAAAAGAAAAAATCGGGTATAGTCTGGGCGATACCGCATCTCACTTTGTATGGGATATGGTTGGATTCTGGCTCTTGTTCTTTTATACCGATGTATATGGGATTTCTGCCGCAGCCGCCGGTACTATTATGCTGGTTGCCCGTTTCTGGGATATGGCCATCGATCCTGTAATAGGAATTGTATCTGATAGAACTAACACCCGATGGGGGAAATTTCGTCCATATATTTTATTTGGAGCTGTTCCTTATGCTGTTTTAGCTATTCTAACTTTTACAACACCAAACTTTGGCGAAGTCGGAAAAATCATTTATGCCGGAGCCACTTATGTGCTTTTAATGACAGCCTACGCAGCCATTAACCTGCCATATTCAGCTTTAGGAGCTGTAATGACTGATGATACTTACGAACGTGCGGGATTAAACACCTATCGTTTTATAGCTGGTTTCACAGGTCAATTTATTGTTACCGGCCTGGCACTGACTTTAGCCGAATATTTCGGTGGCGGCGATAAAGCCCAGGGATTTCAATACACTGTTTTTTTGTTTGCAGGTTTAAGCCTGATTTTCTTCTTCATTACTTTTAAAGCTACTAAAGAGCGGGTTCAGCCACCGAAAGCCCAGGAAAATTCGCTGAAAGAAGATGTGAAAAACCTTTTTCAGAACAAAGCATGGATCATACTTGCGGTGGTTGGTATCATTTCTTTTATCATGTTTGCCATGCAAAATGCAGCCATTGCCTATTATTTCAAGTATTACCTGGGACGGGAAAATAATGTTCAGCTTTTCAATGTAATTGGTACTGTAGCGCTTATTGTTGCCTTGCCTCTCTCAAAACCCTTGGCCAAAAGGTTCGGGAATAAAAATGTATTTATTGCCAGTTCGTTAATTTCCGGGTTATTTTTTATGCTGATTTACATACCTGGCGTAAACAATCTGACAACCATATACGTATTTAATATCATCGCGAAAATGGCTTATGCGCCTGCCGTTCCATTACTCTGGACCATGATTGCCGATTCAGCCGATTATGGCGAATGGACAACCGGGCGCAGGGCTACCGGCTTATATTTTTCAGCTGCAGTATTTGCTCAAAAAGCAGGTTGGGGAATTGGAGCAGCTATAGCTGGCTGGATATTGGCAGCTTCGGGCTTTGTGGCAAATATGGTTCAAAACGATACCGCCATTACAGGAATAAAACTGCTGGTTTCTGTAATTCCCGGTATTTTATATATGTCGTGTGCTATCTTTATGATCTTCTACAAGATCGACGCTAAAACCACCACATTGATGAAACAGGAATTGGATGCCAGAAGAGCCAACGAGTCGTAAGGACGCGATGCTCGCGTCTCATAGAAGTAGCGACACGATACTCGCGTCTCCGCATAGCCGTAAAGACGCAATGCTCGCGTCTCCGCTGTGAAACAAAAGATAAGGAGAATCTTATAACCAATAACCATTACTTTTGGTATTAACAACAATGAAAGCAAAATTCAATACAGCACTCTGGCTGATTCTTTTATTCCTGAACCAGGTTCTTTTTGCCCAATCTCAGTCAAAAACTGTTGATCAACGGGTTGATTCCGTTATGCAGCTAATGACACTTGACGAAAAAATAGGCCAGCTAAATCAATACAGTGATGACTGGACTGCAACCGGACCGGTAACAGTTGACAATGATAAAACCAGGCAGGTGCGCAACGGTCAGGTTGGTTCCATGTTAAACTGCAAAGGAACTGACCGTACCCGGTGGTGGCAGGAAGCTGCCATGAAATCCCGTTTAAAAATTCCACTGCTGTTTGGCCAGGATGTGGTCCACGGGTATAAGACGACTTTCCCTATTCCGCTTGCTGAATCCTGCAGCTGGGACCTGGATGCAATGACTCTTTCATCGCGGGTTGCTGCTACCGAAGCAAGTGCAGGCGGCATCCACTGGACTTTTGCACCTATGGTTGATATTGCCCGCGATCCCCGCTGGGGAAGGGTTATGGAAGGAGCCGGCGAAGATCCATACCTGGGATCGATGATTGCGGCAGCCAGGGTTAAAGGATTCCAGGGCAATAAACTGGGCGATGTTAACTCGGTAATGGCCTGCGCCAAACATTTTGCGGCTTATGGCGCAGCTATTGGCGGAAGGGATTATAACACCGTTGATATGAGCAACCAGTTATTGTGGGAAGTTTATCTGCCACCTTTTAAAGCGGCTGTCGATGCGGGTGTTGCTACGTTTATGAACTCATTCAATGTTCTGAATGGGATTCCTGCTACAGGCAACAGCTATTTACAACGTGATATACTCAAAGGCAAGTGGGATTTCGAAGGATTTGTTGTCAGCGACTGGAATTCCATCGGCGAGATGATAACTCACGGTTTCGCTAAAAATGAGGAAGAAGCTGCATTTAATGCTATAACCGCCGGCAGCGATATGGATATGGAAAGCCGTTGCTATAAAAAAAGTCTGTCACAGCTGGTTGCTGGTGGCAAAGTGCCTTTGGCTTTAATTGATGACGCTGTTCGTCGAATTCTGCAAAAGAAATTTGAACTTGGCTTATTTGATGACCCATTTAAATACTGCAATACCGAACGGGAACAGAAAGAACTCAACAATCCCGAACATGCAAAAATTGCCCGTGATGTCGCCGTCAGAAGCATTGTTTTGCTGAAGAACCAGGATAACCTGCTTCCTTTATCCAAAAGCATAAAAACAATAGCGTTTATTGGACCTTTGGTTAAAGCAGTAAAGCAAAACAAAGGGTACTGGGATGTAGAAGTTCCGGGTGTTGACTCTAACTTCATTGTTTCGCAATGGGAAGGACTTCAAAATAAAGTAGGATCCAAAACTAAGTTGTTATATGCAAAAGGCTGCGAAATTGAAGGAAGTGATAAATCCGGATTTGATGAAGCTGTTCAGATGGCAAAGCAGTCAGATGTTGTAATCCTTAGTATCGGTGAGCGCAGGGATATGAGTGGCGAGGCTCACAGCCGCAGCAACCTTAATATTCCTGGTGTTCAGGAAGATTTATTAAAGGAATTGCTTGCTACCGGAAAACCTGTTGTTGTATTGATTAATGCCGGTCGTCCGCTAGTATTTAATTACACTGCCGATAATGCGCCCGCAATTTTATATACCTGGTGGCTGGGCAGCGAAGCTGGTAACGCTATTGCTGATATATTGTTTGGAGATTATAACCCATCTGCCAAACTTACTATCAGCTTTCCGCTCAGTGTTGGCCAGATACCTGTTTATTATAATCATCTTAATACAGGCCGACCTGTTACCAGTAATATGGGCAATACATCTTCCTACATCGATTCACCAGTAAATCCGAAGTATGAATTCGGTTATGGATTAAGCTACACCAACTTTGAGTATAGCAACCTGCAATTGAGTAAAAAGAAAATGAGCATTGACGGAAAAATTGTTGTATCTTTAACTGTTTCCAATACAGGGAAATATGCCGGAGAAGAAATTATCCAGTTATATCTCAGAGATTTAGTAGGCTCAATCTCAAGGCCGGTGAAAGATTTGAAGGATTTCGCAAAAATAGCCTTGAAAGCAGGAGAGTCCAAAATAGTCAGATTCACGATTGACAAAGAAAAACTATCTTTTTACAACCAAAAACTGCAATGGGTTGCCGAGCCAGGTGAATTTGAACTGATGATTGGTGCTTCTTCCTCCGATATCAGGTTGAATTCAGTATTTGAATTGGTTAATTAGAAACCTGACAAAAGAAATAAAAGTCTGTTTCCCTCATAAGATCAGGTTGTACTTTCTTCTTTTTTTGTTATAATTTCTGAGCCTCATTTTATAGTATCAGCCTGATTATCTGATAAAACAGATTCATGTTGTGGAATCACATGAGTTGATTAAGTCCGCCATTCGGTGATACCGAATACAAATACCACAAATTGAAAAGAATTTAATCTTAAAATAATGAATAAACTTTTTAGTCTTGCACTGATTGCTCTTTTCCTGATTTCATTGCCGGTATTGAGCCAGGTTGTACCTGTTGGAAACGGCAGCTATACCAAAACATTCCCTGGAACTGATGTGCTGGGACGAAACTTAATCCCTTCGGGTACGCCCCAGGTTAGTGGTAACGCAATTGGTAAACCTGCGCCAACCAGCGACTGGTGGACGGCATTGATAAAGAATGGACAGGCATCCAACCTTTTTAACTACCCGTTTACTATGAAAACCAAAAACAGCGGATTGGTTATAACCTATATTCCTTCCGGAGTGATCGACGATATAGAGCCCGTTACTGTTGGAGTTACCGGAATGACAGCACCAAAAACTACCGTTTCCGATTTTTCTGACTGGACAGTTACAATGGATTGGAATGATGGAATTCATGATTTTAAAACAACTTCCGGAGTTGGTATGCCATTCCTTTATTTTACCAAAAGCACGACTGATGTGGCCCAGGTAACCGTAACTTCAGGAACTGTTGTTGTTTCGGGCGAAATGCTGGTTATTACTGACTTGAGAAACGGCGCCGATTTTGCCGTTTATGCTCCGTCAGGAAGTACGTGGACACAAAATGGAACAATTTACACTTCAACCCTGAATGGAAAGAATTACTGGTCAATGGCATTTATTCCGCTTACGGCAACCAATGTTACAGCAGTAGCTACAGAATATAAAAAATATGCCTACGTTTTTCCTGTAAATACAACCGCAACATATAGTTACAACGAAAGCACTTCTGTTATGCGAACAGACTTCAACGTGCAGACTGAAGTAAAAGAAGGCGCCGAAACAAATATGCTGCTCGGTTTGCTTCCACATCAATGGGCTCACCTTGCTGCAGATTCGCCGGTTCCTGATAAATACAGCTACACTATTGTTCGGGGCCAGATGAAAACCATGGCGGGCAATAGTTTTAGTGTTGTAAATACATTTCATGGTATTTTGCCAACATTGCCTTATTTAGATAATTACAGTACAGGATTTTCACCTTCAGCATTAACTGAAAAAATTGCAAGCCTGGAAAATAATACGCTGGCAACCTGGACAGATTCATACAACGAAGGGCAGGTAATGAATCAATTGGTGCAAACTGCACGGATTGCCGACGAAATGGGGAATATTACCTCGCGCAACAAAATTTTATCAACCATTAAAACCCGCCTCGAAGACTGGTTTAAAGCCGAAAGTGGCGAAGTGGCGTTTATTTTTTATTATAATACGGCATGGTCGGCAATGATTGGTTATCCAGCCGGATACTTTCAGGATCAATACCTGAATGACCGTCATTTTCATTGGGGGTACTTTATTCATGCTGCTGCTTTTATTGAGCAGTACGAACCTGGTTGGGCTGCACAATGGGGCGGAATGGTTAATATGCTTGTCCGGGATGCCGCTTGTCCTGATCGGAACGATGCAATGTTTCCTTACCTGCGGAATTTCAGCCCCTATGAAGGACATAGCTGGGCTGATGGTTTTGCCGGCAACCCGGCTGGTAACAACCAGGAATCGAGCTCCGAAAGCATGGTGTTTGCTTCTTCGCTTATCCATTGGGGCGAATTGACAGCAGATAAAACCATCCGCGATTTAGGCATTTATATTTATACCACTGAGCAAACCGGGATTGAAGAATATTATATGGATACCAAAGAGCGGAATTTCCCGGCTTCGCAACAATACAGCCTGGTATCGCGTGTATGGACTAATAGCATCGATAACGGTACATTCTGGACCAGCGATATTGCTGCCTCTTACGGTATTGAAATTTATCCTATTCATGGCGGTTCACTTTACCTGGGACTTGATACAGTTTATGTTGCGAAACTTTGGAACGAAGTGGCCGCCAACACTGGAATCATGAGCAACCAGGTGAATCCAAACTTATGGCACGACATGTGGTGGGAATACCTGGCTTTTATTGATCCTGCCAAAGCAATTGAAATGTATAATTCCTACCCGGATCGCGAGATCAAATTTGGTATTTCTGATGCGCAAACTTACCACTGGTTGCATGCTATGAATGCGTTGGGCAGGGTTGATGCTGCTATTACGGCAGATTATCCTGTTGCGGCTGCTTTTATTCTTCATGGAGAAATCAATTATGTTGCTCAGAATTATTCCGATGCGCCTATCACAGTCACTTTTTCAACCGGCTATCAACTCATGGTTCCGGCCCGGAAAATGGTAACCAGCAAGGACAGTCCAATAACAGGAATTTTAACATCTTCGTTTCAGCAAGCGGCTGTTAATGGAAGTGTTATACTAACTGCTGTGGCTTCAGGCGGAACCCCAACCAAGGTTGAATTTATGGATGGAACCGTGTCGTTGGGTTCAGTAACCGCTGAACCATACACCTGGAACGCTACCAATTTACAATTGGGAGTACATAGTTTTTATGCTAAAGTGTATGCCGGAGATAAATTTAATGTTACCAATAGTTCTGAAATTCAGGTTGGTAACCAGTTACCTTATGGTGGAACCGCATGGGCCATTCCGGGGACTATCGAAGCGGGCAAATTCGATTCGTTTGAAGGAGGAAAAGGTCAGAATATAGCATATCTGGATGTGACAACCACTAACTCTGGTGATTTCAGGACAGACGAATATGTTGATGCTACAAGCAATACTACCGAAGGTGCATACGTTGGGTCAATAGCTACAGGTGAATGGCTTGAATATACTGTAAATGTTACCCAGGCAGGCATCTATTCGTTTGCTTTCCGTTATGCTTCCGGCAATTTGGCAGGCGGAGGACCATTCCATCTTCAATTAGATGGTCAGACTATTTCAGGCGATATTTCCGTTCTTTCAACTTCCAGCACCGTTTGGACTGTTTGGTTAACAAAAAATGTTACCGGTATTCCTCTCACTCCCGGTCAGCATGTATTGCGGCTAGCTTTTTCTTCCGGCGAATTTAATTTGGCAAAAATGACTTTTACCCGAACAGGTGATCTTGCATATAGCTATCCGACAGCTTTAGCCGGAGGAAAATTAATATTGATTCTTCCTCAAACTTCGGCAACCCTTGATGGCTCGGCAAGTACTGAGTCAACTGGAGAACCTCTTACATATGCATGGACTCAAAACTACGGCCCGACTGCTGTTCAGTTTTCAGATGCAACTTCCGATAAACCCGTTATCAGTGGGTTGGCGGAAGGAGTGTATAGCCTGAAACTAACTGTTACCAATACCGATTTGCGTACCGACGAAGATGAGTTGCTTGTTGTAGTGAGTAGCACAGCCAATATTTTGCCGACAGTTTCCCTTACATCACCTGCCGATCTTTCAACTTTTACTGCAGGAAATCCTGTAACTCTTACAGCCAATGCCAGCGACTTTGACGGAAGTATTCAAAAGGTAGATTTTTATCAGAATGATATTCTGATCAGTTCTGATGATTCAGCTCCTTACAGCGTCATCTGGAATCCGGTTGCCGGAGATTATATCCTTAAAGCGATTGCTACGGACAACCTGGAAGGAGAGAAAACTTCGCAAACAGTAAATGTTACCATTGCGCCAAAGATGTCATGTACTGAAGCTTCAAACATAGCTACAGAAGGTGTATTCTCGCTGGGTTACAAATGTACTTTCGAAACGGTAGGGACCAGTGTTACAATTACTTTTGAATTGCTGGATACCGACAAACCCGGACTCGTTGCTTATCTCAGGCGAGAAATTCCTTTTACCGAATCCATAATGACCTATGTTTCCGACAAAATATTTTCAACCACCATCAATGGGCAAATCATTGGTTCAACAATCAGTTATGCTTGTAAATTTGCTTTCTCGAATGGCCTGGCGGTAACAGAATACTTTTCGTACAAGGTTGGAACCGATTGCGGAAGTTCAGTCAGCGATACCGAAAAACCAAGCAGTTTCACCGCTACTGTCGGCACAATGGCAGCAAACAGTATTGAGTTGTTGCTTCAGGCTTCTGATAATTCGGGCAATGTAATCTATACTATAAAATACGGTACAACAACACTGAATGTTTCTGTTGAATCTGGGGTTTCGAAAAGTTATTTTGTTAATGGGCTAACGCCAAACACAATTTACACTTTTGCTGTATCGGCAAGCGATTTAACAGGAAATACGGCTGAAAATAACCCTATATCACTCACAGCATCTACAACTGCAAATCTGAATACAGAATGTTCCGGTTCATCTTTTGAAGCATCAGAGGGAACTTTCAGTATTGGATACAAATACAGTTTCGTTACTACCGGAACGGATGTGAAAATCACCTTTGAACTGCTCGATGATAAAACGGGAGTTATAGCCTATCTATGGAAACAAAGTTCTCCGGAAATATCAATGACCTTAGTTTCAGGAAAAATATTCACCTCGACCATTCATAGCCTGACTGTGGGCTCAACCATTACGTATGCCTGTAAATTTGCCTATGCAGGTGGAATGTCGGTTACTAAATATCTGTCGTATGTTGTAGGTAATACCTGTTCTGTAACAGGATTGGAAACATCAGATCAGATGAATCAGTTTGTTTTTCCGAATCCGGTTAAAAATGTCTTGCATCTGCAATTGCTCGATCAACAAAACAGGATCATTTTAATGGATATGTTTGGGAATACCTTATCCGACGAGGTAGTTCCGGCATCTGACAAATTGGACATGAGTCAATTTAAAATCGGTATCTATTTACTTAGAATTGAAAACAGGTATGGCATTCAGTATAAGAAAGTAGTTAAGAATTAGATAGTTTCAGTAGGTAATCCGGGGCTTTGCCAGGCGCAATACTCCGGAGGGAACTGAGAGTCTGGTAACTCTGAACTATCATTCCTGATTTTAAATGCATCATTTCAGAAAAGGCTTAAGGTATTTTCAGTTTCGACGATTTGGAATGACATTTAACAAGGATTTTAAGCGGAGAAGATTGCCTTTTAATTAACTTTGCAGTCTGTTCTTTAGGCTGGTATTTACCGGGTGAACAGGTTCTTCTTAGGAGATAAAATCGAATGGTTCATTTTCAAAAGTAGCATTGCAAACCAACCTATGAAATACTGCTTAAAACAAATATTTGTTATACTTAAGACAGTAAATTACAAAACAATGAGTGTAAATTTTAAAGATCAATTCAATTATAACTTTTTTATGATGAATAAAAAGTATCATATTCAATGTTTACACTTAGTATTGGCATTTACTATAGTGATGCTGAGTCTTGCCTCTTCAGCCCAGGGGCTTAGAGCCAGCGGGAAAAAAATAATAGATGAGAATGGCGATGAAGTAATATTACGCGGTATGGGCCTCGGTGGCTGGATGCTCCAGGAGCCATATATGATGGAGATGGGTGGATTTGCAGGAACTCAATGGCAAATAAAAGCGAAAATTGAAGCCCTTATCGGGACTACAAATACGGAAGCCTTTTACGATGCATGGCATGCCAATCATTTAACACGGGCTGATATTGATTCAATGGCCTCATGGGGTTTCAATTCCGTAAGGCTGCCTATGCATTATAACCTTTATACTCTGCCTATTGAAGATGAACCGGTTATGGGTGGAAATACATGGCTCGAAAAAGGCTTTGCTATGACTGATAGTCTGATTAGCTGGTGTAAGGCAAACCACATGTACGTTATCCTTGATTTACATGCAGCCCCAGGAGGACAGGGTAAAGATGCTGCCATCAGTGATGCGGATCCTTCAAAACCCACAATATGGGAAAGCGATGCAAATAAAAATAAAACCATTGCTTTGTGGAAAAAACTGGCTGAACGATATGTGAATGAGCCCTGGGTTGGCGCTTACGACCTGATTAATGAGCCTAACTGGGCTTTTACCGCAGGTGGAAATCAGAACGGTTGTTCTGAGAATTCAAATGCGCCATTACGAAAGTTGTACGTTGATATCACCAATGCAATAAGGCAGGTTGATACAAAGCATATGATCATAATTGAGGGGAATTGCTGGGGCAACAATTACAACGGCATTTTACCTGCCTGGGATAACAATATGGCCCTGAGTTTCCATAAATACTGGTCCAACAACGACCAGGGATCTATTTCAGGAATTATCGGTTTACGCAATACGTATAATATCCCTATCTGGTTGGGCGAATCGGGCGAAAATTCTAATGTGTGGTTCACAGATGCTCTTCGACTGGTTGAAAGCAATGGAATAGGCTGGGCCTGGTGGCCATTGAAAAAAATAAATTCCGTTGTTAATCCTCTTACCATTGTTAAAACCGCAAATTATCAGACTTTACTCAATTATTGGAACAACGGGGGAACCGCGCCTACAGCCAGTTTTGCTTTTAATGCACTCATGCAAATGGCCGAAAATGCTAAAATACAAAACTGCATCTATCGCAAAGATGTAATTGATGCTATGTTCAGGCAGGTAAGCGATTCCACGACTCTTCCATTTACGGTTCATCATGTGCCGGGTTCCGTTCCAGCCTGTGATTATGACCTTGGCCGGAATGGTAAAGCATACATGGATGTGGATAATGCCGACTATCATGTTACAACCGGAACTTATACCGCATGGAACAGCGGATATACTTACCGCAATGATGGGGTTGATATCAGTACATCTTATGATTCAGAAATATCCTCAACGGTCAATTACATCGGTTGGACAGCTGACAACGAATGGTTGCAATACACTGTTGATGTTGACTCAACAGCAACTTACTCTGTAAAGTTCAGATATGCATCCCCCAATGCCGATTCTAAAATCCGGCTTATGGTTAATGGTGCTGATATTTCAGGTCCGCTTTCACTACCGGCAACAGGTAGTTACACTTCATGGGCAACATTAACAATTAACGATGTTATCCTTTATAAGGGCCTCCAGAAGATCAGGGTTTTGTACGAGAAAGGCGGTTCCAATTTTGGTTATCTCGTGTTCACTCTTCAAAAAAAAACTGAAGACGTTTCCTTAAAGGCTGTTTCGGCTGAAACCTATGGGAAATCGGAGCTTATCTATATTTCTTTAAACAAAAATCTGGATAATCTGACTGTTTCTTCTACTGGATTTAACTGCACTCTGAACGGTAATGCTGTAACCATCAGCAGCCTTTCAATTAATCCGGCTAATTCATCCCAAATCATGATTAGCCTGGCTGAGCCAATTTATGATATCGATACTATTAAGCTCAATTATTCTGGCAGCCTTGTTGCCGCCACTGATGGCACCTTGCTTACAACCTTCAGTAACTTACAGGTAAAAAACAATTTGCCTGTCTATACTTTAATCCCAGGCAAGATTGAAGCAGAGTCGTTTGACATTAACCAGGGCTTAGTTCTCGAAACCTGTACCGATACTGGTGGTGGTCAGGACTTGGGATACACAAGTACAGGCGATTTTCTTGATTATAGAGTAAGGGTTGTGAAAACCTCAAAATACGATCTGGAAGTTAGGGTTGCATCCGCAGGTTCAGCCGGCAAAATCGAAGTGCAGCAAATCAATTCAAGTGGAGCAATTATAAACTGGGTAACCCTGAATACTCCTGTTACCGGGGGATGGCAAACATGGCAGACTATCAGTGCCACAATTGTTCTAACCGAAGGAATCTGGACATTACGTGTTAAAATACTACAGCCGGAATTCAATCTGAACTGGTTCCGGTTTACTGAAAATACCATTGGCATTCAGGAAGATGCAAGATCAGTATTCACTGTTTTTCCAAATCCTGCCAACGATGTGGTGTCAATCCTTATCCCGGGATCTACCGGTCAGAAGAAGACTGTAACTCTAAAGTCATCGAATGGATCAGTAGTGGAAACTGTGGAAGTAGCGGATTCGGAAGTAACCAAAAAACTTTTTGTGGGTAATATACCCAAAGGTTTTTATATCGTTGAACTGGAAATGGAGGGGAAAATATTCCGCAGTAAACTTATTCTGAACTAGTTAGATTTTTAGGTGTTTGCTAATATTATTTAAATATCAATTAAATCCTCATTCATTTAAAGATAAAACGTTAGATGCAACACACATTTTTCAAATCATCAGTCATATTGTTGCTTTGTCTTGGTTTTTTAACATCATTGAGTGGGATTAGCCAGGAAAGTAATTCGAAGCCAGTTATTACTAACGAAAATGCAAAACCTGCATTTAAAGGTGATATTTCCTGCTGGCTTACCAATCCTGATAAATCAGCATTACTACAAAAACAGGATCTGAAAATACCTTTTAATGCTCCAGTAAATCAGTATCCGACCATTACTATTGATGCTGCTACTACCTACCAGGAAATGGATGGTTTTGGTATTGCTCTCACCGGAGGAAGCGCATCGCTTATTACTAATTTAGCTCCTGAAATTCGCGACACTTTATTGAGAGAATTGTTTCTGAATAATGACAATTCAATTGGAATAAGCTATCTCCGGATTAGTATCGGGGCTTCCGATCTGGATGCGAAAGTGTTTTCATACAATGATCTGCCTGTCGGGGAAACCGATGCCCAGCTTAGAAATTTCGACCTGGGACCGGATAAAGTTGATCTGATTCCTGTTTTGCAGGCAATTCTGAAGTTGAATCCAAAATTAAAAATTATGGGTTCGCCATGGTCAGCGCCATTGTGGATGAAAAGCAATAAAAATTCGATAGGAGGGAGTCTTCTACCTGAGTATTATGATGCTTACGCAAAATACTTTGTCCGCTATATCACCGAAATGAAAGCGCAAGGCATTACAATAGATGCCATAACCATACAGAATGAACCATTGTACGGCGGCAATAACCCCAGCATGGTGATGCAGGCCACAGAACAAAGGGATTTTATTAAAGATAACCTTGGGCCGGCATTTAAAGCGGCAGGAATAAAAACAAAGATCATTTTGTACGATCATAACTGCGATGTTCCCGAATATGCCACGGATATTCTGAGTGATTCCATTGCCAATCAGTATATTGACGGATCAGCCTTTCACCTTTATGGCGGCGACATTTCGGCCTTATCAAAAGTTCATGATGCCTTTCCCGCGAAGAATGTGTATTTTACTGAACAATGGGTAGGTGGTCCGAGTAAATTCGGCCCGGATATGAAATGGTACGTTCAGAATGTAATAATTGGATCTACCCGCAACTGGAGCAAAGCTGTAATTGAATGGAACCTGGCTTCGGATTCGTTATACGATCCGCATACTCCCGGTGGCTGCACTTCCTGTGAAGGAGCCATTACAATAAGTTCCGGAATTTCCCGTAATGTTTCTTATTACACGCTTGCGCATGCGTCAAAATTTGTTCCTGCTGGTTCAGTGAGGATCGCATCAAATTCACTCCCGACCCTGCCTAACGTTGCTTTTAAAACTCCCGATGGCCGGAAAGTGCTGATAGTTTTAAACAACAGCGATAAAACGGAAACATTTAATATAGCATTTAGCAAAAAAAACGCAACTACCTCATTAAATACTGGCTCTGTAGCCACCTATGTCTGGTAGTAATAATTAATAATTAGAAAATCAACACGTTGATGAATAATCGTTTATCTCTTTTTCTTTCCCTGATACTACTTGGAATTATTTTTGGCTCCTGTAAAAAAACGGAATCAGTAACTCCTGATATGAGTATCACGGATACAATCAGCACTGCTGAAGGTACTCTTCAGGAACACAAAGTAATTATTCCTGTAACACTTAGTGCCGCTACTGATAAGCAAGTCAGTTTTTTTTGTTCGACATCTGATATTACTGCTATTGCCGGCGAAGATTATTTAGCGGTAAATGGCTCATACATAGTTTTTGCTCCTGGCGAGACAACTAAAAATATTGAAATTCAGATATTTGCCGACTCCACCTACGAGCCCGATGAGACTTTTTATGTTGCCTTCAGCAATGTTAAGAATGCCGTTATGAAATCATACAGGACAACACTTACTATCAAAAATGATGATGTCTTTGATCCTGATCCGGCTCAAACGGATATTTCCTGGTGGCTTACCAAACCTGATAAATCGGCATTGCTCCAGAAACAAAATGTTGGTTTAAATTTCACAGTTTCAACAAATCAGTACCCGACCATAAATGTTGATACAAGCACGACCTACCAGGTTATGGATGGTTTTGGGTATGCGTTGACTGGTGGAAGTGCATACCTGATCAATAACCTGACTTCAGTAACACGCGATGCATTATTGAAGGAAATGTTTTTACTGGATGATAATTCTATCGGTGTTAGCTATCTTCGGATCAGCATCGGGGCTTCTGACCTGAGTTTATCTGTTTTTTCGTACGATGATATGCCTTCCGGTCAAACAGATGTGAATCTTACCAATTTCAGCCTGGCACCAGATCGGGTAGACCTTATTCCCGTTTTGAAGTCTGTTTTACAACTCAATCCAAAAATTAAAATACTGGGTTCACCCTGGTCGCCCCCGGTTTGGATGAAAAGCAATAAAAGTTCAGTAGGTGGGAGCCTTCTTCCCGAGTATTATGATGTGTATGCGCGCTACCTGGTGCGCTATATAACCGAGATGAAAGCTGAGGGAATTCCGATTGATGCGATTACCATACAGAATGAACCTTTAAACGGTGGTAATAATCCAAGCATGGTAATGCAGGCAACCGAACAAAGAGATTTTATTAAGAATAACCTTGGTCCAGCTTTTAAAACGGCAGGCATTACAACAAAAATCATTCTTTATGATCATAATTGCGATGTCCCCAATTATCCTATTTCTATTCTCGATGATCCTGATGCAGCTCAATATGTCGACGGATCGGCATTTCATCTGTATGGAGGCGAAATTTCGGCTCTGTCAACTGTGCATAATGCGCATCCCGGAAAAAATATTTATTTTACAGAACAATATGTTGGCGGCCCCGGAGAATTCAGTGGAAATATTAAATGGCACGTGCAGAATTTGATCATCGGAGCATCACGAAACTGGAGCAAAAATGTTATTGAATGGAACCTGGCTTCGGACCCTTCGTACGATCCTCATACGCCAGGCGGATGCTTCACCTGTGAAGGAGCCTTGACGATAAGTTCCGGATATACCCGTAATGTATCTTACTACATTGTTGCCCATGCTTCAAAATTTGTTCCTGCCGGATCAGTTAGAATTTCTTCGGTCCTGCAAACCAATCTCCCGAACGTAGCCTTTAAAACTCCTGATGGAAAGAAAGTCCTGATCGTTTTAAACAATGGCAATACCACGCAAACATTCAATATAGGATTCAAAAACCGGATAGCACTTACATCGTTAAGTAGTGGATCAGTTGCTACTTATGTTTGGTAATAATCCGGGCCTTTAAAAATGATACAAGAATACAACCTATCAGACTGTATTAAATCTTCATTAATAATAACTGAATAATTAAACAATTCAATATGAACAAGTTGATTCTTTTATCGGGCTTATGTATGCTGTTTTCAGCAAACATATCAACAGCCGGAAACGAAACGGTTTCTCCGGCAAAACCAATCGTGAAAAAAGTTGTAGTTTATACCACTGCAGAAAACACAAAACTGAGAATCTCACAAACAGAAACAGTTCAGTTTGTTGATTTCGGTCAACCTAAAGAAACTCAGCCCTGCGTGTTTATTGATCCTACAAAAACCTTCCAGACTTTTGTTGGAATAGGCGGAGCCTTAACTGATGCATCAGCTGAAACCTTTGCTAAACTACCAAAAGAAAAGCAAAAGGAAATTTTGCAAAAATATTATGATGTGAATAATGGTATAGGTTATTCACTTGCCAGGACTAATATTCATAGTTGCGATTTTTCGAGCGGAAGCTATACTTACGTTAATGATAATGATGCCGCATTGAAATCGTTTAGTGTGGCTCACGATAAGCAGTACCGCATTCCGTTTATTAAACAGGCAATTGCAGCTGCAGGCGGAAAACTTACACTTTATGCCTCTCCCTGGAGCCCGCCGGCATGGATGAAAGATAATAACAATATGCTCAAAGGCGGCAAACTGCTTCCTGCTTTTTACCAGAGCTGGGCCGACTATTATGTGAAGTTTATCAAAGCTTACGAAGCTGAAGGAATGCCTATATGGGGATTAAGCGTTCAGAATGAGCCTATGGCTACTCAAACATGGGAATCCTGCCTGTATACTGGTGAAGAAGAGCGTGATTTTATTAAAAACTTCCTGGGACCAACTTTGCATAAGGCTGGAATGGCCGACAAAAAGTTAATTGCATGGGACCATAACCGCGATCTGATTTACCAGCGTGCAAGCACAGTACTGGATGATCCGGAAGCTGCAAAATACGTTTGGGGAATCGGTTATCACTGGTACGAGAGTTGGACCGGCGGAGGGAATACCTACGAAAATGTAAAACGGGTTGCTGAAACTTATCCGGACAAGAATCTTATTTTTACTGAAGGATGCGCCGAAAGTTACGATTTCAATAAAATGGGAGAATGGAAATGGGGCGAAAAATACGGTCTTTCAATGATAAATGATTTTAATAATGGAACTGCTGCCTGGACGGATTGGAATGTGCTACTCGACGAAACAGGCGGACCAAACCATGTCGGCAATTTCTGTTTTGCTCCCGTTCATGCTGATACCAGGACCGGCGAATTAATCTACCTCAGCTCTTATTATTACATAGGGCATTTTTCAAAATTTATACGTCCCGGCGCAAAGCGGATTGTAAGTTCCGGTAGCCGTGGTCAATTGCTAACAACTGCTTTTTTAAATACTGACGGGAAAATTGCTGTAATAGTAATGAATCAAAGTAATGAGACTATTCCTTACCGCTTATGGATGGCGGGACAGGCAGCCGAAATTACGAGTCAGCCTCATTCAATTCAGACATTGGTTGTAGAATAAGATTGAATTGGTTTAAGGCCGAAAGTTGATGGGTTGGTAGTTGAAGTAAAAAAGCCGCAAATGTATTTCTGGCTTTTTTTATGAACTTTCTAAAATTTGAAAAAAGTTCTTTCTTTTGCAGATAAAAGTCACGCAATATATTCTGAATTGGATTGTTTCATCGTTGTCATAATAAATCTGACTGAAAGTCTTTAATCTTTAGGTTTTCGAAATGAATTCATCACATATTAATAAATTCCATATATTCATTTACTGCCTTTGAAAAGTATTTAATTTCTAAAATTGATTTTCCTTGTAGGGTATAAATGTCAATATAAAACTTCAACCACAAACACTATTCCCCGTCAGGGGATTAACATAAATCATTTAAAATTGGTATCTTACGGAAATTTATTGTTCTTTAATCATTATCCTATTTGTTTTGATTCCCTACGGGAAAACACAGGAATTTTTGATTTTTGTTTTTCATCAGCCACTAATTGTTTTTTCTATTCTCTGTGATCCTCAGTGTCCTCAGTGCCTCCGTGGTATAATTATTTAATACCTGAAATGTAATTAAAACAATTCTTTGAGTTTGTTAATATTTTCAGATATTTGCCACACGTTAATACAAACATTCTGATGGCAGATCTAACAGAGTACTTCCGCAAATTCCGCAAGGAAATCGTAGGAAATGACCTGGAATACACAACACATTTTGGAATACAGAAAATGATTTATGCCGATTGGGTTGCCAGCGGCAGGTTATATGGCCCGATAGAAGAACGGATTTCGAAAGTTATCGGCCCATGGGTTGCAAACACACATACCGAAACCTGTGAGAGCGGCCAGTTGATGACCAAAGCATACCACAAGGCACAGCATATTATTAAAGAACATGTAAATGCCGGCCCCGGCGATGTTCTTATTACCTCAGGATTCGGTATGACAAATGTGCTGGTAAAATTCCAGCGAATGCTCAACCTGAAAGTTCCCGAAAAAAATATCGCGGGCGAGTTTATCTATACGGGTAAAAAACCTGTGGTTTTTATTACCCACATGGAACACCACTCGAACCACACTTCGTGGTATCATACTATTGCCGATGTTGAAGTTATTCCTCCGGGGAATAATCTGCTTGTTGATCCGGAGAACCTTAGAGAGTTGCTCAAAAAATTTGAGGACAGACCGCTTAAAATAGGGTCATTTACCGCATGTTCCAATGTTACCGGGATAGAAACTCCCATCTATGAATTGGCACGAGCTATGCATGAAGCCGGAGGCTATTGTTTTGCCGATTATGCAGCTTCAGCACCTTACGTTGATATAAATATGCACCCAGGCGATCCAATGGAAAAGCTGGATGCTGTTTTCTTTTCTCCTCATAAATTCCTGGGTGGTCCGGGAACTTCTGGTGTTTTAGTTTTCGATTCCTCGCTTTATCACTGCAGGGTTCCCGATGCGCCGGGTGGTGGCACCGTCGACTGGACAAATCCCTGGGGCGAATATAAATTCATTGATAATATTGAAGTGCGTGAAGACGGTGGCACACCAGGATTCCTGCAAGCCATGAAAACAGCCTTGTGCATTGACCTGAAAAATAAAATGGGCACCAGCAAGATCAGGCAGCGCGAGGAAGAACTTGTCGCAATCGCATTTAAAGAACTTTGCTGCATTCCAGGCATTCATATCCTGGCTGATACGCAAAAAAAACGCCTGGGAATCATCTCGTTTTTTATTACGGGGCTGCACTTCAATATGGTTGTAAAACTGCTTAGTGATCGTTTTGGGATACAGACCCGCGGGGGTTGCGCCTGTGCAGGTACTTACGGCCATTTTTTACTGGATGTCAGCCACGAAAAATCCCGACAGATTACTGATCTGATCACACATGGCGACCTGTCGCAGAAACCAGGCTGGATCAGGCTGTCACTCCACCCTACCATGACCGACCAGGAACTTTATTTTATTATTGATGCTATTAAGCAGATTTCAGTCCATCACCTGGAATGGCAGAAAGACTATTTGTATAATAAACATACCAATGAGTTTACCCACAAGGATGAATTGCATAAAAAAGATGAAATTGTAAATAGCTGGTTTATTCTTGAAGATTAGCGTCTGGCCGCAATGCTGGAGAATTTCTGCATCTGTTAGTTCCAGTTAACAAATAGGATTAATAACGGAATAAGATTTGGATGAATCTTCCGAACTGTCAATTACTAACCTGCTTTCCGCAATACAATAAGTGTAATTTCAGGCCTTGTATTAATGCGGCCAGGATAACCCAATGTTCCGGCACCTCTGTTAATATATAAATATTGCTTTTCGCCGTTTTCGTGCACTTTCGCGTATAACCCGGCCCATTCCTTGAAAAGCAATGCAGCTGGGCTCCATTTTACGGTACCACTCTCGATGGCAAATTGAAAAGCATGAGTATGTCCTGATAAAGTCAGATCAATCTCAGGATACGTAGTATTAACTTCACCATCCCAATGGGAAGGATCGTGCGACATAAGAATCCTGAATTGTGCCAATTCAGTTCCCTTAATAGCTTTCCTGAGATCTCCCTTTTTTTCGAAGCGTTTTGATTCGCTCCAGTTTTCAACACCAATAACAGCAATGGAAGTTGAATCTTTGCTGATAATTTTATTCTGATTACGAAGGAGTTGCCAGCCAATACGGTCATAAAAGCTAAACAATTCGTTGTCATTCATTTCTTTATCTTCCTGCGAATCCCATCGGGAATATTCACCATAATCGTGGTTGCCCAATATCGCGTATATTCCGTTTTTTGCTGAAAAGCGTTTCATTTCCTCTTCAAAAAAATAAACTTCGTCGGTTGTAAAACTTACCATGTCCCCCGTAAACAAAATCAGATCAGGGTGTTGTTCATTTGCGATCCGCACAATTTCTTTCATCGGTTTATCATTAATAAAACCGCCCAGATGAAAATCGCTGATCTGTATAATCTTATATCCATCAAACGCTTGCGGTAAACTTTTAACAGGTAATTCAATCTTTGTGAGTTTAAAATCTTTAACCCAGAAAAACATTCCCGAAACGTAAATCAGCATCACAAATGTTGCTATTCCGGCAGAAGTAAGAAGGAAACTTCGCGGTCGATACCATTTGCCTAAACGTTCTATATTCTCCGGATTTATCCTTCTGATTACATTTAAAGGAATAATGAAAATATCCCCAAAAACAATCAACGTAAGAAATATGCCTTTGCCAATAAGCAAAATCAGTAAAATTCCTGGAAAATAAATTCTGATATAGGAATTCCAATCAATAAAGGGTGTTAAAATGCCGCTTATCAGAAACAATAAAAGCATGTATAAAGGTAGCCAGTAAGCTATTGTCAGCATTCTTTTAAAAGGCTTTGTAAAATGCTTCCTTACTGAATACCAGTATCGCATGTCAATAACAGCGAGTATTGCCAGAATAGTGAAGCGACTGGCATATCTGGGCAACTCATAACCACCGGCTAAAAGAATAATAGCAAAAACTGCTACCATCTGCAAAACATACCTGGGTGTTAAAACTCTCATTTGCTTTTAATACAAACGTAAATTTATGAAAATAAATTAACATTACACTAAAATTAAAGAAAGCTGTTATTACACCAACAGCTTTCTTTAACTACTGAATATAAATTACTTATGAACTTGCTTTTACATAATTCACAAGTCCTTTGGCTTTAAATATACCCACCAGTTTATCCGGGAGTGGCGAAAACCCATAAACTTTCCCGGCAATAGTAACTTTCCCCGATTCAAAGTCTATATCAACCTGGTCGCCCTGCTTATACGCATTAACGGCATCGGGAAGTAAAATAATTGGTAATCCCTGGTTTACCGATGAACGATAAAATATACGGTTTACGCTTTTACAAATTATAGCTTTGATACCCGCAAACGCTAATCCGACCGAAGGATGTTCCCGTGAACTGCCACAACCAAAATTTGCGCCGGCAATCAATATATCTCCTTCTTTTACTCTTTCGGTAAAACTATCGTCGAATCCTTTAAAAAGATGAGGCATGATTTTTTCAGCCTCTGAACTCTTTACATTATATGTAAGATTTCCCGCAAACATCTGGTCAGTATTCAGGTTGTCGACATCAGCATAATTCCAGGTTTCGTTCGCGTACCGGTCATCATCAGCGCTGATATCCACAGTCTTGCTTTGCGCAATAGTGAACGGATATTTATCGTTTGCTTCAATTCCTCGTGGATCCGAAATTTCACCTTTTAGCGCGGAATATGCAACAACAGCAGGTGAAGCGAGGTAAATAAAGGTTGTTTTATTTCCCATCCGGCCTTTAAAATTGCGGTTGGCAGTGGAAATAATTGTCATATTATCGGCAGG
>JAURYB010000057.1 GCA_030654075.1 Bacteroidales bacterium | reverse complement strand
GGAGAGACGGAGAGACGGAGTACGTGAAATGTAGAATGAGGTATTGGAATTTGGATCTTGGAATTTGGAATTTGGGACTTTATTTACTTATCACCTTAAACTCAGTTCTCCTGTTATTGGCACGTCCTTCGGGTGTGTCATTTTTTTCGATTGGCACTGTTTCCCCATAGCCTTTAAATGATAGTTTATCTGCATTTATTCCATTGGCAATGAGGTAATCATACACCGCTTTTGCCCTGTTCATCGAAAGAGTCATGTTGTGGGTGTCACTGCCTTCATTATCTGTATGCCCTCCGATTTCGATATGCAACCCTGTGTTTTTCGACAAAAAGGAAATCAATTTTTCAAGTTCAGATTTTGAATCCGAAAGCAATTCATACTTATCAGTTTCAAAGAAAATATTTCGTAAAACCACCTTCTCTCCTACTGCCACGGGTTGCATTGGGATATCAAGTTTTACTGGATTTACTGAATCGTGCCCTGTACTGACATTAAAATTCATTGAATAAAACAGGTATCCTTTGCAGGAAACATTTAACGCATAATCTTTATCCACCGGCAAACTCATTACAAACTCGCCTGTTACCAGGTCGGACGAAGAGCTGACAACCGTTTTATTGCTTTGCATATCAATAAGTTCGAACGCAGCGGATAAAGGAACTAGAGTATTTTTATCGTAAACTTTGCCATGAACATACGAAACGGAAGCTGGCCTGGATTGAACCGGTAATTCAAACCGATAAATATCTGTATTCCCAAATCCTTTTTCCCTTTCAGCCGAAATAAAAGCTTCGGTGCCTTTGGCATTAATAATCAGGTTTATCTCATCCAGTTTGGTATTTACAGGATACCCGATATTTTCAGGCTTTTGCCATACGCCATTAGCATCCATCCTCGAAACAAACAGATCAGCGCCTCCCATACCCGGATGCCCGGTTGATGAAAAATACAAAGTATGTCCATCCGGGTGAATAAAAGGAGCCATTTCATCGGCAGTAGTATTGATTGAATCGCCCAGGTTGAGAGGCTGGCTCCAGTTGCCATCGTTTTGCCTGGTGCTTTTCCATATATCTGATCCACCATGACCTCCACGACGGGTTGATACAAAAAACAAAGTCCGGCCATCTGCAGCCAGGCAAGGCTGTGATTCCCAAGCCGAAGTATTAATTTGTTCTCCAAGATTTTCAGGCTCCAACCACTTATCTCCAACCTTATGCGACGAATACAGATCACAAGTACCATAGGAATCGCGGCGACTGCAGCAGGTAATAATAATTGTCTGGCCATCGGGTGAAACGCAGAGAGCGCCTTCATTTCCAGGCGTATTTATAGGGGTTCCGATCTCTATGGCCGGGCTCCAGTTTAACTGTCCCGTCGACGAGCGGGCAGAAACCGAACGGTAAAAACTTTCATCACTTTGCGGATCAGCACCTTTACGTGTAAAATATAGCTGACTTTCATCCAGGCTTATTGCATTTATGTATTCAAAACCAGGCGAATTTACATTGGGTCCAATATTTACCGGATTAAAGGGTACAGGGTTTTTCAGCATCTGTATCCTGAAATCACATAATATTAAATTTTCAGCGGTACGCTTAAGTTCGGCCTGTATTTTTGGTTTAAACGTCAGGTATTTGAGGTAGTTCATTTTAGCATCTTCATATTTTTCCAGATCAAAATACAGGTTTGCCATAATATAATAGGCCGGCGGAAAAATAATGGAATCGATTGCCACCGCTTTCTTATAGGACGCAACTGCATCGGAATATTTCTGCAGGTCATAAAAGATATCAGCTTTCAGTAACCATGCCTTAGCATAGGCTGGATTATCAACGGTAAGATCATCAAGCTGGCGAAGTGCCCCGGCATAGTCGTGCCTGTTATAGAACTGAGCAGCTTTGTCGAATTGTTTATCGGAATGGGTTTTGGCAGGTTGCTGGGCAAATAACGGAATATTCAGCGATAAGATTAAAGCCAAAACGAATATAAACCCGGAATATCTCATAAATCAGCTGTATTGTATTGCGAAAGTAAGCAAGTTCTTCGAATTGAAAGATTTGGCCTTGCTATTAAACGAAATATGGAAAGCAGAAATTGTGCCAATTGCCCAATATATAAATCCGGGAATAGATTCACAATGAATTCTGTAGCTAACCAACTTAACGAGTGAAAGAGAAAATGGTAAAACTTGCTAACCTGGCTAATATTAAATAAAAATGAAACAGGCCTTAGGGAATATGCATAAACTTGTGTGCCTGCAACGAAATATGCCAACGTGGATTTTTCATCACATAGTCAATAATACCAGGCAATACAATTTGCATACGGCTCCATTCGGGCTGAAGGCAGAGGTAACAATCCGGGCCGACAAGTCTGGCGTTTTCTTCAGCCCATTCAAAATCAGTATCATCGAAAATGATGACTTTTAGCTCGCTCGCTTTGCTGAAAATTTCAGGTTTGGGAGGACTTTTCCTTTTTGGAGAAAGACAAATCCAATCGAACGTACCACTGAAAGGATGTGATCCCGAAGTTTCGAGATGGACCTGAAGTCCTTGATTTTTTAATTTATCGCAAAGGTAATCAAGCTTATACATTAAGGGTTCACCACCAGTTACGACAACAGTAGCGGCAGGATTACCGATTACACGGTTAACAATTTCATCGGTCTCGGTAAGCGGATGGAGTTTCGGATTCCACGATTCTTTAACATCACACCAGTAGCAACCTACATCACAACCTCCGACCCGCAGAAAATACGCAGCCTTACCAGTATGAAAGCCTTCACCCTGTATGGTGTAGAAATCTTCCATTAGCGGAAGTAATTTACCTTGTTGTGTTGGATCTGTATGCACGAGGAAAAAGTTAATAGTTATTGGTTAATAGTAAATAGTCAAAAAAGGAAAATACGATGAACTATTTCCGATTAACTATTAACTTACTACAAAAGTTATACTTCCTTATTATACGCCTTAAAAGTATTCATCAGCAACGAAACAATAGTCATTGGTCCCACGCCTCCGGGAACCGGAGTAATAAAGGAACATTTCGGAGCTACTTCGTCAAATTTCACATCGCCGATGATATGGTATCCTTTTTCGCTGTTATCCGGCATGCGGTGAATACCAACATCAATAACCACGGCTCCTTCCTTTACCATATCGGCAGTCACAAAATGTGGCTGGCCCATGGCTGCAATTAGTATATCAGCAGTTTTAGCGATTTCTTTTAAATTTTTCGTGCCTGTATGGCAAACAGTTACCGTGCAATTGCCAGGATTGGCTTTTCGCGAAAGCATTACACTGATTGGTGTTCCTACAATATTGCTACGACCAAGAACCACGCAATGTTTCCCACTGGTTTCGATTTTGCTGCGTTCGAGCAACTGGATAATGCCATACGGAGTAGCAGGCAGATAAGTTGGCTCTCCCAGCATCATACGTCCAAGGCTAACCGGGTGGAAACCATCCACATCTTTTTGCGGATTGATGCTGCCGATTATTTTCTGAACATTGATATGAGCAGGCAATGGCAACTGAACAATATATCCATCAACTTCATCATCATTATTAATAAAATCAATGATTTCGAGAAGTTTTTTTTCCGTGGTATCAGGTTCGAGCCGGTAAATGGTTGAAGTAAAACCTACTTCCTTGCAGGCACGCTCCTTGCTGTTAACATAAGTCTGGCTGGCTGGATCTTCGCCCACCAGAACAGCTACCAGGTGAGGAGGACGATCGCCTTTATCAATGATAGCAGCACTTTTAACTGCAAGCTCCTTTTTAATTTCGGAAGCAATCTGTTTGCCGTCGATTATTTGCATTTTCGGGGAAATGGTTAATGGTTAATAGAAAATAGTTAATCGTGTTCCAGGGTGCAAATGCTTCGCGTTCGTAGTGCACTGAGCGTAGCCGAAGTGCAAATGCTTCGCGTTCAAGGTTCAAATGCTTCGACTCCGCTCAGTATGACAGGTTGAAGGTTTAATGGTTCCAGATTCCAAAATCGCAAATCACAAATAAAAAATCCTTTGATCTCTCCGCCTCTCCACTCCTCGTCTCCCTGTCTCCCTATCTCTCTGTCTCTCAGTCCCTCAGTCCCTTAGTCCCTCAACCTCCCCATCTCCCACTCTCCCACTCTCCCACTCACTCCGTCTTCCAACCCATTCACAAACTCTACCTTCTCTTCGCGTTCTTCATCTGCTGTGCCATTTTCTGAGCACCACCGGTGGTAAGCATTTTCATCATTTTGCGGGTGTCATCAAATTGCTTGATCAGTCGGTTTACTTCCTGAATATCATTCCCGCTACCCTGGGCAATACGTTTGCGCCGACTTCCATTTAAAACGGAAGGATTTTCTCTTTCGAGCGGTGTCATGGATTGGATGATGGCTTCAATACCTTTAAAAGCATTTTCATCAATATCGATATCCTTTATAGCTTTTCCCATTCCAGGAATCATGCTCATCAGATCTTTGACATTACCCATTTTCTTGATCTGCCGTATCTGATCGATGAAGTCATTAAAGTTAAACTGATCCTTGGCAAGTTTTTTCTGAAGTTTGCGGGCCGCTTCTTCATCGTATTGCTCCTGTGCACGTTCAACCAGCGAAACAATATCACCCATACCGAGTATACGGTCAGCCATACGCTCGGGATAGAACATATCGATGGCATCCATTTTTTCGCCAATACCAACAAACTTAATAGGTTTGTTTACAACGGAACGAATGGTAAGAGCCGCTCCACCACGTGTATCGCCGTCGAGTTTGGTAAGGATTACTCCGTCAAAATCAAGCCTGTCGTTAAATGTTTTGGCTGTATTCACAGCATCCTGGCCTGTCATAGAATCTACAACGAAAAGCGTTTCGTGCGGATTTAATGCCGATTTGAGTGCCGAAATCTCGTTCATCATCACTTCGTCAATCGCAAGACGACCGGCAGTATCGATGATCATAACATTGAACCCGCGATCTTTAGCATGAGCGAGCGCGTTACGGGCTATTTTTACCGCATCTTTGTTTTCAGGCTCGGCATAAACTTCAATACCGATCTGTTCTCCCAATACTTTTAACTGGTCAATAGCCGCAGGACGATAAATATCGCAGGCAACCAACAATGGATTTTTTCCTTTTTTGGTATGCAGGTAATTAGCTAACTTAGCAGAGAAAGTAGTTTTACCACTTCCCTGTAAACCGGACATTAAAATAATTGCAGGGCTGCCTTTGAGGTTAATTTCAACTTTCTCCCCACCCATGAGTTCGGCAAGCTCATCGTGTACAATTTTGACCATCAACTGACCTGGCGAAACCGAAGTCAACACATTCTGGCCCAAAGCCTTCACTTTTACTGTATCCGTAAATTCCTTGGCAACTTTATAGCTAACGTCGGCATCGAGCAATGCCTTACGAACATCTTTAAGTGTTTCGGCCACATTGATTTCGGTAATATAACCATGGCCTTTAAGTAGTTTAAACGCTCTGTCGAGCCTGTCGCTTAGACTTTCAAACATTGTATTCCGGTATTTTTGGAGATTGATAAAAACTGCTCAAAAGCAGGGGCGCAAAGGTAGTAATTTTTAAGCAATCAGAATGCACTCTATTATCAGAGGTTAAGACGTCTAATTAGTTTTTGCAGACTTCGATTCATAAACTTATATATACTATATTTGCCGCATAAAACCCCATTTTGCTTCTGTTATCAATTTCCTGTTGTTTACTTTAAACAGCTGAAAGGTCTTAACACCAAGCAATTTATCTTTTTAAAATACTAATAGTTCAACAAAAGTTACATTGATCATTCTATTCTATTTTTACTATTCAGGTAAAAAAACAAACATCTAATAATTAATAACAATACATACACTATGAGAAAAATCACTACTCTTTTACTCGTTCTGATGATTGCAACATTTGCATTTGGCAAATCTGTTACCATGGAACAGGCCAATCTGGTGGCAAACAAATATCTATCGGCAACTTCTCTGAAAGCTACCCGCAGTGTCGCAAACAGTTTCAGCAAGTCATACAACGGTATTACTACCTACTATGTATTCAATTACACTGGGGGTGGATTTGTTGTTGTTTCGGCCGATGATGCAGCAAGGCCAATTCTGGCCCAATCGGACGAAGGCTTTATTGAAGCTGAAATCACCAACCCTGAAGCACGTTACTGGTTCGAGAACTACAGTAAGGAAATTGCACATATTGCAGCAGCAAAAGCGGTTAACACTGAATCACTTGATGAATGGAATAAAATCCTTTACGATGAAATTAAGGCTCCGTCAACTGATGTAGCACCTTTACTGGCTCTAATAACCTGGGATCAAACAGCTTATTACAATTATTATTGTCCTGCTGATGCTACTGCTCCTTATGGCTTTGGAGGGAAAGTCCCGGTTGGCTGTGTGGCAACCACTATGGGTCAGATCATGAAATACCATAACTTTCCGGAAACCGGTATTGGCTCTTATACATATACTAGTGCCTACAGGCAAGAAACAGCCAATTTCGGAGCAACCACCTATAATTTTTCTAAAATGAGTAACACGGCTACCTTTAGAGTATATACGGACATTGCTACTTTATTATATCATGCTGGTGTTGCCGTAAATATGAACTATGCCGCAGATGGCTCGGGGGCTCATTCGGAAAGCGTACCTTTTGCTCTGAGTAATTATTTTAATTATGATAATTCAACTATTGGATTGGCCTATATGTCGAATTATTCTCCTGCAGAATGGGAAGCATTGCTTAAATCAGAACTGGATGCAAAACGCCCCTTATATTATTCAGGAAGTGATCTTACAAGTGGACATGCCTGGGTATGTGATGGATATTCAACCAGCGGTGCAACCACCATGTTTCATATGAACTGGGGATGGTCCGGAGCTAATAACGGGTATTTTGCTATAGGTGCACTTAATAGCGGGAATGGCGACTTTAATTTCGGCAATGCAATAGTTTATGGCATTAAACCGGGCAATCCCAATTTAATAGTGCGCTTTACTGACCTGGGACAAAATAATATGGCTCAATTAGGACCAGCTTTTGATATAAATTGTTCAGTGATTAAAGGTACTCCTACCGCTGTAAATCTTTATATTGATAACCAGATTGTTTATAATACAACGGCAACTACCTTTTCATTTCCATGGAATACTTCTGCCGCAGGTATTGGAACACATAATGTTCGGCTTGAAGCTATTGATGCCACTGATACTGTTTACTGGGATATCAAAATCGGGCTAAGCGAATGGGACCTAAAGGCCAGTGGATTCATTGCGGCTTCAAGAGGAATAAAGTATATGCAAGCTGTTAATTCTGATGTAGTATGGGCAACAGCCTATGATGGAAAAAATTCATCCAACTACATACAGGAATTCACCAAAACGATAGATGGTGGTAACACTTGGACACCGGGTATCATAAATAATTGTACAGGTCTTGAACCTGCCATGGTATTTGCGTTTAGTAAAGATACTGCCTATGTGCCGATGTACGTTCAAACCGGCATCAATCAAGGGATCTATGTCACCAGGGATGGTGGTACGACATGGAACCGCCAATCCACTGCAAGTTTCAGTAATGCGTCATCATTCCCGAATGTGATTCATTTTTTTAATAAAAATGAAGGCTTTTGTATGGGTGACCCAATTAACGGAGATTTCGAAATTTATACCACATCAAATGGAGGCACTAACTGGACGCTTGTTCCTGGTGCCAATATTGCGGACCCGGCTAGCGGGGAATTTGGCGTTGTAGGTTATTATTCTGCTGTAGGTGATAAAGCATGGTTCGGAACGAATGAAGGCCGTGTGTATCGCACCAGCGATAAAGGATTACACTGGGATGTCAGCGCAACCACATTTACCAATACCGATTATACTGACGTAGAATTCAGGGATGCACTACATGGCCTTGCGCAAGATAAAAGTACTTCAGGTACATTCTCGGAAACATCTGATGGTGGTGTTACATGGACTGCGGTTATATCAACCGGAGTTTTCGGCACTACTGATTTTTGCTATGTACCTGGTACAGAAAATACCTGGGTGAGTGCTGATTTTGGAGCGTATTACAGTTTTGATGGTGGACACTCATGGGCAACATTCCCTGGAACGCAGGCAGGACAGTTCCTCACGGTTGATTTTGCAAACAGCCAAAGTGGATTTGCCGGAACCTTTAATGCCAGTGCTACATCTATGGGAATATATCAATATTCCGGAATACTGGAAATACTTAGTCCTGTTACAAATCTTACGGCTATACCTGGTGTCAATATGGTACAACTTTCGTGGACTGCACCAGCTACTGTTCCGCTCAGCTATAATATTTATTGTAACGATGTACTTATAACGAATACAGCTTCGCTGGATTACGCTGATGTTCCTCTTGTAGGCGGTTCACTGAATTATTGTGTAGCAGCAGTTTATGCTCTTGGCGAATCACCAAAAATCTGTGCTACTGCTATAATAATACTGGGACTTGCTAATACCGACCAGGCTGCTTATAGGATTTATCCTAACCCATCCAGTGATATCATTAATGTTGTAGCTCCTGCCAAATTCAATGAGGTAAGGATGATCAACAGCCTTGGTAAAGTTGTTTACAAAAACAACACTAAAGGCACTAATCTTCGCATACTTACTAACGGATTTGAACCAGGAATGTATATTCTCCAGATTTATACCGGAACACAAATAATTTCAAAGAAAGTTTCTATCGTCAGATAGAAAATACACCTTCTGTTTTTATACTAAAAGAGCCGGATAAACTCCGGCTCTTTTGCATTTCTGTCAAAACTCAGATATGAAGATACAAGACGCTAAGTAAGTTAATCCAAAGTTAGGTGACATATCCTCATCATCTTTTCGTTTTATAGATAAGATATACTGCTGCCAGATGCATACAAACCCCGGTACAAAACAGCAGCCAATCGAAGTGCTGTGGAACAAACCTGGTTGAAAGGCTCAGTAAATCCAGACCATTTATACTTTCTGAAGGATGCGAATGCCTGTAATCAATTGTATAAACAACAAAATCTTTCATATAAGCAATCAGAACAATCAACGATCCAATTAATAGCAACGACCAGATTACTCCCGAAAGCCGGATAAGAGGCAATGATCTATTTCTGCTTTTCAGGATAACCGCAGCCACCAGGATCATTGTGAGTGAATTAATAATTGGAGCAATCACAGGTCCTGTCCAGATGCTTGGCAGAAGAAATAAAATGTCGGTGGTGAAAAGCGATTCCGGCCAGCCTAATAAGACTTTGAGAAATACATAGTAGGTTATATCCCAGACTGAAAAAACAACCAGGAACCAGGCAAATCGGTGAAGCCAGAGTTCTGCAGCCAATATACTGATAGCTAGTATCATGATTAGTGTGGCCGCTTCCCTATATAGCTCAGTCACAGTTACATCTTGCGACATCGCTTTCAACGGGAAATTAAACCCTTCAGGATAATATATTTCCCTTAGGTATACCACTACCGCAGATTCGAGGTATCCCATAGCAACAGCGAAAATCAATATCCATAAAGTTTTTGACAAAGGTTTCATAGCCATAATTTTATGTTCATAATACAAATCTAATCAAGCCATTAGAAAATTACACAAATAAAAACAAGGAGAGTTGAATTGTGTTTTGTAATTTTAACACAATATTACAAAACAGTACCATTAAAATCTGAATCTTTACAAAAAGTGTCTGAACATGAATAAACTATTAGTATTGATATTGTTGTTATTCATAAATATCTGTGCCATAGCACAAAAGGTAGATTATGTTATTTCGGCTCCTGCCGGTAATAAGTTTACGCATATCGATAAAAACGGGGAAACCGTTATTCCCAATGGCCGGATTATTACACCCGTTGGTAAAAGCTATACCGTGGCACCTCATCCTTACGGGCTGGCTATCAGCAATGACGGCAATATAGCTGTAACCGCCAATTCAGGGACTTCACCCCTGGCCATTACCATTTTACGGAATCTGAATTCAGGAAATCCGGATATTCAGCAGGTACCACCAGGATCGGATACAGATAAGGGTGTGCTGGCATCTGTATTTATGGGACTAGCCATATCGCCTGATAATAAAACAGTATATGTTGCCGGCGGACAGGAAAACAAAGTTTTTGTTTTTGATATAGCATCAGGTGCCAAAATGGGTGAAATTGAATGCAGCGCAAAAGATGGAGACAATGACTTCACACATGGTTATATAGGCGATATGGTGCTGAATCGTGATGGAAGCAGGTTGTATGCTGTCGACCAGGTAGGATTCCGGATGCTGGTAATTGACCCTGTTACTAAAAAAGTTTTATACAATGTTCCTGTCGGCCGTTATCCGTTTGGAATAGCACTTTCCCCTGACCAGAGAACAGTTTATGTTGCCAATGTTGGTATGTACCGGTATAGTTTGATCAAACGCAAAAACAATGGAGAATGGAAAAACGGCACAGTAGATTTCCCGGCTTTTTCGTACTTATCGAAAGAAGCTGAGGAGGGAACTTTTTCCGATACGTTACAAATACCTGGCCTGGGTCCGGTTAACAGTGATGAATCATTTTCAGTTTGGGCCGTTAGTCTGAAAAAAAATGCAAAGCCTAAAGTAACAGCAAAAATAAAAACGGGTACGCTAGTCGGGCAAATGGTTGAAGATTTCCCCGCAGTCGGAGGTTCGAGTCCGAATTCGATAGTAGCTGCAAACCGCTACGTATTTATCAGCAATGGTTCTAATGATAATGTAACTGTACTCGATGCCCGGAAAAAGACAGTCATAAAGCATATCAAACTTTGCCCTGATGACAGGCTTTCAAAACTCAGGGGCATAATTCCCTTTGGGCTGGACATTTCGCCCGATGGCAAAAAAGTATATGTAGCCGAATCGGGACTAAATGCTATTGCAGTAATTGATGTTGAAACACTGGCTGTTACCGGCCATATTCCTGCAGGTTGGTTTCCCGCAAAAATTAAAGTTTCGCCCGATGGAAGGAAACTGGTGGTTGCAAATGCCAAAGGGTATGGAAGCGGTCCGAATGGCGGACGTAATTTTAAACCAGGGACAGAAGGGAGCTATATCGGGAGCCTGATGAAAGGAACTGTCGAAATTCTTGATATTCCAAATGACATTGAACTGAAAACGTTGACGCAAAAAGTTGTTGAAAATAATTTCACTTTCGATGACATTACCTCCACTAAATTCAGCTGGCGAAAAAACAATCCTGTTCCACTTTCACCTGCAATAAAAGGATCTCCTATTAAACATATTGTTTTTATCTCGAAGGAAAACCGGACCTATGATGAAATTATGGGTCAGGTTGAAGGAGCGGATGGCGATTCAACCATTGCGCGGTATGGTCGTAATGCTACTTTTACCAACCGCGATAAAAGCAAAAAAGTAGAAGATGCTACCGTAGCGCCGAATCATTTGAAACTTGTTAAAGAATTCAGCATCAGCGACAACTTTTATGTAGATTCGGATGTATCAGCCGACGGGCATCGCTGGCTTGTAAACACATATCCCAACGAGTGGGTCGAAGCAACTACACCGGCAAGTTATGGCGGCAACCGCGATTATAAAGAGGACTCGAAAGCACCGGGGAACCTTGGCTTAAATGGTTCCGCAGGAGCCATCTATCCTGAAGATTATAACGAAGCGGGTTCCATGTGGGATCACCTGGCACGGAACAAAGTTGACTATTACAATTTTGGCTTCAGTGTTATGTTTGAACCCGCCGATTACCAGGATACATATAAATATGGTGGCATAAAACAGCTTGCAAATTTCCCGTTACCGGCTTCTCTGCACGATCATACTTCAAGAATTTATCCAACCTTTAATATGGCTATCCCCGATCAATTCAGAGTCGATATTTTCGAAAAAGAGTTTGAAGATAAATGGGGACCAGGCAAAGATACGCTACCACAGTTGATAACAGTTATACTTCCCAATGATCATGGTGCCGGCGAACGGCCTGAAGCTGGTTTCCCTTTCCGCGAAAGCTACATGGCCGACAACGATCTGGCTGTTGGACGAATTGTCGAATACCTAGCGCATACTCCATACTGGACAAGCATGGCCATTGTGATTACTGAAGACGATGCACAAAACGGCGTTGATCACGTTGATGCACACCGAAGTTTGCTGATGGTAATTTCGCCTTATGCTAAAAAAAATTATGTAAGCCATACGCATTATAGTTTTGGAAGTATTTTCAAAACCTTCTGGAATATGCTTGGACTTCCTTATCTGAACCAATATGATGCCGGGGCAAATGACCTTGCAGAAATGTTCACAGATAAGCCTGACTTTACTCCTTATGTAGCGTTACCAGTGGATAGCCACATCTTTGATCCGCAAAAAGCGCTGGATCCGTTTGATGAAAAATTCGACTGGAAACAACTTATGCAAGGGCCGAACATTGATGATCCAAAAGATATGATACGCGAAAGTAAGGAGAAAGATGAATGGAGGAATGAGGGGCAGAAGAAGTGAGCGAGCGGGTAATCTGAGCTGAGAGATGACACTTCGGCTCTTGTGTGCATGCCTTTTCTGATTTCTTCAATCAAGGAAAAACCTGCAGCAAACTAATACACCAATCAAGAACATTATTGCATTACAAAAAATTTAATAATACTTTCCATTTTTCCAATTTGTATCCTGCAAAAATACATCCCTGCATTAAGTTTGGATGAATCAATACTTAACTGATGGAATCCGGCATTGAGTTCTTCTTCAGCAAGAATTATTTCAGCCTGACCATATTGATTTACTATATCCAGTTTAACGTCCGATCTCTTATCCAAAGTAAAACTGAGGGTTGCCAGGACTTTAAACGGATTAGGGTAAATGGTAAAGCCTTTTCCGGGAATTTCATCTTTTACGCCTTTAGTACGACAAGCTTCCTCCACAATAGCCTGCGTTAAGCATCCATTCCCATTTTCATTTATTAAAACCTTGGCATCTATGCTGGCGAGGTAATTACACACACTCGTAACTTCACAGGTTTGCAATTTTTTATTATTAGTGATATGCAATGTATTAATTGAACCGGAAGCAATATTATCAAGCCCTGTTAAACTTTTCAGGTTGGCACAACTATATATATATAGTCCGCCATCAATGGATGTTACTTTTTCAAGTCCAGTCAAACTGGTAATCAATGGATTGCTATCAATAACAATATATATAGCTGATTCCAGATTATTTAGTTCGATTATTCCATTCAGAACATTCTGGTTGCTGATTATTAATTCTCCTTTGATTGTTTTCAATTTTTCCAGGCCTATCAGACTTGTCATTTGAGGATTATGATCTATCCATACTCCCCCTGCGGAGGTTAAGTTATTAAACCCCTTCAGGTTAACCAGATCGGTTTTAATGACTTGCAGTTCGCCTCCAATGGAGCTTAGATTATCAAGACCGCTTAAGCTAGTCAGAGTATTGTTTGTAGATATTATTGCATTTCTTGGAATGATGGATACTTTTTCAAGCCCTTCCAAGTTGCTCATATGATTCCCTTCAATAAATAAGCCACCCCCAATTTTGGACAAATTCTGCAGCGCGCCTATACTGTTAAGCGAACTATTTTGTACTAAACTAAGGTCACCTCCAATGTCGGTAATTCTATCCAGTCCTGCTAGAGTACTTAATGAATTATTTTTGTTTATTACCAGATCTCCAGATATGGAAGATATACTATCTAATCCTGCAAGACTGATAAGGGAATTATTATCTGAAACTGTTATTCCACCTCCAACAGAGTCAAGATTCTTCAAGCCCGATAAGTCATTTAAAGCCGTCATGCCAATTATGTTAAGACTTCCCTTTACACTTCTTAGTTGCTCAAGAGAATTCAAATTGCGCAATACACTGTTATAGCCTACAAAAAGCTTTCCCCCGACGGAAGTTACATTTTCCAATCCTTCCAGACTAGAGACATTGTTCATCGAAAAAGCCAGATCGCCTCCGACAGATATGACGTTATTAAGCCCTTTTAAGCTGGTCATTGTCTCATTAAAATTTATCAGAAGTCCACCTTTCAAAGAGGACAGGTTTTCAAGGCCAGCTAGGTTTTTTAAAGTTGGATTAGTTAAAACAGAAATATCACCTTTTATAGAACTTAAGTGTTCCAACCCGGTCAGATCAGCAATTATTTTATTTCCAGAGATCAGCAGATTTCCACCGATGGAATTCATGTTTTCAAGACCCGTAAGATTTGTTAAATCCGGATTAGCCATAATTTCAAAGTTTCCGCCTACGCTGGTAAGGTGCTCAAGCCCAATTAAACTGGCCAGATATGGATTATAACTGATTTCCAGATTTCCAGCAATCGTTTTTAGATTGTTTAATCCAGATAAATTAACAAAATTGCTGTAAGCGATGATGGCATTCCGGCCTATCGAAATTAAACTGCCTAATCCGCTTAGGCTAAATGGAGCAGATTTATTTGAATTAATAAAAAAAGAGCCACCGACGGCAGTTAAATTATCCAATCCCGCCATACTGACTAAAGAATCATTATTATAAATCTGTAATGTACCTTCTATGAGATTCAGTTTTTCAAGTCCAGTAAAATCAACAAGGTGATCAATACCTGTGACAATGAAATCACCTCCGATTGAAACAATATTATTCAGACCGGTCAAACTATTCAAGGACATGGTTGCGGTAGATGAATTACCAATCCGGAAGTTACCTCCAACAGCCGTAAGAGCACTTAAACCATTGAGATTCGTAATACCGCTACCTTCAATTACAAGATCTCCGACTATTTTAGTGCATCCTGGATTTGCAGTTTGAAAATTATCAATTTCGGCCTGTGTAGTAAATGTAATCCCAATTGGGAAACAGCCTTGTGCCATCAAAAAACGAAATGATAAAAGTAAGATTAACAGGATGTAAAACCTTTTCATAAAAATTATTTTAAATAAATACCATGTTTTATTATAACTAATTAATGATGTAAAATTAAAAAAAAATACAATCAAAATCTGAGTCGAAAATTGCCTAATGTGAAAGCATAAGTAATTGAAATAATTTAATCTTTATATATATTAAATTATAAACCCAGAAATTCTACAGAGATTTCCTTTTATATGATAGAATTATATTATTTAAATCTGATTTATTGAGAGATAATCTGGCAAGGGAATTAAACATTGAAATTTAAAACATGAAATCTTCATTTTATTTACCAGCTTCCACCATTAAAAGCATCAAAATACTCTGCTGCGTCTTCACCATATATGTCAATATTCTGACCAATTATTTTATATGTTGAATGTTGCCCGGCTATCCGAGAAAAGTGAATTTCATATTCAATTCCGTTTTCGTCGCTCATGAGTATACTGGCCAGGTTCGCATTTCGCGCTGATAAGAGTTGCTTACTGCAGAAAGGGCAGTAAAACTCCAGAATTTCACCTTCAAGCACTTCAAATCCCGGGTGCTTTATAACCGTATAATTTCCTAATTCAGGATGAAGGATTATTAATCCTTGCTTTCCCCAACTGTTACGTGTCGAAAAAACAATATTATCACCAACATTTAGCAGATTCAGGCAATGTGGGCATTTGAAATCTGTATTCATGACTTTTGGCTTTATCACTAATAAAATTACAATAATTTAGAAATAATTGCAAGTATAACTTTTTCAATAGAATAAAAGCATTTCAACATTACTGTTAAATATAAACTGTTCATTTAGTGCGACAATCTTCGTTTACGCAGGTTAACACACGTCACTTCCCAAATCCCGAATAACTAATGTATTAAACTTATGTCTTGAAACTTATATCTTATACCTTATATCTTATAACTTATACCTTATACCTTATATCTTATACCTTATATCTTATAACTCCTATCTTACAACTTATAACTATACCCTAATCCTAAAACAAAATCCATCTGTGGCTCACTCACGTTTACTTCTTTTTGTATCATATAAGAAATATCTATTTTATGGTGTTTCGAAATTGCGTATTCAATACCTGCAGTGGTTCGGATATTATCGAAAGCATTATAGCGCGGATAATTAAGCGGTGAAAAGAGTTCAACAGAAATGTAAGGGGAATACCGTTTATTCAAATCCAAACCCAGGCTGAGTTTATTTCGCAGATAATATTCAGGAATTCCGCCATCCGAAGCTCGTCCTATATCCGAATACTGATCCTGGAAACGTGTGCGCAATGAAATACCGAAAGGTTTTAACTTATGGCTATACTTGATATCGGCATAAAAACGGTGCCGGAAACTGTAATAGTCATCAACTCTGTGGCGTTGAGTAAACCTGTAATTTACAGCAAACTGAAAGTGTTTATTCAATTTATATGAAAGACCGGCATCGGTGAATGCTGCACCTAGTTCAGTTATATTTTCGTTGAAACGAAACTCCTGCGAAATATTGAAAGCCGCTTTCTTAACAAGCTTTGCTTCAAAGCTTACAGAAGTCCATAAACCGGCATCCTTTTCCTGACCCATGAGCGGGGAGCTAAAAAGCAAGCCGGTCGGGAAAACAAGAAAAACCAGTAAACGAACTGTTTTAAAGGGCATAATTACTTTATTTCTTTTTATAATAATAGATGGTGATAGAAGCAGCATCTTTTAAAAAATCAAACGACATAATTGAAAAACGGTGAATATCAAACCCGGTACGTTTGCGCAAATCCGCCATCAGTAACTCTTGATTTTCAGGCCTGATCAGGTCAATATTTTCGTAAAGAACTGTTTTCGAAACTTCCTGTTTGAAAACTATTGGATGATCAAGTACAAAAATAAAAACAGCAAAAATAGAATTGAATACAAGTATAGGTACCAGGTTCAAACCAATGGCATTTATAAGTCCAAGAGCAATGGCGATTAATAGGTAGGTCATTTCCTTCATGGATATTCCTTCGGTGCGGTACCGCAACATTGAGAAAACGGCAAACAACCCGAAGGCTGCGCCCATCGAGATATTAGTCTTATTAAGTACAAAAGTGATGATGAATATTATAATATTAAACAGAAAAAATGTGAACATAAACTCTTTGTTCCTGTAATTCGGGAAATATATGAGACCGAAAATAAGTAGCATTGTTAATACGTCGAACCCAAAGCCATAAAAAAAACGTTTATTTATCACAACAACATCCTTGTCTTTATTCAGATCCTTTTCGTTCTTGCTTACTGAAACAGCACTCCCGTCAGCACTTACTGCCTGGTTAGTTACGTTGACTGTTGGTTGATTAACCTGCGCCAGAACCGGGGTAAAACCCGGGTACAAACCAAAGAATAAAATGATAATCAGTAATCGTTTAATGTATGTCATATCCAAGCTTATTAAGCGTATTTATTTTTTGTTTGAAGTGATTTTTTTTCAACCCTTTATTCAGGCATGTTAATCCCATGCAATACTTACTTAAGTAGTCCTGCGATTGACGCTTCGTTTTCATCAGTTCCCGTAATGGCGAAACAGTATGTTTTTCCTGTTTTACTTCCACAATTACCATATTTAGCAACTTTTTCTCGATCCCGTTTCTTTTGTACCTGAGATTTATATCAAACGTAAGCCTTTCGTTAGCCAGCTTATTAACCAGGGTTATCCTGTCGAAAAATACCCTCAACACCGGAATATAATCATGGTAAACACCCGGAGTATGATCCGTAATATATTGATTCAATGTCGGGGTTAGCATCTCCGGAATGTCATCAACCTGCATCCTGTTTTTAATGGTCCGGCGGGTGTTGGTTTTCGATTTTACTTCAAAGTATGAAATCCCTGAATTAACATATTTCCGGCATCGCAACTTATACCTGTTTAACATTCCACTGTGATGCATATAGTAAAGATGAAAATCCGGAGTATCGAAATAGAGTGTTTCATACGGATGTACTAATTTCCCTCCTATCACAAGCAACATGTATTGCGATCCTATTGCTTCAAGGTATTCCTTTAACTGATCTTCATGAATAATATACTTGGTATCAAACCTGTCGAGCAACTTTACATGCTCCATTGCTTCCAGGCTGATAGGAACAAAGTTCGACAATGTTAATGTAAGATCTTTCATGTTGAATTTTTTTGACAAAACCAGAGAAGTAAGTTCACCAGGTTAATAACTCTGGTGAACTTTTGTAACTTACCCATTACCTGAAGATTTTCATATCTTCAACCTGAACAGTCTGTTGGTTATCATCAATTTTTACTTTTCGGATCACTGCATACATTTCCGAAGGCAACGTTAATGTGGAATCTTTTGAATACGCGTATATCGTATAATCGCCTTTACGCAGGTATTTGAATTCATATATACCTTCAAAACTTGTTCGTACCCGCTCGCTGTAACTATGGTCATTGCCATAAATAATAAAAACATCTTCATCCGCTGCCGGATATATTCCCTTAAGAGTAGTAAACTCAGCATTATAATTATACGCTATAATTTTACCGTAAATGGTTGAATTCCCGCCATCACCGGCTTCTTTCGAACAGGAAAAAAAAGCAATGCTTAAAAGGATAAACAGGATAACATGCGAAGTTTTATTCATAACAGTTATTTAATGAAAGATTAACGCTTCATATCGGGCAAAAGTATATAAAAAAATGAAGAAAACTGAATGCAATTCAGAAACTTACCATACTCCCGCTTAGCCAATATTTTACTGAATGTGTTTCCAACATTGCCATACAGGTCGTTAGTCAAATTTAATGATCAGTAGAATCGGGCATTTATGCAAGCTGGTTAAACATTTAGCCTGTTGAGTTGTTAAAATAAACAGTAAAAAAATTTGTTACCCGTTTACAATTCTGCAATTCGATTAAAAATCAGGATCACATCTTTTTACCATGCCATTCATAAAGGCATGTCACTTGCAGAATGCGTTAATTAATTATAACTGATTTAATCCCCTACATGGAATATCCCAATCGATATGCTGAGGCTGCCAGGCCTTCAGCAAGTGTGCAACTGCCTTTTAACCAGTTCCTGCAGGATTTCAGGAACAAATTAGATAATGTATTTCACCAACGGGCTGATATTAACCAGCTGGAAACACAGCGCGGATTGCCCACCTTTGTAATGCGCGAGATACTTTCGGCTGATCCGTTTTTAGCTTTTATCCCAAAAGAATTCGGAGGCAGGGGAGCCGTGGAAAGCGAAGGCATTGAAATCGTTTCGGCAGCATCGTATGAATCCCTTGCACTTGGACTGACATTTGGCATCAACTGGGGGCTTTTTCTTCAGCCTATGAATAAATATGCCAATGATGAAATAAAGCAATCTATTTTTAAAGGTTTCACCGCTGATAAGAAGATGGGTGGATTAATGATCACCGAACCCGACTTTGGCAGTGACGCATTAAATATGCAGACTTCATTTACTGAGACAGATGATTACTATCACCTGAAAGGCACAAAACATTGGGCCGGGTTAACAGGCACAGCCGATTACTGGCTTCTCACAGCACGCCGGAAAGCCTCCAATGGAGACCTGATGCGCGATATCGACTTTTTTATCAGCGATAACAATAAGATTGGCCAGATGATTCAGGTGGAAGAGTATTTTGAAAACCTGGGGCTGTATATGATTCCATATGGTTTGAATAAAGTCGATGTTAAAATTCCCCGTTTATTTCGCCTTGAACCAAAGACCACTGGAGTATCCATGTTATTGGATACATTGCATCGCAGCAGGCTCGAAATTCCTGCCATGGCCATGGGTTTTATCAAGCGGATGCTGGATGAAGCTATAAAGCATTGCGAAACCCGTTTTGTAGGGGCAAAAAGCCTTTTCAACTACGACCAGGTGCAACAGCGGCTGGCAAGCATACAGTCAGCATATACCATTACTTCAGCCATTTGCGCTCACAGCAGCGATAACGCAGGAGTTGAAGTTGACCTTGCACCTCAGGGACTTAAAGCCAACTCCGTGAAAACCGTTGTTACCGACCTGATGCAGGAAGCTGCGCAACACCTGTTTCAATTAGTAGGAGCAAAAGCCTATAAGCAGAATCACATTGCCGGACGTGCCATTGTGGATAGCCGCCCATTCCAGATTTTTGAAGGATCGAATGATATGCTTTATGCTCAGGTTTCGGAAGCTGTTTTAAAACTGATGAAACAAACTAAAGAAAGTAATCTGTTTCAATTCCTGAAAAGCTATTCGCTCACCACTAAATCAGTTGAGCATATTAAAGAAATCCTGAATTTCAACCTCGACACACAGCTCCCGCAGCGTAAGCTTGTTGAACTCGGCAAGGTACTGAGCCGCATTGTTTCCATGGAAATGGTAATTGATCTTGGACTAAAAGGATTTAATCCTGAATTAATTGCCAACAGCCTCAATATGATGAAGCAGGAACTCAACAACCTGATGACGGCCTATTCCTTTGCAAATACAACTTTAGTACTGGCTGATTATAAGGAGGATAGCCACTGGGGGAGTTTTGTGAGGAAGTAATGTGATAAGGAGTTATGAATGATGAATGATGAGTGATGAGTGATGAGTGATGAGTGAATAGAAGCATAGTGAAAGGCGAAAATCCCTGCGCTGAAAGGTGGCGGGGATTATTTTTTTTTAGCACCACGCGAAGGGATTACCTTCGGTGAGAAAAGTTCGCGCGGTAGCGGGGTAGCTGGACATCATTCAAAATGCTTTACCAAAAACTGTGTATATGGATTAGAATCAAAATATTATATCTTTGTATATGTGATTAATTTTAATTCAGTATGATGAGATTTTACACTTATTTATTTTTTGCTGCGGTTATATTCACTTCCTGCCAGTCCGGCAATAAGGACCAAACTCTTCCCAGCATTATAACCTATCAAGTTTATGCCATCACGAATAACTCAGTGATAAGTGGCGGAAGGATTACGGGTGATGGT